>DUUO01000041.1 GCA_012841525.1 Clostridiales bacterium
AATATGTACTCTATAAATATTTAATGCAATCTATCAACATTTTATAACTGACATGAACTCTATCAAAATTTGCAATCTATGAACATTTAATGCACCCTATTAATATTTAATAAAATGCAGCAACTTAATAGATATATTGTAGCATTAAATAATAAAAAAAATCTGACACCTTTTTGGCATCAGATCTAAAGTTATGGTGGAGGTGAGGAGACTTGCACTCCTGTCCAAATGAGCTACCGAATAGCTTTCTACATGTTTATCCTATTGTTTATTGTCGTCTCAATGTCGCCAGTAGGCAGGCTACATATCGACCAAGTCTTTAAATTCCATTCAACATACAAGACTACTTTGTTGCTTGGTTCCCTACTAAACCACGCCAGACAACTGTCCGTAGGTTACAGTGCTGACGAGCAGCTATTCTACGCAGCTGCTAATTGCAAATCTGAATCTGCGTTTAAATATTGTTCCGTTTTATAGAAGCCGAGCCTTCTACATGCTTACTACCCCTTAACATCACAAGTCGAATCTAAAACACCCCCGACTTAGATATGCGGTGTAATTTACACCTATATTTTCAATGTACTAATTTCTAACTATATGTTAATCAAATTTTAATGTTTTTGCAAATTTATTATCTATTTTTCTCTCTATCTTCTTTTAATTTTCGAAAACTTCTATCATAAGTTCTTTTTACATTTTCTAAAATGCATAAAATTAATTTTGAGATTTTTGCAAATTTATTATCTATTTTTCTCTCTATCTTCTTTTAATTTTCGAAAACTTCTATCATAAGTTCTTTCTGCTTCTTTACTAAATACACAAGCAGGAAATTCTCCATACGGCACATGATTTGCTAAACAAGCACAGCATTTACCATGATTAGGACAACTATATGTGCAAGGACAATCCATTGATTTATTTGTACTACAACTCATATTCATCTCCTATTGAAATTTTATTTTGTTTTACTCTTATTAAAATTCAATTTTTACAGGTTTTTTATTTTTATATACAGTCCAATACTCAAAGCCTGCTTTTTTTGCAGCCTCTACACCAATTAAATATTTCCCTGCAATTTCGTCTGGTCTATGAGCATCAGAAGCATATGAAATTTTTGTTCCACCAAGTTTTCTATATCTTTTTAGAATATAATCTTCTGGTGCTTGATTATATCCTTCTTGTCTAATTCTTGTATTAATTTCCACTGTTTTATCTTGGGATATAATTTCTTTTAATATATCATCAATTTTTTTCTGAAATTCTGGCGTACATATGGATATATTATCATATGGTGCATATCTTATTACATAGCCTAAATGACCTACAACTTGATAATCATATGGAACAAAAAGACTTTCATAAACAGCGTCTAAATATTTATTATATGCATCTGTCTTGGTTTTATTTATTTCATAATAATATTTTGTGTATGGATCTTCTCCTGATGCAATTGTGTGTACTGAATTAATAACAAAATCTAGATTTTCATTTCCTAAAATTTCTTTTGTGTCAAACATTGATTCTTTTGAATATCCAGCCTCAAGACCAAATGCAAGATACATATCATTTTTTGGAACATAAGTTTTTAAAAAAGCCTCTCTATCTTTTCTATATTTTATGACATCTAATTGTCTGCATGATTTTAATCTATCAAAATATATATAATCTCTGTCTAAATGTTCCGTTATTGCATAATATCTAAGTCCTAGATTTTCTGCCGCTGATATCATTTCTTCTAATGGGAATTTTCCGTCGTGTGACAACTGTGAATGAGTGTGTATATCTATCATTTTTTCCTCTAGTTTATTTTAATTTAGGCAATATTAATTTCAAAAACCAACCAAATATCTATATGTATGAATATTAATTTTTGAATGCATTTTCACTCTAATTTTCTCGTTAAAAGCAATGCAAAACACTTTTAACAATTACCAAAAACTATATGTGCTGCATTTAGTGGATTTTTATATATTACATTTCTTGTGGCGAATCAATGCCAAGTAACTTTAATCCCTCTTCTAAAACTATATGTGTTGCATATACAAGAGAAAGTCTTGATCTAACATATGCTTTTTCTGCATTTAGAATTCTATTTTCCATATAAAATTTATTAAATGATTTTGCTATATCAATTAAATATTTTGATAATATATATGGTTCATATTTTTCAAGTGCATCAAAAACCACAAAAGGAAATCTATCGATTAACATAACAAGTTCTTTACTATATTGATCAGATATTCCCTCAATTTCTTCTGAAGTTAAATTTGAAAATGCTTCTTTTGCTTTTTCAGGATTTTGATATTCTATTTCTGCTTTTCTTAAAACACTAAGACATCTTGCATTTGAATATTGTAAATATGGTCCTGTTTCTCCTTCAAAGCTCAATACCTTATCATATGAAAAAACTTTATCTTTAATTCTTGCAGTACTAAGTGCTGAATATATTACTGCACCAACTCCTATCTTTTCTGCAACATCATCTTTGTTTTTAAGATTTGGATTTTTTTGTGTTATTATTTCTAAACTTTTTGCAACTGCTTTATTAAGCACATCTTCAAGTAAAACAACATTTCCTTTTCTTGTAGAAAGTGCTCCAGATTCTAGCGACACCATACCAAAAGCAACATGCACTAAATCTTTATACCAAGGTTCACCCATTAATTCAATCACTCTAAAAATTTGGCTAAAATGAAGATTTTGTTGGTATGCAACTACATAAAGAGATTTATAAAAATCATAAGTTTTTTTGCGATAAAATGCTGCAGCTAAATCTCTTGTAGCATACAAAGTTGCACCATCTGCTTTAACTAAAAGACATGGTGGTGTTTGACTTTTTTCTGGATTATCTTCATATTTTGCAAGATTTACTATCTTTGCCCCTTCAGACAATTCTACTAGGTTTAGCTCCTCTAACCTTTCAATTATGGCATCCATTTTATCGTTATAGAATGCTTCGCCATTCCAACTATCAAAAGTTACATTCAATCTTTTATATACTTTTTTAACTTCTTCTAAGGTTACTTTTTTAAAGAAATCATAAAGTTCTAAAGCCTCTTTATTTCCGTCTTCAATTTTCTTAAACCACGCTCTTGCTTCATCTTCTAAACTTGGATCATTATCTGCTTCATCGTGGAATTTTACATATAGGGAATTTAATCCTTCTACTGTAACATCACCCTTTAATGTATCACCCCATTTTTTGTATGCAACAATTAATTTTCCAAACTGAGTACCCCAGTCACCAAGGTGATTTATACCTACTGCATTAAAGCCCATTTTTTTATACATTCTGTATAATGCAGCGCCAATTGCAGTTGTAGATAAATGTCCCATATGAAAAGGTTTTGCAATATTAATAGAGCTGTAATCTAGACAAACTGTTTTACCTTTACCAATATCACTATCTCCATAATTGCTGCCTTTTTCTACTACATTTTCAATTATCTCTTTAATGACATCTTCACTTTTTAATGTAAAGTTCAAATATCCGCTAACTGCTTCAATACTATCAAAGCCCTTTGGATCTTTTAGTTGTTCTTTCAAAATTTCAGCAATTTGCACGGGTGATTTTCTAAATGTTTTTGCAAATTTAAAACATGGTAAAGTATAATCTCCTCTAGTGCTATCTTGAGGAATGCTTATTAAATCATAAATTTCTTCAGCACTAAAGCCTTCAATTTTAATTAAATTTGCTATTTTTTCTTTTCTTTTGTCTATTAAAACCATCTGATCTCTCTTTATATATCTTATTTTTATCGCCTAATTTCTTTTATGAGTTTTTTATTTTTGCACTATTTCCCATTTGCTGTTTAAATATTACACTGCCTATCTTTCTTGAACTACCTTTTTATCTTTACCTATATGGAATATTCTACCACCTTCTAAATTAATTGGTATATCAGTTGAAGCCACTATTGTTTGTATTCCTTGTATTGCACTACAAAAAGCATTGCATCTATTGACATCAAGTTCTGCAAGAACATCATCTAATAAAAGAATTGGTTTTTCACCGAGAAACTCTTCATACAATTTTATTTCTGCAAGTTTTAATGAAAGCACTGCTGAGCGTTGTTGACCTTGAGAACCAAACTTTCTAATATCTACATTATTGCTTGTGATTTTAATATCATCTCTATGTGGACCTACACTTGTGTATCCTAAATTTTCATCTTTTTCTAAACTTCTATTTAATAAATCGGTATATGAATTTTCAAAATCATTAAAGTCTACCATTTCTCTTTCATAGACTAAATCTAAAATTTCTTCGCCTTGAGTTATTAATTTATGTTGTTCTTTTGCATATACAAGCATGTTTTCTACAAAATCTTTTCTTGCTCTCATTATTGTTTCTGCAGTTTTTACAATCTCTTTAGTTGTAATATCTAGAAAAGTTTTAAGTAGCGGCATACCTTTATATTTTTTTAACACAGCATTTCTTTGATTGAGTAATTTATCATATCTAACTAGTGCATAAAAATATTTTTTGCTTTTTTGGCAAATTGATATATCCATAAAACGTCGTCTTTCACTTGGTGAATCTTTAATGAGCTTTAGTTCATCTGGATGAAACATTATTAAATTAACAGTTCCCATTAATTCACCAATGCGCATAATTCTAAAATCATTTATGAATATTCTTTTTTTCCCATCAAGGCCAATTTGAATTTTAACTTGATTACTGGTAAATCTATTTTTAACATCAACAATGACAGTTGCCTCTTCTTTTGAATCCCAAGCAATTAAATCTTTATCTTTAGAGTATTTATATGATCTGCCAACTGCTGAAAGATACATTGAATCTAAAAGATTTGTCTTGCCAACAGCATTTTGACCATATATGACATTAATACCAGGACATAGTGAAATGTCTACATCACTATGACTTAAAAAGTTTTTAAGTTGTACTCTTTCTATGTGCACAAATCCCTCTTAAAATTTTGTATTAATGCCTTACATGCAACTATGTCTATGGTTATCTTCGCATAAAATATCTATTGATTTTAATATTTTAAGACTTATTTTCACTTATTTAACAATATCTCATATCTCTTAATGATGCTATTTGATAATCTCTTATATTTGCTCAATATCATATGGTGTTATTTGATATACATAGTGATTAAGCCAGTTATAGAACAATAAATTTGCTGTACTATTCCATGAAAAGTTTATATTGTTTACATCACCATCTATAAAATATCCACCTGCTGGAGGAGCAATTTTTAGACCTTTTGCTTTATCTCGTAGATATTCTTTTTTTAATGTATCTTTTCCATATTCAGAATGTCCAAAAAAGAAAAACATTTTATCATCTTTTGTTTTTGCAATACTGATTCCGCATTCTTCACCTTCGGCTAAAACTACTAATTTCTTGTTTGCCTTGACTGCATCTTCATCAATTTTAGTATGTCTTGAATGAGGAATAATGAAAGTATCATCTAAGCCTTTCAAAAGTGGATCATAATTTACTAAAGCCTTATTTCCAAACAATCCAAAAAGTTTTTCATCAAGTGGCAATTTTTTAATTCCGAAAAAGTGATAAAGTGCTGCCTGTGCACCCCAGCAAATATGTATTGCTGAAGTTACATTGCTTTTAATAAAATCAAAAACTTCACCTAGTTCTTTCCAATAAAAAACCTCGTTATATTCTAAAGTTTCAACAGGTGCTCCAGTTAAGATAAAACCATCAAATTTTTGATTTTTCACTTCGTTAAAAGTTTTATAAAATTTTTCTAAATGTTCTCTTGGCGTATGTTTTCCAACATAAGAAGCGGTTGTAACTAAAGTAATATTTATTTGAAGTGGACTATTTGCTAAAAGTCTCATCAACTGTATTTCAGTCTCAATTTTAGTAGGCATCAAGTTCAATATGCCTATTTCTATTGGACGAATATCTTGTCTATTTGCACGTTGCTTTCCCATGACAAAAACATTCTCATCTTTTAATACTTTAAACGCTGGTATTGCTCTAGGGATAATTATTGGCATATCTCACCTTTTCAAAAACAGTTTATATTTAACTTTTTATGTTAGCCTGTCTTTTCTCTATTTATTTATTTTGCAAAACTTATTTAACTTTTATGTTAGCCTGTCTTTTCTCTATTTATTTATTTTACAAAACATATTCTATGTTTGTTTTTTTCTATATTTTAAAGTTTATTTAATGCATTAATTACATCATTTACTATATCATCAGCATTTTCAGTTCCAACCGATAATCTAACTAAATTATTTGGAACTCCTGCTGCTACTAAATCTTCTTCAGATAATTGTCTATGAGTTGTTGAAGCAGGATGTAAAACACAGCTTCTTGAATCAGCAATATGAGTTACTATCTTAAATAGCTTTAAATTCTTTTGAAATTTAACTGCTGCTTCTCTTCCGCCTTTTACTCCAAAACATACCATTCCAGCAGCATAGCCATTATCTAAATATTTATTTGCTTTTTTGTGATCTTCATCGTCAGAAAGTCCTGCATATTTTACCCATTCAACATTTTTATGATTTTTAAGAGCCTTTGCAAGAGCAAGTGCATTTTCACTATGACGAGGCATTCTAAGGTGTAAAGTTTCAGTACCAAGCATTGTTAGAAAAGCATTAAATGGTGCCATTTGGGCTCCAATATCTCTCATTCCTATTACCCTTGCTCTAAGTATGTATGCACCCTTGCTTCCATCTTTTCCAAATACTAAGCCGTGATAGCTTGCATCTTGTTCATTAAAACGAGGGTATCTTGGATTTCCATAATATTCAAAATTACCACCATCAACAATGACTCCGCCAACTGAAGTTGCATGACCATCTAGATATTTTGTTGATGCATGAACAATGACATTTGCACCAAAATTAAATGGTCTACAAAGATATGGAGTTGAAATAGTATTATCTACCATTAATACCATATTGTATTTTTTTGCAACTTTAGAATATTTATCAAAGTCTGCAATTGTTCCTGCTGGATTTGCAATAGTTTCACAAAAGATTAATCTTGTTTTATCATCAATTAATTTTTCTATATCTTCTTCCGTAGCATTTTTATTTACAAATTTACATTCAATTCCAAGTCTTCCAAGTGTTACATTAAATAGATTATATGTGCCACCGTAAATTTCAGATGAAGCAATGAAATTATCTCCAGCATCACAAAGATTCAAAATTGCAAGTGTAGTTGCAGCCATTCCACTTGAAGTTGCAAGTGCACCAACTCCACCTTCTAGAGCACTAATTTTTTCTTCTAAATTTGCAAGCGTTGGATTTCCAAGTCTGGTATAAAAATATCCTGGCTTTTTCAAATCAAAAAGATCGCCCATTTCTTCTGGTGTATCATATGCAAAAGTTGTTGATTGCACTATTGGTGCAACTCTGGGTTCACCATTTTTTGGTTCATATCCACTTTGTACACATTTTGTATCTAATTTCATATCCCACCTCGTTTTTTATCTTATATAGTATTTATATTAACATTTTAACTAATATTATTATATTAAAATTAATCCATTTCCTTATCTCAAAATTTTTTGCCTACAGAACATTTAATATTTTATCAGGGCTAACACTTTAGTACTTTTATATCTATCCATATTTTGTGCTTTTTAATAATGCATTAATCAACACTTTAACACACCAATATTTATCTATATTTTTGTGCTTTTAGCATTCTATCTATTGAGCGTTTTTGCTCTTTTTCTTGAATTGCTCTGCGTTTATCATATAGTTGTTTACCTTTTGCAATAGCAAGTTCAACTTTAACTAGTGATTGTTTGAAATATACTTTTGTTGCAACTAGTGTATAACCTTTTTCTGCAATTTTAGATTGAATTTTCAATATTTCTCTTTTGTGTAATAAAAGTCTTCTTGTTCTTTTGGGATCGGGGTTATAATGGGAGCCTTTATCATATGGTGCAATATGAGCATTTATTAAAAATACTTCACCATTTTTAATGACAGCATAACTTTCATTTAGACTAATATTTCCGTTTCTTATGCTTTTTACTTCACTGCCTTGCAACTCAATTCCAGCCTCAAATGTTTCTTCAATGAAGAAATTGAAATATGCCTTTTTATTTGTTGCAACTATTCTGCCCATAAATTTTTTCCCTTAGTTTATTTATTACTTTGCTTTTTTATATTCATTAAATACAATATTTTCTTACCTTACATTTTAATATATTAATGCTTGATAATCTAATATATTATACCGTATATGTCTAGAAACAAAAAATGGCTATGTATTAAACTATAGCCACCTTTTGTTCTTTATTTATTTTATTATTTCCTAAAATTAGCCTATTCTTGACCTTAGTAGGAAGAAAACAAAGAACAAAACTGAAGAAATCAACATGCTTGCTGCTAAGCCCACAGTAAATCTTTTTAGTTTTTCGTCTAAAGTTTTAGTTTTTCCGCGACCCAAAAAAGACCCAGTTGAACCAGATAAAGCACCTATATTACTTTCGGCACTTTTTTGCAAAATAACGATGACTGTCATTGCAATTGATTGCAAAACCATTACAACCATGAAGATAATCATTAAAATGCCATAAATTCGTGCTGCATCCATTATTCTTTTGTTCTTTCCTTCTATATTTTTGCCATTAAACTCTTGAAATTTTTGCTTCAAAAAGTTTTGTGCTTTCTTATAATATCATATCTAATAATATCTTTCAACTTTTTAATAACAAAATTTTTATGTTATTAAGTCTAAAGGTAAGTGCAACTAGTTTTTCGTAATTAAAGCTTATCACAAAATTCTTTACATAAACTTCAAAAAATTAACCAAATATTTTATCATATTAAATATACATTTGTGGTATAATGTAAAAAACAAAGGAACCTGTTTGTTATGAAAGATAATAGAAAAAGTTTAATCTATACACAAACTTCTAATGACGCTACAACTTTTATTCAAAATGAAAAAGTTGGCATTAGTATTTCAAATACCAGCACACAGCGTTTAGATTATGATCCTAGCAATCCAGATAGAGAAAGTGAAATCCCTATTGTTGTGCCAAATATTCCAATACAACAAGCGGTTGCTGCAAAAAGAAAATCTAAAAAAACTGGAATTATTATCTTTTTAGTAATTTGTATAATAGTTTTGGCTATTGCCATTGGAATCGGAGCATATGTAAAATCTGATAAGTTTTCACTAAAAGATTTTGATCCAACGAATGATTTGTATTTTACAAGAGGTGAAGTCATATATCAAGTACACATTTTACTAGATCCAGTTGATGTAGAAAGCTTTAACACCGCTTTAGATAAAAAATCTTCACTTGATGCATTTGAAGGTGCAACGATACATTACAAGGGAAAGCCTGACTTAATTGATTACAATGCAGTTGTTAAAGATGAAGAAATAGCAAAAGTAGTTGCTGGTAAAATTTATGGACTTAAAACAGGAACGACTGAAGTCACATTTTATTCTCAAGATGGAACAGAGCTTGTAACAAGACAAATAGATGTTTGTGATGAAAATGGCGAAATCCCTTCAGGCGGTTCAAGTGTTGGAGTGTAAAATCTCCACCTATTTCAAGTTTTAGAAAGACTAAGTGAAAATCTCATTTAGTCTTTTTTTTTATGTTTGTGATTGTAAAAGTGATCCTCAAATATTGCAAAGGCCAAACTTAATATGTTATGTCTAAAGTTAGGCACAACTAATTTTCACCAAACTTTGCTATTAAGCCTAAATGTAAGTATAACTAATTTTTATCAAACTTGGCTGTTAAGTTTAAAGGTAGGCA
>DUUO01000042.1 GCA_012841525.1 Clostridiales bacterium
AATTCCAAATATATTTTCGTTCGTGTTACACTTAAATTGAATATAATGCTAAATTTATGTTGTGAAAAGGAATTTTTGTTATGGATGAAATTAAAAAAACAGCCGACATTGATGATAAAGTAGATTTTGAAAGAGAAGTTAAAAAAATAGTCAAAACAAGTAATGAAATGGATGCTAGCAGTGAAGTTAAGGAAGCAGCAGAAATAGATAATGAAGTAGATGCTAAAAGTGAAGTTAAAGAAGTATTCGAAATGGACAATGAAGTAGATGTTAAAAGTGATAGCGCTATTGATAACATTATTGAAGTTAAAGATCTATATAAATCATATGGAGAAGTTAAAGCTGTAAAAGGTGTAAGCTTTGATGTTGAGCGTGGTTCACTTTTTGCTTTTTTAGGACCAAATGGTGCGGGCAAATCTACAACAATAGATATTTTATGTACAATACTAGAACCAGATAGTGGCACAGTTAAAATAAATGGACATTTACTTGGCAAAGAAGATAAAAATATTAGACAAGATATAGGCGTTGTTTTTCAACATAGTGTTTTAGATGGAATTTTAACTGTAAAAGAAAATTTAGAAGCAAGAGCTAGTATGTATGGTTTAACAAGGGCTGAAATTAAGGCCAAATTAGAAGAAATTACAGATCTATTAGATTTAGAAGTTTTGCTAAAAAGACCATATGCTAAGTTGTCTGGTGGGCAAAAAAGACGTTGTGATATAGCAAGAGCTTTAATGTCAACGCCAAAGATTTTGTTTTTAGATGAACCTTCAACTGGACTTGATCCTCAATCTAGAAAACTTATTGAAGAAAAAATTCATACTCTTAAAAATGAGTTTGGTGTAACAATATTTTTAACAACTCATTATATGGAAGAAGCAGCAGAAGCAGACAGAATTTGCATTATTGATGAAGGTCAAATTGTAGCAAATGCCACACCAGCAGAATTAAGAGATAAATATTCTTCAGATAAATTAATTTTATATTACAAAGATAAAGAAAAGGTAAAAGATTTGCTAGGGGAGAAAATAAAATATACTGAAAATGTCGATACAATAATTGTTAATATTGATGATGTTTTTGATTCATTAGAACTCATTGAAAAAGCAAAACCATATATTTTTAGCTTTGAAGTAGTGCAAGGCTCTTTAGATGATGTTTTTATAAACATTACAGGCAAGCAATTAAGAGATGATATTGCAGTAGAACAAGCAAACAAAAAGGTTAAGAAAAAGGTCAATTTTAATAAATTAAAGCAAATGTTTAACAAAAGGAGTAAAAAGTGAAAGGATTAATAAAAAGAAATTTACTTATATTTTTTAAAGATAAAGCAACTGCATTTTTTTCTCTTTTCGGTGCTTTAATTGTTTTGGTGTTATATATTTTCTTTTTAGGAGATTTAGTGGCACAAGATGTAGCACATCTTGGTGATCAAGCAAAGCCTTTTGTTTTTGCATGGGTGTTTTCTGGAATGATTTCTATAACATCATTTACCGCAACATTTGCTGCATTTGCATCAATGGTGTCAGATAAAATGTATAAAACAGAAAAGGATTTTGTATCTTCACCACTACCAAGAATGCAAATAACTTTTTCATATTGGATATCTGCCATTGTTGTTGGAACAGTTATGAGTATAGCAATATTAATCTTTTCATTAATTTATTTAGCAATTCTTGGAATGGAAGCATATTCATTTGTAACAATACTAGAAATTTTAGGATTAATTCTATTATCTACAATATCAAATACAGCGGTGTTATTAGTTTTATCAATGTTCATTAATAGCGTAAATACTTTCTCTGCATTTACGGCAATTTTTTCAGCATCACTTGGATTTTTTAGTGGAACATATGTGCAAATAGGTGTGCTATCTTCATTTATGCAATGGGTTGTTAAAGTAATGCCAGTTTCACATTCAGCAGGTTTATTTAGAAAAGTAATGCTAAAATCATTTTTTGAAGGAAAAGCCTTTGAAGGCGCACCACCAAGCGTAATAGAATCAGCAAGAAAAAGTCTTGGCGTCGATTTTTATTTTGGAAATAATATATTCCCAGTATGGGCAAGTATATTAATCTTAATTGTAGTATTTATAATTTTTATTACAATCGCAGTTTTACTTAGGATGAGAAAGAAAAAGAATTAACCATTAAAAGCTTTAAGAAATATTCAATGAAACACCAAAATGTTTTGGTGTTTTTTTATGTTTAAAATTTTGATTTTACACTGATTTTTTTGTTGACAACTTAAACCTTAAAGAGTAATATATACTATACGGGGGTATGGTATAGCGACCCGCGAAACAAAAGACAAAAAAGGAGGCAAATATTATGAAGCAAACAGAAAAGCCAGACATTATTAGGAGACTTAAAATCATTCAAGGACAAGTAGCAAGTGTTCAAAAAATGGTTGAAGAAGATAAAAAGTGCGAAGATATTTTAGTTCAAATTTTAGCGATAAAAGGCGCTATTTCAAAGGTTTCAAAAACCATTATTGACAATCATATTCATTATTGTATTACCGATGGAATTAAGGAGAAAAAGGAAAGCATTATTGAAGAACTTGATGAATTTTCACAAATACTTTCAAAATTCATATAACAACATAAAATGCATTATGGTTAACTAAAAGTCATAGTTTAGGAGATAAAAGAAAGTTATGAAAGCAAAAGAGATGGAAGAAAAGAATAATTGTAATTGTGAAAAAGACAATAATTTAGACATAAAATTATGTTGTCATAACAATGCAGAAAATACAGAAAAAGATTGTTGCTCTCATGTTGAAAGTGTAAAACCAAAAGAGGGCAGCTGTTGCTCACATATTGAAAATTTAGAAGCAAAAGAAAATAGTTGTTGCTCATATGAACATACTGATGTAAAAGAAAGTAGTTGTTGCTCGCATAAACATACTGATGTAAAAGAAAGTAGTTGTTGCGGTATTGCTACAAGTCCAAGTGTTGACAGTATTGATCATTTAAGCTGTTGCGGTATTGCTACAAATGTAAATGTTGATAGCATTAATCATTTAAGTTGTTGTGGAATTGCAATGAATTCAAGAAGTGATGTTGATCATTTAAGTTGCTGTGGAATTGCTACAAATGATAGTGGTTCAAGTTGCTGCGGTATTTCACATACAAAGAAAAAAGTAAATGCTTGGGTATTAATTGCTATTTCAGGAGTTGCTTTAATAATTAGCTTTTTGCTTAGTCATTTCAATGTATATGAAACTGCTCCCAAAGGAGTAAAAATTTTAGATTTTGCATGGATATCTATTATCATATCAGGATATGCAATATTTAAAGGTGCTTTCATATCACTATTTAAAAACAAAAAAATTACAAGTGCTTTACTCATTAGCATAGCAATGAGTGCAAGTATTTTAATGGGTATATTAAATGCTTTTGAAATTGGAAAAGGTATGTCTCACGGCAGTTACTTTTTTGCTGCTGGTGAAATTGCATTTTTAATGGCACTTGGACAAACAATAGAAAACATAACAGTTGGAAAAGCAAGATCTGGAATTACTGAACTTATGAAAATATCTCCAACGAAAGCATTTAAGAAAGTAAATGATGAATTTGTAGAAACACATGTTTCTCTTTTAGAAGTAGGCGATATTGTTTTAGTTAAGCCAAATGAATTAGTTCCAATTGATGGAGTTTTAATAGATGGTACATCTGCAATAGACCAATCAACAATTACTGGTGAATATACACCTCTAGATGTCTCAAAAGGAAGTTTGGTTTATGCTGGTACTAAAAATCAACATGGTGCTTTTGAAATGGAAGTTAGCAGCAAATCTAGTGAAACAATTTTCAGTCAATTAGTAGCATATGTAAAAGAAGCAGAACTTAAAAAAGCACCAATTGTTATGCTTGCAGATAAATCAGCAACGGTTTTGGTTTTAAGTTCTATATTCATTTCAGTTTTAGTGTTTTTAATCTCATTTTTCGGATTAAAAGTAGGTGGCTGGTCTGCAATACAAAGAGCGGCAACAATATTAGTAGTTGTTTGTCCTTGTGCTTTTGGTCTTGCAACACCAATTGCAATTTCTGCAGCAATTGGAAATTCTAGCAGAAAAGGAATTTTAGTAAAAAATGGAGCTGCACTTGAAACACTAGGAAAAGTTAAAACTATTGCATTTGATAAAACTGGAACATTAACAAAAGGCGATTTAGTAGTTGATGAGATAATAACAAAAAATCTTGATGAAGATGAATTTTTAAAACTTGTAGCATCTGCTGAAGCAAAAAGCGAACATCCAATTGCAAGGGCAATTTTAAATAAATACGATGGCAAACTATATCCAGTGAGTGAATTTGAAAGTTTAATAGGTTCTGGATTTAGAGCAAAAGTAGATGGAAAAATTTTAGAAATTTCTAAGTTGAGTGATAGAGAAAATCTAATTGAAAAAGAACTTTATGATAGAATTTTATCTAGCGGAAAAACTTCTATTGCAGTTGTAGTAGATGGTAATTTTGAAGGGATAATAACATTAACAGATACAATAAAAGAAGAAGTTAAAGGCACTTTAGAGTCTTTACACGAAATGGGAATATCTACAGTTATGCTAACAGGAGACAATAAACTTGTAGCCCAAAATGTTGCAAATGAAATAGGGGTAAGTTCATATAAAGCAAATTTATTACCTCAAGATAAAGTTAGAGAAGTAGAAAGCATGGCAAAAAATGGTGTCATTGCAATGGTTGGAGATGGTATCAATGATGGACCAAGTATTGCTGCAAGTGATTGTTCTATTGCAATGGGTGGCATAGGCAATTCCGTTGTAATGCAAACAGCAGATATTACATTAATGCAAGATGATATTTCTAAAGTTTCATTTTTAGTAAAATTATCTAAAAGAACAATTTCAACAATAAAGATAAATATTGGAGTATCATTAACGATTTCTTTTCTTGCTGTTATTTTGTCAATATTTGGAATATTAAATGTTGTCTCTGGTGCATTGCTACACAATCTAAGCAGTGTCCTAGTCTGTCTAAATTCAGCATTTCTTTTAGGATACAAAGGAACAAAAAACGATCAAGTCAAAAGTAAAGCAAGGGCATAAAAATTAATAGCGTCTTAGTATCTATAAACTTTGCATTAGCGCATAAATAAAATAAAAGTATAAATAAGGGCAAAGTGTATCTTTAAAATATTTAAGATTTATGCCCTTTTTAATTGCATAAACATTAAACTTTATATTTTGATTTGAAAAAAGTAAACATCAAAGCATTTTTGATATATAATTGACATATGGAAATCATTGTAGAAAAAAATGTAAAACTTAAAGAATTTTTAGAAAATGAAGGATATCATTTCCCATGTGGCGGAAAAGGTCTTTGCGGCAAGTGTAAAATTATTGCAAAAGATTTAGAGCCAACATCTAGAGATAAACTATTTTTTTCAAAAAGTGATATTGAAAAAGGTTATAGAATTGCTTGCGATAAAACAACAGTAGAAAAAGTAAGCGTTGAACCTTTATTTGAAAAAAAGGTAAAAGTTTCAAAGCCTCAAGATCCTGGTGTTTTCATTATTATAGATAAAAACATATATCAAATCTTTTTAACTGGAAATGGTACTATCATAGATTCACATATTGATAAAACTCCAAAGTTAGATAAACTTGCAATTCAAAGTGCACTAGGTGCAAATACGATTGAACTATATGAAGAATATGGACTTGCAGTAGTAGATTCTATAATGCTACTTGGTGAGTATGAATATATTAAGATTTTAGAAAATGAAAAAACTGACATGAAAGGAACGATGCCAGCAATTTTATTTTCAATGCCTTCACTTGATGTATATATTCCACCATTTGTAAATGATAAATTTAACCATTTGCTTTTATATACCCTAGATTTAGAAGATAACAATGCAATAATTGTAGATGATTATTTGCTAGTTAAAAATGATACTATTGATGTTTATGAAATTAAAAATGGCTATATAGAAGGGCAAATAGAAATATCTAAAGCAAAAGAAAAATTTGGTCTAGATAATATTTATACAAAAGAATCATTGCAAGTAGATCTATCTAAAAACGCATTTAAGATATATAGCATATTTAGACAAAGAAACAAGTATGAGTATCAATTAGAAAATGCGAAATTTCATAAAGCAGATTAAAAGACATAATTTACAGAAAAGATTTTTTGACATAGTTAGACAAAAAGACATAATTTGAAGTAAGGATTTTTTAGCATATTTAAACAAAAGCAAAATAAAAGGTTTCGACATGTTTGAATAAAAACAGTAAAGGCATCTTCATAAATTTAGTAAAGATTTTCCGACACATTTAAATAAAAAAACAGCAAATTAAAAAGATAACTTGCTGTGAGATTTTTTGATTAATTTTTGAAATAACTCTAAGGCACTATGATATAATCAATCCTAATATTTGGAACAAGTACTGGATTAGGATCAGTTTCAGTAGCACTAGGGCCTACCATCTTTCTAAGAATTTCTGGTTCATATATACCGTCATATGGACTGTATACACCATCAACATCTTGGGTTTCAATTTTAGAAGCGAGGTTTCTAAAATATGCATAGCCACCAACTCTATTTTTAATTTTGATGTTTTGTCCAACTCTAATTGAGGCGTGTTCTGCTTCAGCGCATAAATCTGTTAAAGGGTCAAATATAGCAGTATAAGCCTTGTGCTCATAAATTCCAGAAACACTAAAGACACTGTTATATGTATTTTCTTCGCTTTCAGGATCTCCAATAAGTTCTACATTTACACCTTGTTGTAAAATTATTTCAGTTCCATTATGAATTCTTTCGTCATCCCAAAGAGTAGATAAAAAATCATCTGTTATTTGGTAGTAACCATCAGCGTCTTTGGTTAGTTTTGTACTAATGTCTACGGCTTTTAGTTCAGCATGTGCTTGAAAGAGTGGATCTTGGTTGTAATGACGCACAATGTTTTTAACATTAGCATTTGATGCATAAGGAGTATCTAAATTTTGCTCGTTAGCAAAAAGGCTAGCATTGTCATATAAATATACAAAATATCTTTTAGAAGCAATAGACACGCCACCATCTACTGCATCTGCATATACTTGTAATGCTTTTTGCATTGTAGTGTTGTAAACTATTACTTTTCCAGAAAGAGTGCTAGGTTCATTCAACTCAAAAATCCCAGCCTTGTTCAAGGCATACAAAGATGCATTTGGTATATCTTTTCCAATTACTGCAGGAATATCTTCTAGTCTTGTGTCAGGATCTATAATTGAAAGAGGACCTTGCTCTGGATTTTCATAAACTTCACTTAGTGTTAGGCTATCCATTTTATCTCCTAAATCTTTAAGTTCTGTGTCTTTAATAGAGTGCATTAATTTTGGAGAGTCATCATCAACCTCGATTAACTCTGAAATCTTCATACTTTCAATAATAGGGGTTGTAACACTTGAATCTGAAAGCTGTTCAACAGTTAAATCTTGAAGTTTTTTCAAAATATTATGAGAAGATTCATCAATTACTATCATATCTTTTAACTTCATAGTGTTGATAGCATCGCTAAGATCTTTAATTTTAGTGTCTTGAAGATATTGTAATATTTTAGCCGATTCTTCATTTATTTTAACAAGTTCACCAATTGTACTATCTTGAACAACTTCATCAACATTTGTAGATAATTCCTCTACAGGAGTTTTTCCTAGTTTTTGAATGATTGGTTTGCTTGCTGGAGTTTCTTCAGTAGCATCTTCATCATATACAACGACAACAAATTGATCTAATGGATATTTTGTTATATTACTAAGCACTGATTGTAAAGGAGTGTTCATAAACTCTTCATTTTTGAAAAGTTTCATAGATTCGTTAAGCTCTAGATTCATTTTGTCTTTTGCTATTTGAAATGTGAGATTTTCGGATATGGTTGCACCAAGTCCACTTAATGTTGAGGCTTTAACTTTATCTTGTGATATTCCTACAGAATCTTCGACATTTTTAGAAATTAACTCTAACCCAAGCACTTTTTCAACTTCTGAAATTTCTGTATCGGAAAGATTTAAAAAGACATTTGTTGCAAGTTGGAAATAGTCAAGAACGGACATTTCTTTAATTTCATCATCCCATTCAACTGGTATAATTGGACTTACATATTCATCGACCTTTTCCATTGCTCCAGGTTGAGAAGCCGTATTATAAACATATAATGCGACACCACCAAAGACTAAGACAACGCCTAGAACCATTCCTAGAATTAAAATTAAAAAGAATCTTAAAACTTTCAATTATTTACCTCAAACGCCTAGCCACCGAAAAATCCTTTGACTTTATCTATGGAAACATTTTTAGCAAAGAAATCATATGCAAAGTTTTTCTCCATTAGGAATTTAGTGACATATGAACCTTGTAAGAAGTTATCTACAGCTTCCATAAATGCAAAGTTATTTATCATTACTTGTAACAATGCCAAAATTGCTAAAATTACTAATGCAGCAAGGGCAAATCCAAAAATACCGCCTAAAAGCTTGTCCACGAAATTCATGAAATACAAATTTTCTGAGGCTTTTATTAAAAGTTTTGTTAAAATAAAAAAGATTATTTTTGCGACAATAGCGATAATAATGAAAGAGCACGCTAAAAAGACATAAATTGCTAGTGTCTTAGAAAGTGCATGAACAACAGTGATATAACTTTCTGGATCATCTGGATCTAAATTGCTTTCAGCAGTTTTTCTCATTATGTTTTCAAGTCTTAAAAACTTTAATGTAGAGCCTGCAAAAATTTCTTCATATGGATGATATTCATCTGAACCTTCTGGCTTAAAAGCAAGATCATTTGTTCCATCACTATCTAAATCATAATACAATATTTCAGCATATGCATTTGGGATTTTAGAACTTAATCCACCTTGTATTGAAGATTCTAGTTTTTCATCAAGTTGGCTTTTATCAGCAACAAGATTTGTTAATGGACTTGCAGCATATACAGCAACCACGATTACTAAAATTGCAGAAATAAGGCCAAAAATTGTTTTAAAAAAACCTTTTTTAACTGCGCTAACAGTTATTATTACTACTAATAATGCTATTACAACATCTACAATAATTGGCAAACTGTCCATTAGGCCTCCGTGTCTACTCATGTGTATATAATAAAATTATTATATCACTAAGAATATACTAACTCAAGAAGCAAGATTATTTTATACTAAAATATTATAATATGCTTCATAAAATTTTATATTTATATATATAACTTTCAAAGTAAGCAAGTTAGTATTTTTAAAAGTTATTTTATCTTTTTAATAAATATCAAAAGGTACATCAATAAATTAAATATAAATAGAAACTGTAAACCTAGTGATATTTAATTTTGTTGTATAGTTTTATAAATACCAAAAGGGGTGTAGTAAGAATAAATTAGAACCTGCAAACCCAGTGATATTTAATTTTGTTATATCGTTTCATAAATACCAAAAGGGCACATCAACAATGAAATTGAATCTGTAGCCCGAGTGATATTTAGTTAAATGCAAGTACAATATTTCGTCACATAAATATTGAAAGGAGTATACCAGCGGCAACTGCTGAGCCTATGACGCCAGCGACGTTTGGGCCCATTGCATGCATCAATAGGAAGTTTTGAGGATTTGCTTTTCGTCCTTCAATATTTGCAACTCTTGCAGCCATTGGAACTGCACTAACACCAGCAGCACCGATGAGTGGATTGATTTTTCCTTTGCTTGCAGCACACATGATTTTGCCCATTAATAATCCACCAATTGTAGAGAAAATAAATGCAAATAATCCAAGTGCAATTATTAACAATGTGTCTGTTTTTAAGAATGTTGTATAGTGTGCTGTTGCACCAACTGAAATGCCAAGGAAAATTGTAACAATGTTCATCATAGCATTTTGTGCTGTATCAGAAAGTCTTTCAGTAACTCCTGTTTCTCTAAATAAATTTCCAAGCATTAAGCAACCAAGTAGAGGGGTTATTGCTGGAAGCATTAAACATGTAAAGATTGTAATCATAATTGGGAAAATAATCTTTTCTCTTTTTGTAACAGTTCTTAATGTTTCCATTTTAATAGAGCGTTCTTTTTTGGTTAATAGCATTCTTGCTAAAGGGGGTTGAATCATTGGTATTAAAGCCATGTATGAATAAGCGGCAATTGCAATTGGACCTAAGAGTTCAGGTGCCAATGTTTTTGATAGCCAGATAGCAGTTGGGCCATCTGCTCCACCGATAATACCAATTGAAGCAGCTTGGTTTGCAGGGAAACCAAAAGTAATTGCTAAAACAAAAGCGATGAAAATTCCAAATTGTGCTGCAGCCCCTAGAATTAGAGCTTTTGGATTTGCAATAAGTGGACTAAAGTCTGTCATTGCACCAACGCCTAAGAAAATCAAACTTGGATAAACTCCTGTTTTAACTCCAATATATAATATGTCTAAAAGTCCACCTTCAGTTAAAACTTTTCCATAGTTTATAGCCTCCGCAGTATTCCAAAATTCTGGATGGAATATTTTTTCTGCACCTTGAGGAACTGGAAGGTTTGTAAGTAACATTCCAAAAGCAATTCCAACTAAGAGTAAAGGTTCAAACTTTTTTGCAATACCTAAGAATAAGAAAATACATGCAATTACAATCATCAACGCTTGTTGCCAGCCCATTGCGGCAAAGCCTGAGGAATCAAATATGCCTTTGAATAGATTTTTTATATCAAATGCTAAAATCATAGGAAAACCCCTTTATTTAATATCAAATAAAGGTGCTCCTGTTTCAACGGTGCTACCTTTAGATACATAAATTTTTGTAACAGTTCCAGCTTTTGGAGCAACGATTTCATTTTCCATTTTCATTGCTTCAATAATGACTACAACATCACCAGATTTTACAGTAGAGCCTTCTTGTATTGTTGATAATACAGCGCCACCAATTGGTGCTTTTACTGCATCGGAACTTGCTTCACTTGCAGGAGAGGCTTCTTTAACATTTTGAGGTGCACTTGGAGCAGGAGCTTCTGCAACTGCTTTAACTTCAGGACTTGCCTGTGGTGCAATAGCCTCATATTCTGCTAAAAGCATAGCCTTGTCTTCTACTACTTCAACTTCATAAGTTTTCCCATTCAAAGTAACTTTGTATTTCATTTAACTTTCTCCTTATATTCTTAGGTCTTATTTGTACAAGTTTTATCTATAATTTTTTATTTGTTTTTTTATCTATATTTTTATTTGTTTTTTTATCTATGTTTTGTTTCTTAATCTATATTTTTTATTTGCTTGTCTATATATATATTTGTTTGTATTGATTATGTTCATATAAATCTTTATGACTTATAGGGTTTATTTCTCTATTTCTTTTATTGAAATAAAACGCAATTCATTGATTGGTTTTTGCAATTTATGTGCAGTAATTGCCATAACCATAGCAGCATCTTTTTCAGAAACGTTATGTAATTTTATTTTCCCAGCACTTCCAACTGCAAGATCGCCAGATTCAACAATTTCTTCTACTAATGCTGCTTTTTGAACATCAGCGTTTTCGTTTTTAGATTTTTTACTTTTGGCTTTAACATTTTCAAATGCTTTATTAGTTTTGCCTTTCAAAAAATCTAATCCATTTAATACTCTTGGCATTAACCAAACCAAAAACATAATGACCGCTAGTATTCCAATGATAATTGCAATTGCAACTAAAGTAATCAAAAGTGACTCTGGAATAGTTATTTCAACATTTCGATTTAATAAAAACAAATTCATAAATTAACTCCATTTATCTGATAACTTTTTTTGAAAGTTTCGATTTTATTTTTCCTAATATTATTCTTCAATCAATTTTTTCGAAGGTATAGATTTTATTTTCCCTAATCTTTAACTTTTTTGAAGGTATAGATTTTTTTAATCTTTAATTTCTTCAATTGTATATGTTACTTCATTTTCTTCTTTTTCTTTTCTCTTTTCGAAGAATTTTTCAGCAACTTGTGGGAATGCAATATATGATAAGACATCTCTATCATTTTTAGCGATACCTTTTAGTTCTTTTTTAGTCTTTTCAAATTGTGGTTCTAAAGTATCTGCATATCTACCTTCAATTGGTTTTTCACCTTGAAGAGCTTTTTCCATAACTTTAGGATCTATTTTGCCAGGTGCTTTTCCATATTCACCTTTACAATATGCTTTAACTTCTTTCCCAACGGTTTTGTATCTTTCGCCTAATAAAACATTGTATGTTGCTTGAACACCAACCATTTGACTCATTGGAGTTACTAGTGGTGGATAACCAAGATCTTTTCTAACTTTTGGAGTTTCTGTTAAAACAGCATCTAATTTATCCATCGCTTTTTGAGCTGTTAATTGTGAAATTAAATTAGATAGCATTCCACCTGGTATTTTGTAGTTTAGTGCTTGTGTATCTGTTGCCATTACAAGTGGATTTAAAGTTCCATCTGCTAAGAAAGAATCTCTAATTGGTTTAAAGTGATTATTTACTTCAATTAAAACTTTATCATCAAGATCAACTTCATATCCAAGTTGTCTTAAAGCATATGCAAGTGTTTCAGTTGCAGGTTGTGAAGTACCGCCAGACATTGAAGATATTGCAGTATCAATGATATCTGCACCTGCTTCAACAGCTTTTAGATAAGTCATAAAAGCAAGTCCAGTTGTTGAGTGAGTATGTACAACTAGTGGAGTATCTGGTATAGCATCTTTTATTGCTGATACTAGATCATATGCTTCTTTTGGACTCATAACACCAGCCATATCTTTTATACAGATTGTTTGAGCACCCATCTTTGCCATCTCTTTAGCCATTTCAGCAAACTTTTTAATAGTGTGAACTGGACTTGTTGTATATGAAATAGCAGCAGAAGCAATAGCGCCTCTTTTAATTGTTTCTTCTAGAGAAACTTTAATATTTGTAAGGTCATTTAGTGCATCAAATATTCTGATTATATCTATTCCGCATTCTACAGAGTTTTCTACAAACTTTTTGACAACATCATCAGGATAATGTCTATATCCTAAAAGGTTTTGTCCTCTAAGTAACATTTGTAGTTTTGTATCTGGACATTTTTTCTTAATTTTAATTAGTCTTTCCCAAGGATCCTCATTCAAAAAACGTAAGCAACTATCAAAAGTGGCTCCGCCCCAACATTCAATTGAGTAGTAGCCAGCTTTATTTATTGTTTCTAATATGCTTTCAAATTGTTCAAATGGAAGTCTTGTCGCAATTAAAGACTGTTGCGCATCACGTAAAACGGTTTCAGTAAATTGAACTTTCATATGTTTACCTCCAAAAAATTCAATTTTATAATAACATAAAAGCATAAAGGACTGCAATTTTTTATATTAAAAATATATATAATAAAAAAGCAAAAAATCCTAAGGAAAAATTAAATGTTATTTTGTGAAAAGCGTTGCTGCATTTTCCGATCTCTTAATCAATATATATAAACGCAACTTTTAATCTTTTTTGCAATGTAACCTTTAATCTTTTTTGTAATATATACAAATGTTATCTTTAATTTTTCTTGTAGCGGCAAGGTGTATTTACTTGAAGATAAAGGCAGATAGTGATAGAGTATAGATAGAATTGAATAAAAAGTGTCTTCAGGGCGAGGTGAAAGTCCTCACCGGTGGTTATAGTCCACGAGCCGAAAGGTTGATTCGTTGAAATTACGAAACCGACAGTAAAGTCTGGATGGAAGGAGATATTATGAATAATAATTTTCTAAGCACCTGTAGCACAACAAGGTGCTTTTCTTTTTAGAAAATATATGAGCACTTTGTGGCTAGGAAAAAATGAATAAAGAAAACGTTGGAAAAATAAAAAAATCTGCCAGTCTAAATGCTTCTATGGAAGATGAAAAAGTTACTAATCAAAAAGCAGTTAAAACTAGCGAAAATGATAATAACTTAAAATCTGATATTGGGCAAAAACATAGCAATACAGTAGCTGTAGATACCAAAACAAGTAAAAAAGGGGCTAAGTTCAACAAAAGAGTTGTTAATACAAAACGTCTTGCAATGCTTGCATTATTTACTGCACTTGCATATGCATTTGTTGTAACCATTAGAGTTCCAGCAGTTGCATTTTTAAAATATGAACCAAAAGATGTCATCATAGTAATGGCAGGCTTTATCTATGGCCCAATGGCTTCAGTAGTTGTTTCAGTATTGTCATCATTTATTGAAATGATTACAATTAGTGATACTGCTTGGTGGGGATTAATTATGAATGTATTATCTAGTTTAACTTTTGCTCTTCCAGCGACAATAATATACAAATATAGGAAAAGTAAGTTTGGGGCTCTTGGGGGTATGTTAATTGGCGTTGTCATTATGACAGGAGCAATGCTTGGATTTAATGTTTTAATAACACCACTTTATTTAGATGTTCCAAGAGGGGCGGTAATAGGGATGCTTGCAAAAGTCTTTTTGCCTTTCAATGCAATCAAGGGTTTATTAAACACAGGGATAATAATGCTTGTATACAAACCTGTAATTAAAGGCCTTAGAAAAGCAAACCTAATTCCAGAATCTACTAACAAATTGAAAAAGCCAAACTACATTTTAAATCTTTTCTTAACAATGGTTGCTTTGATTTTACTAACCGCTGGAATACTTGCAATAATTTTACTAAGAATTTAGATTCAAAATTCACTTAACACAAAAGCAGCAATTTTACGATGTAACTTTTAACAGTTG
>DUUO01000043.1 GCA_012841525.1 Clostridiales bacterium
ACTTAGCAATTTAGATTGATTCTAAACTGTTGCTAAAAAATGAAATTGAATATATAATAAAAGTAGTTCTGACATTGAAGATTATTCTGAAGTGAAAGGTGCAAAAATTTTTATTTACCAATATTATGATATTTGGCTGCACTTTTCACGGTGCAGTTTTTTATTTTCTCTCAGAACAAAATCTATATGATGTTATCTAGCCAACATAACTGTAAATTTTATTGGTTAAATATATATAACATCGATGAGGGTAAATTATGGAAACAAGAGTAGCTTTAATTGCAATCATTGTAGAACACGAAAAAAGCATTGAAGTTTTAAATTCAATTTTACACGACTATTCTAAATATATAATCGGTAGAATGGGAATACCTTATGCAAAAAGAGGAATTAGCATAATAAGCATAGCAATCGATGCACCTCAAGACATAATCTCTGCCCTTGCAGGTAAACTTGGAAAAATAGAGGGCATTAGTGTTAAAACTGCATATTCAAATGTGAAAGGTCCAAAAAATAAAGAATAAGATTAAAAACAATATTAAGAGATTCAAACATAAAAAATCTTTACTTGTGCTTGAAAATTAAAAAATAAATATTTAAGCGTGATTAGAATATTAAAAGCATTAAAACAACAAAAAATCATTAAAATATTAAGTTAAAATAAAGTGAAACTTGAAAATATATTTAAGATATAGATAAAAGCAAAGGGTAATAAAATGGATAAAAACTACTTAGAGTTAATTAAAAAACTTGAAACTAAAAAGTCTCTAAGCACAACTGAATATGAGGCTATTATTTCATATTACCAAAATGCAAATGCCAAACTACAAAAAGAAATAAGAGATTATGTTTCTAAAAAAGCAGTTGATGCAGTAAAAAAAGTTTATGGCAATGCAATTTTTATCCGTGGCCTTATGGAAATTTCTAACTATTGCAAAAACGATTGTCTATATTGCGGCATTAGAAGATCTAACAAAGAAGTTGAAAGATATAGACTAAAAAAAGACGATATTCTATCTGCTTGTGAAGTTGGCTATGATTTAGGTTTTAGAACTTTTGTTTTACAAGGTGGCGAAGATCCATATTATACTGATGACATTTTATGCGACATCATAAAAAGCATTAAAGAAAAATATAAAGATGTTGCAATTACCCTATCACTTGGAGAGAAAAGTAAAGAAAGTTTCAAAAAACTTCGCGATGCTGGTGCTGATAGATATTTATTAAGGCATGAAACAGCAGATGATAACCATTATTCTTTACTACATCCAGAAAGTATGCTTTTATCTTCAAGAATGGAAAGTCTAAATGCCTTAAAAGAACTTGGTTATCAAGCAGGTTGTGGTTTTATGGTAGGCTCACCCTATCAAACTGCTACTACAATAGCAAAAGATCTAAAGTTCATTGAAGAATTTAAACCAGCAATGTGTGGAATTGGACCATTTATTCCTCATCACAATACACCTTTTAAGAATATGCCAAAAGGCGATACTGGTTTAACTTGCTATCTATTATCTTTAATTAGATTAATTATTCCAAATATATTGCTTCCTGCAACAACTGCACTTGCAACATTATCTGGAAATGGAAGAATAGAGGGCATTTTATCTGGTGCAAATGTAATAATGCCAAACCTTTCACCCCTATCTAATAGAAAAAATTATGAAATATATGATAACAAAGCATATCAAAATGATGAAGCCGCTGAAAGCATTGAATTGATAAAGGAACAAATGAAAAATATTGGCTATGAAATTGTTATTGATAGAGGGGATGTTAAAAAAATTTAGCCATCAAAAAAGATTGGCAATGAAATCGTTATTGATAGAGGGGATGTTAAAAAAATTTAGCCATCAAAAAAGATTGGCTATGAAATTTTAATTGATAAAGGAGATATTAAACTATTTAGCATATCCAAAAAGGTTAGAAATTAAAGACAAAATATAAAGTAGCCATTAGCCATAAAAAATATATATACAATATTCGAAACTCATTCCGTAAGGAATTAAAATAATCTGAAGCGAAAGAATTATCTGACGCAAATAGAAAAAAAGGAGAAAATAAAAATGAGTACTTATAATCCAAAATCATTAGTAGCAACAGAGTTTATTAATCATGAAGAAATACTTGAAACTCTTGAATATGCTGAGAAAAACAAAAGAAATGTTGAATTAATTGACAGCATTTTGGAAAAGGCAAGACCTCAAAAAGGCGAAAACGGTTTTCACTGTGCAGGGCTTTCACATAGAGAGGCAAGTGTACTACTTGCGTGCGATATTCCTGAAAAAGTTGAAGAAATGTATAAACTTGCAAAGGAAATTAAAACCGCTCTATATGGAAATAGAATTGTTTTGTTTGCCCCACTATATCTATCTAACTATTGCATAAATAGTTGTGTATATTGTCCATATCATAGACAAAACAAAGATATTTGTAGAAAAAAATTGACACAAGAAGAAATTAAAAAAGAAGTCATTGCTCTACAAGATATGGGACATAAACGTCTAGCACTAGAAGCAGGCGAACACCCAACGATGAATCCAATTGAATATATCTTAGAAAGTATTAAAACCATATATGGTGTACATCATAAAAACGGTGCAATTAGAAGAGTTAATGTAAATATTGCTGCAACAACTGTTGAAAATTACAAAAAATTAAAAGATGCAGGAATTGGAACATATATACTTTTCCAAGAAACATATCATAAAGAAAGTTATGAAAAACTTCATCCAGCAGGACCAAAAAGCAATTATGCATATCATACTGAAGCAATGGACAGAGCAATGCAAGCAGGAATTGATGATGTTGGTATAGGCGTTTTATTTGGACTAGAAATGTATAAATATGAATTTGCAGGATTACTTATGCATGCTGAACATCTTGAAGCAGCATTTGGAGTTGGCCCACATACAATATCAGTTCCAAGAGTAAAAAGAGCTGCAGATATTGATCCTAATGTTTTTGATAATGGTATTGACGATGATACATTTGCTAAAATAGTTGCTTGTATTAGAATTGCAGTTCCATATACTGGAATGATTATTTCAACTAGAGAATCTGAAAATGTAAGAAGTAAAGTTTTAGAGCTTGGAATTTCACAAATAAGTGGTGCATCAAGAACATCTGTTGGTGGATACACTGAACCTTTACGTCCACACGAAACTGAGCAATTTGATGTATCTGATCAAAGAACTTTAGATGAGGTTGTTTACTGGCTTATGACACTTGGCCATATACCATCATTTTGTACTGCTTGTTATATCGAAGGTAGAACTGGTGATAGATTTATGTCTTTATGTAAATCAGGTCAAATCTTAAATTGCTGCCATCCAAATGCCCTAATGACTTTAACTGAATATCTTGTAGACTATGCTAGCGAAAAGACCAAAAAACTTGGCTTTGAATTAATCGAAAAAGAACTTGAAAGGATACCAAAAGATAAAGTTAGGGAGATTGCAAGAAGAAATATTGAAGAAATCAAAAACGACAACAGACGAAACTTTAGATTCTAATTTACGCTAAAAAATTAGTAACAATCACGGATAAATGTTGTTAGAAATAAAGTGATTAAAATGCTATAAAAATTAATAGTAATAACGAATAAATATTGTAAAAAACAAAAATATATAAATTGAAAAAATATAACTAGATGAGGATAATATGAGCAAAGAAAATATGAACACTGTGCCTACTGCTGAAAGACTACACATTGGATTTTTTGGTATGATGAATGCTGGCAAATCTAGTCTTGTAAATGCAGTTACAAATCAAGATCTTGCAATTGTTTCTGATGTTAAAGGAACTACAACTGATCCAGTCAAAAAGACTATGGAACTTTTGCCTTTAGGTCCTGTTGTAATAATAGATACACCTGGAATTGATGATGCAAAAGGTCTTGGAAAACTTAGAGTTGAAAAAGCAAAAAAAGAACTTAGAAATGTAGACATTGCAATTTTAGTTGTAGATTCTACAGTTGGACTACAAGGTGCTGATAAAGAGATGATTGATAGTTTTGAGCGTCTTGGCATTAAATACATAATTGCATTTAACAAAGCGGATTTAATAAATGCTGATTTTAAGGCAAGTGAAAATGAAATTTATGTAAGTGCTACGACAAAGAAAAATATTAATGAACTCAAAACCTTAATTGGCTCCCTTGCAAACGCTCCTAAAGAAGAGCGAAAAATTATTTCTGATTTAGTTGAAAAAGATGATGTCGTTGTTTTAGTAACTCCTATTGATTCATCTGCCCCAAAGGGAAGATTGATTTTACCTCAACAACAAACAATTCGTGATTTGTTAGATAACCATGCAATAACTATGGTATGTCAAGTTGAAGAACTTGAAAAAACACTTTCATCACTTAAAAATAAACCAAGATTAGTAATTACTGATTCACAGGCTTTTAAGAAAGTAGCAAAAATTGTTCCTTTAGACATTCCCCTAACATCGTTTTCAATAATTTTTGCAAGATACAAAGGTGATTTAGAAACTGTAGTTAAAGGTGCATATGAACTAGATAACCTTCAAGATGGTGACACTATTTTAATTGCTGAAGGTTGCACACATCATAGACAATGTGAAGATATTGGAACAGTTAAACTTCCAAGGTGGATTTTAGAATATACAAATAAAAAACTCAACTTTGAATTTACTCAAGGTCAAGATTTCCCTGATGATTTTTCAAAATACAAAATGGTAATACATTGTGGAGCTTGTATGTTAACACAAAAACAAATGACATATCGTCTAAACCTTGCAAAAGCAAATAACATTCCAATGTCAAATTATGGAATTTCAATAGCCCATATCAATGGCATCTTAAAAAGAAGCGTTGAACCGTTTGGATTATAAAAAAAATAAACTCTTTATTTAAAATACATAGTGGCAACCCTATTCGTTGCCACTTTTTTTTATCTTTTTATATGAAATCTTATTCTAAAAGCCTATCTCTTAAATGATATTTACTTTACTTTTCTAAGAAATAAAAGCCACTGCCTTGTTGTTTTCTATCTTTCCATTTTCCATTTGTGAAGTCTGGAAATTCTTGTGGTTTACCACCTGATTTAATTGAAAGATCAGATAGTGCTGTTACTGCCATCCAAGTTACAGATTCATAAATGTCTATTGGCATATGACCATCACCTTTTCTCACTGCTTCAAAAAACGCATTTAAGACAAGATAGTCCATTCCACCATGGCCACCTCTAACACCTACTTTCTTATACCATTTCCAAATATCATGAGCATATTTTCTTTGAGCATATTTTAATGATCTTGTTTTAACTCTCATCTTTTCATTTGTGTCAAAATATGATTTTCCAAGATCTTCAAAAACTGCAGCTCTTGTTCCTCTAACTTCAAAACCTCTTGAATAATGCCTTGGTAGAGTTGTATCTAGTTCTAATAATATTGTTTCACCGTTATGACATTTGATTACGGTATTTACAATATCTCCTTGTGTGAAAGTTGCATTTTCTAAATATTTAATTTCTGGGAATTTATCTTTTCTTGTAGCAATATATTCTTTTAAGCCTAGTGCTTTTGATGAACAAGATGAAATTGAATCAAATTTATTTCCAAAAGTAATATTTAAAATTTTAGATATTGGACCTATTTCATGTGTAGGATAAATTTCTGCATTTCTTTTTTGATATTCAGCAAGTCTATAGTGTCTATTTGTTTTACCAAAAGCAATTTCATCTCTAAGGTCATGTTTATATCCACCCTTACAATGAACAACTTCGCCAAAAATGCCTTCCCTTACCATTCTCAAAGTGGCAAGTTCTAAATTTCCATAACAGCAATTTTCAAGCATCATATATGGAGTTTTTGTTTTTTCATAGCATTCTATGAGTCTATAACATTCATTAATATCATATGCTCCACCAACTTCAACTCCTACTGGAATTTTTGCATTCATGAAAGCAATTGCGATATCAGTATGTACTTCCCAAGATGTTGCAATAATTACTGCATCTAAGTCTTTTTCTTTTTCAATAATTTCTTTGTAATCTAAATATCCCCTTGGCTCAACTCTTCTTTTCTTTTTTGCTAGGGCTTTTATTGAATCAATTCTATCAGCATATGTGTCGCAAACAGCAACAACTTCAATATCTTTTTGATTATATATTACGAACTTTAATAAACCTACGGCTCTTGCTCCTAATCCTATAAGAGCAATTTTTAATGTTTTTGACATAAATCCTCTTCAAATTAGTTTAATATCAATTTTAACCAGTGTTTTCAGTTTTAATCGTTTGTTTAACTAAATTCAACTTTCATAAACTTTAGTTAAATATAATTTTTTTGTATAACTAAAACCCTTTTCAAGTCTCAATTTGTTTTTTAGTTTTAATCGTTTGCTTAACTAAACTTTTTTAAAATCTTAATTAGCGTTTTCAGTTTTAATCTTAAATTTATATACAATAATTGCAGTTTGTATCAAAAACAGAAAGATACCTTTCTCCAGTATCTGGAAAAACTGTAATAATGTTTGCATCTTTGTATTCGTTTGCTATTTTAAGACTTCCCATTAATGCTGCACCTGATGATATTCCAACAAATGTACCATAATCTCCGTTTGCCTTTTTCATTCCGATAATTGCTTCACTTGTTGAAACTCCAATTATTTTATCAAATTGTTTTACATCAACAAGACTTGGAATAAAGTTTGCACCAATACCTTGTATGCCGTGAGGTGCAGGTTTACCGCCAGATAAAACTCTGCTTTCCGAAGGTTCTACTGCGATGATTTTAATGTTTGGATATTCCATTTTTAAATATTTTGAAAGCCCCATAATTGTGCCACCGCTTCCAATTACTGCGACTAAAAAGTCTGGCACAATATCACCTAAATCTTTGATGATTTCTCTTGCTGTAGATTTATGTGCTTCCATATTTGCTTTGTTATCAAATTGCATTGGAATAAAAGAGTTTTTGTATTTTTCTTGAAGGTCCCTTGCTTTATCAATACATCCGCCCATGCCACAAGATACAGAGGTTAAGACAACTTCAGCACCTAGAAGTTTCAAAATTTTAATTCTTTCTACACTCATGTTTTCTGGCATTGTTAAAATGACATTGTAGCCTCTTTGACGACCTATGCAAGCAAGCGCAATTCCTGTGTTTCCACTTGTAGGCTCAATGATATATCCGCCTTTTTTTAACTTGCCGCTTTTTTCCGCATCCAAAATCATATTAAGTGCTGCCCTATCTTTAACAGAACCTAATGGATTAAAGCATTCAAGTTTAGCATAAATATTACTATCTTTTAATTTTAATAATGGGGTATTACCTATTAAATTTTGTATATTATCTGTTAACATCGCTTAAATTTTAGTACTAATTGTTTCTATTTTACAAACTGTTTTTATGTCTACTTTTTTAAGCAGACAATTTACAGCCTATATTTTTACAAATCTTTTGATTTTCTATTTATCAGTTTGGTCTTTTTATTCTTCAATATCTGTTGGATCTTTTGATTCATCGACTTTTTCTTCCGCATCTACCATCTCTGCTGATTCA
>DUUO01000044.1 GCA_012841525.1 Clostridiales bacterium
TGATAAGTTTGAGGGAACATGTCATAAGGTGTAATAGAGCTTATATCGTAATTAGTAAGTCTTGAAAGATCTCTTGCAAGCGTTGCAGGATTACAAGAAACATAAACTAAATCTATTGTTGCATCTAAATTATTAATTACTTTACAAACCTCATTTGATAGCCCTTTTCTTGGTGGATCAACTACAAGCAAAGTTTTAAGTTCTTTGTTGTTATCTAAAACTTTTTGTAAAACATCTTTCGCGTCTGCACAAATATTTTCGAAATTGCCTTTTAGAGAATTAATTTTAATTAAATTATTTGCATCATCAATTGCTTCTTTTACGATGTCAATATTAATTATTTTTGCAGAAGTTTCTTTTGAAATTAAAGCACCTAAAAGACCAACTCCTGAATATGCATCAATGACACACTCAATTTGATTATCTTTTACATAATCAATGATTTTTTGATAAATTTTTTGTGCAATATAATCATTTACTTGCAAAAAAGAAAGAGGGTTAATGTCAACAGTTAAACCCATATACATAACTTTACTAATATTTGAGTTTATTTTAATAATTTTATTAGATAATATGACATTGGTATCTTTTTTATTTACACATAAACTTAAAGAAACTTTATCAAAGTTTGCAAGCAATATTTCATAATAATTGTTTATATTTATTACATCTTCGCCATTTATAACTAAAGTGACAAAAATGGCATTATCAATATATCTTGCAACTAGATATCTAAGCAAACCTTTTCCATTTTTGTAGACGCTAAGGCCATTGCTGTTTGCAAAATCCAAAGTAATTTTTATTAATTTTTCTATATTTTCATCTTGCAAAAAGCACTTTGTTATGGATGCTATACTATGTGTTTTTGGCTTATAAAATCCTAATATTACTCCATTTTCATTTTTGCCAAATGGAATTTGAATTTTATTTCTATATCTAATATTTTCTTTTGAAGCGACAACTTCGTTTACCTTCACTTCACCAATCATTTTGCTTAAAGTATTTTTTAACATTTGTTTTTTATACTCTAATTGTTTTTTATAATTTAGATGCAATAAATCACAACCACCACATTTTGTGAATCTATTACACTCAACTTCAATTCTATCATTTGATTTTGTTAAAACTTCAACAAGATTTGCATACACTAAATTCTTTTTAACATGTAAAACTTTCGCTTTTACTATTTCGTTTGGCAAAGCAAAAGGCACAAAAACAGTATAACCTTCATACTCTCCAACACCCTCTCCGTTGAATCCTAAATCTCTAATTTTTAATTCTATATATTTATTCGGTTGTACAATTTGTTTATCCATATTTAGCATTTCATATCCTTTTAACATATTAAAATCACCACTAATTATGGTGATTTATACTTACCGTTAATTAAATTAATAATAATTATTTTTTAAAAAACAAAACACAATGGCCTTTAGGATCACCAACATAATTAGCATATTCTGATCCAAAAACTGCATCTGCTCTACTTGTTGCATTATAGCTGTTAAAAATCCCTCCGCTATTTTCAACAAAAACCTCAAGGGAATATAATTTCCCAGGCTCTCGAACAGTATTATCTTTCACCCAATTTAAATACACCCAATTTAAATAATTATCTAGTTCTGTTTTGTTTTTAACCTTTATTGAACGATGCCCATCATATGTTTTGTTTTCAAAATAATCATATCTTCCAGTTGCTTCGGGATAATTTTTATCCTCTTTTTCACTATTTTTTTTCTTCAATTCAGGATCACTATTTGGAACTAAATAATATGTATGTTTTAAAATTTCCGTATTTTTCTCATTATTTTTTATCAAAGGAGCATTTCCAGTGACATCAATTACATACCACTCATCATCTATTTTTACTTTATTCCAAGCATGTGCTACTCCTGCGCCTCCTCCTCCACCATATGAAATTCCCTCTACTTTTATGCATTCAATACCTACTGCTTTAGTCATTAAAAGAAATGTTTTGGAAATACTATCACAAACACCTTTTCCATCTAGTAAAACTCCTTCTAAAGAAAAACCTCTAAAATGAGATATAGCTTTTGAGTCATATTCATTAAAATATTCAAGCAATTTTGAATCATAAATATTATTCATAACAATCCAATCATGTATTGCTTCAACTTTTTCAAAATCATTCATATCTTTGCTTATAATTTTTTTAGCAGTATCTATGCCTTTTTCATAAGCATCTTTTGCCCAAGGCCAATAATCTCTTGGGGCACCATCTTTTTTAGAAATAAATATTGGTTGATAACCTTGTTGAACAACACGTATTGCTTGTTCTGAATTAAACACTGGTATTTCTGGCAAAAATTCAATTGGCAAATATTTTTCTTCTGAACTAAAATCATTTTCTTTATATAATAAATCAATGACTTGTTCTTGCATATATCCACCTTCAGTCTGTTCTTCACCAATTCTTTTAGTAGTTTGAATTTCTTGTTTTGGGAGTTTTATTGTTTTGCCACTGGCGGCCCAATTTTTTTCACCTTCTACTGAGTCATTTGCAATAACAGTATTATTTTGTGCATTCAAGTCATCCATAACTTTACTAAAATTATAATTTGGATAACCTTCACAGTTTAATGCAACATAATTTTCAAGAGTAAATTCCACAGAATATTTATGCCATTGGTCTATCTTTTCCAAAGTATCTGTGTAATCTGTAACAATTTCGCCAAAATAATTTATAAACGCTCCATCAATCAAACTTCCACTTCCGTAGGTATATATATTCTTAAAATCGCTATCTCCTACAACATTTTTTACATTGGTGGCATGAACATATATATTGTGAGCCTCATTAAATCTTGGTGCTGAAATTAATGTATATTTGCTTGCCATATCAAAATAAATATTGCCTTGATAATTATTAAAAGCAGAATTTGAAATAGTATCAACTGTGTAGGGAATGATAACTTCATAATCTGAAGATAAATTTTGAAATGCACTATCTGAAATTTCAGTAACAGGCTTATTTCCTATTTTTGAAGGAATATATATTCTCTTAATTCCGTTTTTTTGATATGTTTGACTAATCCCATTAACTATAAATTCATTTTCACCATTTTCAGTGCAATCTACACTAATATTGCTTTCCCAATATGCAAAAAGCTTTTTATTTGGTTTCGTGTCTTTTGTTGGAAATCCACTAATATATCCATTAGCATCTCCAATTTTTGTATCTTCACTAATGTTATCCTTATCTTCATACCAACCAGAAAAAACAGATCCTATTTTTGTACTAGTGGGTGTTATTTTATGCGTCAATCCTACACCTAAATTTTTTGTTACAGGCGCTTCTGTCGCTGTTATGTTATTGTAAAAATCGATTGGTATCTCTCGTGGAGATTTCCAAATAGATTCAATTTTAACATCATTTCTAATATTTTCAATTAAAAATTCGCGACTACTTTCATTTGTAGATGTACTTTCATTTGTAGATGGGAAATGGGCTGTAACTTTCAAGTTTACAAAATTAAAATTGCCAATTCCGTCCAAAGAATATTCACTGTCAACAATAATTTTAACCGATTTATTATATTCAACTTTTGCTGTAAATGGATTTTTTATATTTGTTTGTTTTTCTCCATCTATTTCAACTGTAAATTTTGCATCTTGAGTATCAAGATTTTGACTAACTGTAAGGGTTAGTTTTTTTACCTTCCAAACCACTCCAAAAGTTATTTTATTTGGCAAATTTTCTTGCCCTAAAAATGCTGCGATGTTTTTATCTTTGTTGTCATTATTTAAGACATACCAATAATCTATATCATATCCTTCTTTTGTTGTTCTTTGATTTTGAATAAATGCCTCGCTAACTTGAGATCGGGGCAGTACTATCGAATTAATTGGAGTCCCACCATTGGTATTAAATATAATTTTAATTTCTTGCTCAGTTTGGTTTAGATTTAACAACTTACAAGCACTAAATGTAAGTGCTAAAAGTAAAACCATTGCTATTAAAAATATAAGCCTCTTTTTTTTCATAACTACACCAAATTATTCTATATCATCTTTCCGTATTATTATTTATAAAACTTAAATTATTTGCCTCAAATTTGTTATTTCTTTACATTTAAATATTACATTCATATAAAACATTAGTCAATAAATAAGAAAAAATCTGCTATGAATGGCATTATAAATACTATAATTTAATAACTTTAATATATAGCCAGATATAAATGGCATTAAAAATGATTAAATAATTTTTAAATGAAAAATAAAAAGATTTTATCTAAGTTCTTCTTTACCAGTGTATAACCTATAATATCTACCTTGCTTTTTCATCAAATCTTCATGGTTTCCTCTTTCTATGATTTCACCATTTTCTAAAACAATGATTGCATTTGCATTTTTTATTGTAGATAATCTGTGAGCAATTGCAAAGGTCGTTCTTCCATGCATCAATTTATCCATGCTTGCTTGGATTAATTTTTCTGTTCTTGTATCAATTGAACTTGTGGCTTCATCTAAAATAACTACTGGTGCATCTGCAATAGCCGCTCTTGCAATAGATATCATTTGTCTTTGCCCTTGAGATAAATTATCACTAGTTGCACTAATCATTGTGTCATAGCCTTCTGGTAGATCTTTAATGAAATCGTCCGCATTTGCAAGCTTTGCTGCTTCGTAGACTTCTTCATCAGTTGCGTCAAGCTTTCCATATTTAATATTGTCTTTAATTGTTCCCTCAAATAAATATGTATCTTGTAAAACCATTGCAATAGATCTTCTAAGATCTGATTTTTTTATGTCTTTTATATCAATACCATCATATTTAATGGAACCAAATGGAATATCGTAAAAGCGATTGATTAAGTTAATAATTGTAGTTTTCCCAGCACCAGTTGAACCTACAAAAGCAATTTTTTGTTCTGGTCTTGCATATAAATCTATCATGTTTAACACTGGTTGGTTTTCCTCATAACAAAATCTTACATTATGGAATCTTACATCTCCTCTTAGCAAAGTATATTCAAATTCACCATTATCCAATTGTTTTTGCCAAGCCCATTTTTGAGTACACTTTTCACAAGGTGTTATTTTTCCGTTTTCATCTATAGTTATATTAACAAGCCTTATTTGCCCTTCATCTACTTCAGGAATTTCATCCATAACACTGTATATCCTATCTGCTCCAGCAAGACCATTTAGTACAACATTAAATTGATTAGATGCATTGACAAGTGGACGAGATAACTGTGAAGACAATTGTAAAAATGTAAGCAAGGTTGCTGTTGCAGCAGCAAAAGATCCTAAATAGCCTTTATTAATCAATAATGCTCCAAATACTGCTATCAATGTATATGTCAAGTTAGATAAATTTCCAATAAGTGGATATAACGATACTGACATTGTCTCTGCTTTAAAAGATGCCATTGAATAGCGCTCGTTAATTTCAGAAAATTGTTGGGATACCTTGTCTTCGTGATTAAACACTCTTACTACTTTTTGGCCTTTTATATATTCTTCAGCAAATGCATTGGTTTGTCCAAGCTCTGCTTGTTGTGCTCTAAAATACTTTCTAACTTTTGGAGAAAGATACACTACAACTCCTAACATAACTATTAGCATTAATATAGATGAAATACTAAAGATTGGACTTATAATTAGCATGGTAACAACAGCACTTGCAACATTTAAGACAGATGTTACTAGTTCTGGAAAAGCAACACCGATCATATTTCTAAGTGTCGCTATATCGTTTGTGTATCTAGACATAATATCGCCAGTTTTATTTGCGTCAAAATATTTAACTGGTAAAGTAAGCATATGATTATACATCTTTACCCTAATATTTTTCATAGTTCCAACAGAAACATTCAAAAGCAATCTCATCATAGTAAATCTAGATAAAATTGATATAACAAAAAATGCTATTAATACCCATAGTAGCGTTGTAAGTTGCGTGTAATCCATTGCATAAATGCCAGTTATTGCATTAATATTTGCTTGTTCAAAAATATTTTCTAAAATTTTTCTCATTTGCAAAGCTGTTAAAATAGTTGTTGCTACAAAAACTATATTTGCAATTAAGATTATTATTATTTGAACTCTAAATGGTTTAAAATCTTTAAATAAACGGCTAAAAGTTTGCACTGGAGTTCTTTTTGAATTTGTTTTTTTATTACGCATTTAGTGTTCCCTCCATTTGCGAACTATACACATCTTTATAAATTTGATTGCTTTTAATTAAATCATCATGTTTACCTATAGCATCAATCTCACCATTATTCATTACAATTATCTTATCTGCATCAACGACACTAGAAATTCTTTGAGCGATAATTATCAATGTGGTTTTTTGATATGAATCTTTTAAGGCTTTTCTAATTTTAGCCTCAGTAGACATATCCACTGCACTAGTGCTATCGTCTAAAATTAAAATTTTAGGTTTTCTAAGCAGTGACCTAGCAATACATAAACGTTGTTTTTGGCCTCCTGACAAATTGCTAGCACCTTGTTCTAAAACTGTGTCGTATCCTTTTTCAAATGATTCTATAAAATTATCTGCCTGTGCTTTTATGCAAGCATCTTTAATTTCTTCATCTGTTGCATCTTCATTGCCTAAAAGTAAGTTTTCTTTTATTGTTCCAGCAAACAAGACATTTTTTTGTAAAACCATTGATACACCCAAACGTAAATTTTTAACTTTATATTCGTTTACATCAATTCCATCTATTAAAACCTTTCCTTTTTTGGGTTGATATAATCTTGGAATTAATTGAGCAAGAGTTGATTTTCCAGAACCAGTTGATCCTATAATTCCAACTGTTTCGCCTTCTTCTATTCTTAAATTAATATTTTTTAAAACAAGTTTCGATGAACCGTATAAACCTTCTTTCTCAATTTCTTGACATGGATCTTTGGGTAAATCATCATTTTCGAGTACCATGTTTTTAAGTTCTTCTTTTAATGAAGCCTTTAACCCCTCATCTTCAGCATCTGACAATTTTGTAAATGCTTGATTTTCTTTCTTGTATTCTATAGATTTTTTTAACTTTCTTTTTCTTTTTTTCTTTTTAAATAAACTTTCATCTAACCCATCACCTAGATGTTTTTGAGCATCATATGCAAAACAAACATCAACAAATTCTACTGCTCCTTTTTCAACTTTGTGTTCTAAAAGATGGGACTCATCTTTTACTTCAGGTTCTTGGTCTAAAACTTGCGTCACCCTTCTTATTGGTGCATATGCCATAATTATTTGTCCAAATGCCATCATTATCATAATCGATGACATTAAAATAAAGCTTGAATATGATATGAAACTTGTCAATTCACCAGCAGATATATGTCCATGAAGAAGTTGTAATCCGCCTCCCCATATAGCAAATAAAGCAACTGCATATCCAACCACTTGACCAAGAGGTTCAAGATATACAATGAATTTTTCTGCTTTCTTTTGAGTTTTCATAACATCCTCGGCAATTTCTTCAAAAGTTTCTGATTCATAAGTTTCTCTAACAAAAGTTTTAACGACTCTAATACCTGTAAGTTTTTCCTGCACCCTTACATTCATTTTATCTATCTTTCTAAATAATTTAGTGAAAAACTTCATGACAACTCGCATCATTAAAATGACAAATAGGTATGTAGAAGGTATGAGTATAATAAAAACAATTCCGAGCATAGGACTTATAGAAAAGACCATGAACATACTTAAAATCAAAATTACAGGAGCTCTAAAAGCAATTCTTATCATCAAGAAAAAAGCATTTTGTATAAAAGTAATATCTGTTGTAACCCTAGTTACTAGACTACCTGTAGAAAATCTATCTATTGTTGAAAAAGAAAATCTTTGTATTTTATCAAAATATGCTTGTCTTAAATTTTTAGATAGACCAATTGCAGCCTTTGCACTAATTCTTACAGTAAATAAGGCAAGCGTAAGTGCTATTAGAACAACTAGTGCCATATAGCCACCGTATTTCCAAACAGCCTGCATATTGCCAGTTGCGACACCTTCATCAACAAGCTTGCCCATTAAAAATGGAACTAAAATTCCACCAACGGCTTCAATACTTATTAAAATTGGTGACAAAATAGCATATTTCTTATTTTCTTTTAGATATGATAAAATGTTTTTCCACATAGAAACTTTAAGCCCTTACTGATTATAAAAAAAACAACTATCTAGTGTCTTTAAATAAAACATTTGATATTAATATTGTGCCAAATTATTAATTTTTTGTCTAGCAATAATTGAGGGTTATATTTTAATAATATAAAAAATTAAATATGGATTGAAAAAGCTGTAAGTGAATATAAAATATTTTTTCTAAATAATTTCAAAATACTAATATATATTATTTTATTTTTATTTTCTTGTTATTTCTTATCAACTTTGATTTCTTCTATTTCGCTTTTATTTTGATAAACATCATCAGATGATTTTTCACTTTTAATCTTTTTCATAAATTTATCAACTTCTACATAAAGTTGTTTATTCCCTGGCATAAATGGCAATAAATGAGTACAATGTGCATCACCTTTATGGCTTGCGATATATACATTATTTTCAACACCATTTTCATTTAAGGCTTCTATCATAGCCCTTGCTTGATTACCACAAAAAGAATCGTTTTTGGCTTCTACAATAAATACCTCTGGCCAATCCTTATTCACTGTAGAAACAATATTTATTTGACTGTCACTATAAGGGAAATCATTTTCCATTTCTTCACTGCTTTGATATTCAGTAGCAAACACACAATTTGTAATATTGACAGTAACATTAAATGGAGTTGGCCTTTTGAAACATTTCATCAAATCAAACGGAGCACAAAAAGATAATAACGCTCTTGGTTTTTGTCCTGTGTATTCTGGAAGGTTTAAAGACTTTCTCAATTCTTCATCGCATATTACACTAATTAAATGACTAGCATAATATCCCCCAGCACTATCTCCAGTTATTACAATTTTTGATAAATCTAAATTATATTGCTCTGCTAATCCATTAACAAAATTCAAAGCATTAATAGCATCTTCCGTAGCAGCAGGGAATCTTCCCACAGGAGCAATTCTATAGCCAATATTAACTACAAACCAACCTTTATCAGCAAAACGCTTTGCAAAGCCACTTCTATATTTTTTTCCACCTCTAACAAAACCACCACCATGAATATTAAATAGAACTGGATATTTTTCTTTTACATCGCTTCGAAAATATATATCTAGCATATTGATATTATCGTCATATTTTGTGTCATATATTATATTTTTAATAACTGTCACATTTGGATAGCGTTTATAATTTCTTAAAGGATGATTTACAACATCACTTATTCTAAAAACCAACCTAGATATATTCATTAAAGTACCTCGAAAAAAATTAAAATTGTCTTATAAATATCATACAACAAAACACACTTAATTTAAATAAAATTATTGATAACAAGTAACATATAGACATTACCACTGGAAAATTATTGATAACAAGCAATATGTAGATACAACCCCTGAAAAATTACTGATAACAAATAATACCTAATAAATCTAAAACTAATTCTAAGCGTGATTCTTAATCACTTGTAAGTTTTAAACTGCTTTTTTATTTAATGCTGACAATATAAAGTTAAATTTTTATTAAATGGATTTTAACAAAGTAAAAATTTTTTTTGGAAATAAAACATAAAGAATTTATTAAAATTTATGTTATTTTATATAGATTCTCTATTGTGAAAATGAAGAAAATGTAGTAAGATAAAAACTATTATATTTTACTTTAAACTAATTAAAGCTGAAAGAGGAGGTAATTTTGATACTTACTTTATCATCAGGAGCAATTGTTGGTATTGCTATAGGTGCGTTTTTCGCTACATTGATAGCATTTATGATTATTAGAACTATTATTGTAAAACCCGAAAAAATGATTGAAATAGATGCTAATTTGCCAAAAATAGATAAAGATAAAGTTGCTAAACTTTTATCTGGGGCTGTTAGTTATAAAACCATAACTATGTTAGATAATTCTGGTGAAGGCACTGTTTTTTTTGAATTTCAAAAATTTCTTGAAAAATCTTTTCCTTTGGTCATGAAAAAAGCGAAAAAAGTTAATGTCAATAAATATTCTGCAATGTATATTTATGAAGGAACAAATCCAGATTTATTGCCAATTGCTGTGCTTGCACATCAAGATGTAGTTCCAGCAGATGAAGATGGTTGGGATGTTCCTCCTTTTAGTGGTGAAATAAAAGATAACTATGTTTATGGTAGAGGTTCACAAGATATGAAATCTCAACTCATCGCATGCTTAGAAGGCCTTGAAGTTTTGCTTTCACAAAACATAGAAATAGAAAGAACAATATATTTTTGCTTTGGTCACGATGAAGAAAGAAAAGGAATATATGGTGCAAAAAAAATAGTTGAAAATTTCATCAGAGATGGTCAAAGATTCGAATTAGTAATTGATGAAGGTGGCAGCATTATTGATGGAAATATACTTGGCATCAATAAAAATATTGCTTTAATTGGTACTTGTGAAAAAGGTTATGTTGATTTATCTTTAGAGGCAAAACAAGAAAGTGGACATTCTTCCACTCCTGCTCAAAAAACAGCGGTTGGAATATTGGCTAAAGGTGTATATAAAATAGAAAAAAATAAAATGAAAACACATTGGTCGCAGCCCGTTTTGGATATGTTTGATGCTCTCGCTCCATATATGAAAGCTCCATTAAAATTTGTTGCAGTCAATAAGGATCTGCTTTCATTTTTAATAAGGCCTATTTTAGACAAAGTTAGCCCATTTTCATCTTGTTTAATAAGGACGACTTTCGCTCCGACTCAACTTTTAGGTTCGGATACACCAAATACATTGCCACATATCGCTAAAGCATCTATTAATTGTAGAATTTTACCTGGTGAAACTATAGAAGATGTTTTAAAACATGCAAGAAAACAAGCAAAAGGCGTTGAAGTAACAGCATTGGAGGGTGCGACAAATCCATCACCAATAAGCCCAAGTGAAGGTAAACAATATGATTATGTAGCAAACTCTATTAAAGAAGTTTTTAATGATACGATCGTTGCTCCATATATATTTATTGCTACTTCAGATTCGAAATATTATCATCAAGTAAGTGATCATGTTTATAGATTTACCCCATTTTTAAAAGAAGAAGATGATGCTAATAGAATCCATGGTGTAAATGAAAGACAAGATATAGATATGCTTGTGAAAGGTGTTGAGTTTTTCTATAAGCTTTACGAAAATGCTTGCACTAATGTTATTATTGAAAAATCAGAAAAAAAGAAAAAAGATTAAATTTTTAACTGAATAACTTTGATTTATTGAAAAGGTTATTTTATATAATGATTTTTAAATAAGTTTTGAAAATTTATTCAACAAGATTTTCATATAAATTTCTATATATTAAGGGGGCATTTTGGGGCCAACCATCAACAATAGATTTTGCAAGCGATTCCTCTGGTATTTCTATGTTAATTTCAAGTAATACTTTAGATATTTGAGAAATCTTTAATGTTACCATATAAAAACCATCTTGAGTTTTTTTGTAATCAGCACGAAACTCTTGTTGACGCTTATATGCTGCTCTATTGTCATTAATATACGCTGCAATTTCTTTTTGTTTTGAGTTTGGAATATCTTTATAAAAATGCGATATGCACATTATGCCATCTTGAGTAAGAGATAATACAGCAAGATTTTCAGTAGGCTTAATTTTGGCAATAAATCCACTTTGCAATAAATCTTGAATTGCTTGTCTACACAAAAAATAAGGGATCCATTGATTATCCACTGAACACAATTGTAAAAGAACTTCCTCTGTTACTGGAATTTCTAGTTTTTCTAGTACAAACAAAAGTAAAATTTTATTAGATGTACTATCATCGTGTCTCACGATTTCCTCCTTTTGCATTCTAAAGCATAATGTTTAACATCCTTACTTCTTGTTTTTGCAATAACATTATATAAATATTGCGTAAAATATTTTACTCAATCAATGTTTAACTATGTTTACTATACTGCAAAATTGCTTTAATAATTTAACGTGCTTTGTTGTTTTAATTACTCATAAAATGCACTATATATTGCATTTATTGCATTTTCAAAATCTTTATCTTCTACACCTACAATTATGTTTAATTCTGAAGAACCTTGATCAATTAATATGATATTAATATCGCTATTTGCAAGAGCAGTAAACACTTTTGCAGCAGTTCCTTTTGTGCTTGCCATACCATGACCTACTATTGCAATCAATGATAAGTTTTTTTCTATTTCAATAAATGAAGGATTAACTGCAATCTTTAAGTCTTCTATAAGATTTGCTTCTTCCTCTTTTGTTAAAACATTAGAAAAAACCACACTCATAGTATCAATTCCTGTTGGCAAGTGTTCGACGGATATACATCTTCTTTCGAAAACTGACAAAACTTTTCTGGCAAAACCTATTTCATTATTCATCATTGGTTTTTTCAAAAGTACTGATGTATTATGTTTTCTTCCAGCAACTCCAGTAACTATTGGTTGATTTTCTTTAGTATGTAATTCTTTTGTTATCATAGTTCCCTTTGCGCTAGGATTAAATGTGTTTTTTATTTGTATTGGTATACCCTCTACTTTGACAGGGAAAATACTATCTGGATGCAATACGCTTGCTCCCATATAAGACAATTCTCTTAACTCTTCGTAAGTTAAAGATTCCATGCTTTTTGGATTTTTTACAATTTGTGGATTTGCAACACTGAACCCATCAACGTCAGTCCAGTTTTCATATAAACTTGCATTAACTCCTCTAGCAATTAATGCTCCCGTAAAATCAGAACCACCTCTAGTAAAGGTTTTAATACTTTTATCTGGCATTTTGCCATAAAAACCAGGTATTACAACGCCACTTTTTTCATTTTTCAATCTTTTTATTAAATCATTTGATAGTTCGTTTTCAAAAACACCATTTGCATTAAACTTAATAATCTCTGTTGCATCGATAAACTTAAAATTTAAAACTTTTGCCATAACAATTCCTGCTAAATATTCACCTCTTGATGCAGCATAATCTGCAGATATTGTTTTTGGCATTTGCTTTGCAATTTCATCAATATATGGATTTATATCTAAATCAATTTTCAAGTTTTCGCAAAGAGATACAAATCTATCTCTAACTTTATTTAAGGTTTCTTTGCAACTACCATTTTTTTGTTGCTCATCATATGCTTTATATAATAAATCTGTAACTTTAATATCTTTTGAATCTCTTTTTCCAGGTGCACTTACTACAATAAATTTTCTTTCAGGATCAGACAAAATTATGTCTTTCACTTTATTTATTGTTTCAGCAGTAGCCATAGAAGTTCCACCAAATTTACATACTATCATTTCACCCTCTCTGTGTTCTAAATTTTTTGTTATATTTATTATTATAATGAATAATCATTACAATATTTTCAGTTTTTAATTAAACAATTTTTCTTAATTCTAAATAATATCTTTTATGCTCTGGTTCACCAATAGAAAAAGCCTTTTTGGGCAGATTCCCTTCTTCTAAAACAAATTTTATTAATTCATCTCTTGGAAATTCTGGCATCACAATCCCTAATGAAACTCCATCAAATTCATCCATTGCCTCTTTTAAATGCTCGGCATTATGAACATATTCAACTTCAATTTCTGGTCTCAATTTAATTTGAGCATCAATGTATTGTTGTACTGCTTGTATAGTGAGACTTGCTTTTTCTGGAGCATCTATATACTCCTCTTTACCTTTATATATAATTTTTAATTTTCCTTTTCCCTTTAGTGCATCTTTTAAACCTTGCACATATTCCTCGTCTGGATTATAAATTATCCTATGAATTGGTTTAAAATCCATTCCTTCTCCATATAAATTTACAAGTTCAACTAACATATATTTTGCAGGATGATTTTCTTGCTCTTTCTTTGAAAGTGTCTTTTTTAAGTTTTCCCAATGTAGCTTTGCCGTTGCTATGGAATGATTTCCATCTCCTACTGCTAAAAGAATTCCAGCGTCTTGATTATACTTTGCTTTTTGAATCTTTGGATTTAATAAGGCATGAATTTTATCTATAATTTCATCTGAGTTATCAACTTCATAGCCTTTTATATTACCGCCACCCATATTTAAGTTAAAATCATATAGGCATTTTAATTCATCTTTTTTAGCATAAAGAGGTTCAATTATATTTTTTTCAGGATTGTCAATTAACACAATCGCATGTGGCAATTCCACTTTTGCCTTGCTTCTTATTTTAATTCTTGCTGGCAATCTTTCAAGTAGGGTATCTTCAGTTGCCCTTATTGGAACCCTTACTCTTTCCCAATTATACATATCCAAATTTATTGCGACCATTAATCCTAATCTTTTTTTTCCATCCCCGACTTCTCTTTCAACTAAAATTAAATTGTAGATTTCTTCAAACAAATCTTCATTTAAATACTTGTCCATTTCTTTCCAAACAGATTCAATTTTTTCATCTACATTTTTTCCAGACAAAAATATTTCTGGAAGAGTAATTTTATATGTAGATGGATTATCTTTAATTGTTTCTTCTAATTCTTCCCAATATTTTGCTCTTGCACAAAATTGGTCGCAAGCAATGGTTGCCCATTTTTCAAAACTTATGTTTTTTGGTATTAGTATTTTAGGCTTCTTAATTATTTCCATTTTCCCTCTCCTGTTTATTTTAATATAAATTAACTAATGCCAAAGCATCAGTGTATGTTTTTATTTCATGCTTATTTTGGAAATTAATAAAATTATAAAGATCTATAGCTTTTTTGCTGTGAAATTTTAAAAGTTTGTTGAAGCATGTCGCGTAAACGATCTGGCGTAACAAATCTTCTTAATTCTCCTCTACGAGCTACAGAAATTATACCTGTCTCTTCGCTAACTATTATGGTAAACATATCTGTTTCTTCCGTTATTCCAATACCCGCTCTATGCCTTGTACCAAGATTTTTTGCAACAGTTTGAGATTGCGACAATGGTAAAAAACAACCAGCAGCAAGAGCCCTATCTCCTTTTATTATTGTTGCACCATCATGAAATGGTGCTCTTGTATTAAATATAGCCTCTAATAATGAGGCACTAACTTTTGCTCCAAGTTCAACACCAGTTTCTAAAACATGACTTGGAACACTGCTAGGGGCAATGACAATCAATGCACCAGTTCTGGTTTTTGACATTGTTTGACAAGCTTTGATAATTTCATCCACTGTCTTAGTTAATTCTTCATCAGAGACAGCGCTTTCTATATCTGCCCCTCTTTCAGTAGTTTTCGTAAGCTTGAAATAAAAAACTTTTAAGTTTGATTGATAAACTATCGCCAAAGTTACAACGAGAAATATCATAGTTATTGTCGAAATAGATTTTGCAACTGGAAGCATATATATAGCGTCTAAAACAACTATTACAATATGCAAGGCAAAAAACAAAGAATATATCCCTGCCAGCAGCCAACCTTTTTTACCCCACATAAGCATAAAAATTAATATGCCAAAAACTATCAATGCTACAATGATATCGATTATGTTTATTGTTCTAAATTGAAATTGTGCTAATAACATAATATTCCCCTCTATTATTATATATTATATAAGTATAAATATTACATCGCAACCTAGTTTTAATTTATTTCTAAGTTGTTATTTGCATTATATTTTTCAGATATTTTTTTTATTTTTATTTTTCGAAAAGTTTATTATTATACTTTTAATAATTTACAATGATTATAAGTTATTTTTTATTTATCATCACCGTTTTTTTCATCTTTGTTTTGGTCAATTTCTTCTGGCTCAACAGTTATTACAGTATCGTCTTTTGTTGGAAACTCTGATTCTTTTTGACTTGATTTATAAGGATTATAAATTTCATACGAATCACCAAGATGTATTCCCATTTTTTCTAAAGTATCTTTTACATTAACACCTTCAGAAAATGCATTATTTCTAATCTGTTTTGCTTCATCTTGCCTCTTTTTTAACATTTGCATAAAATATTGAACCCAAATAAAATATGCAACTACAACAATTATTTCAACAAACATCATAACTTTTCCAAAACTTGAAAGATTACCTTCCCTCCATAAAACTATATTTGAAATCGTATCAGTGCCAACAGTTAGTCCATAGAAGATTTTGTACAATCTTTGTAATGGGAAATATGTGTCAGCAATATGTGCTTTAATTATTGATTTACCTTCTGAAAGAATATATGCAAATGTAAAAAACACGGTAAATAAAATCATTCTAAAAACTCTATATGAATCTGCAATTATTCTATGCCCAACAGTTGGTATGTAAAATAAGCATAAATAAAAAATAGTTATAAGTTCAATTAAAATATAAGTAAATCTTACAATACCTTTAAATTGATTTTTTGTTCCTACAGTTAAACCTCTTTGAGCAAACATATTGTAAAATCCACCTACAATTCCCTCAAATATTCCCCATATGATTAATGCACTAATAATTGATGTTAACACTATAAAAATAGGTTGTTGCATAATTTGTACAACATCGGCAAAAGCATCAGACATTGCCCCAGTTTCTACAAAACTTAAAGGACTTTGAAAGCCTCTGAATAATGTTCTACAAAATACGACTAAAAGCACTAAAAGTGAAGAACTTTTAGAAACATTTTCTTTTCTAGAAAAATCTACCATTTTATCAAAAGATTTTTTAATTTTATCCATTTTTACCTCATAAATATCTAACACAGCTTTTACATTGCCATCAGCGATGAAAACAAATTATCAAATGCTGTTTCCGCTACATATACACCACTTTTGAAAGAATACTCTGCATTAACAATTTTATCTAATATTTTTTTGAGCTCTACTGCTCCATAATTTTTTGATACATATCTTGCATTTCTGATTTGAAAATCATATGCATTTAATTCTCTAGCAAGCTCTGCATCGCTTTTTTTTGTTATTTTTGTATATAACATTCTTCTATATTGCGTTGCAAGCGAAGAAATTAAAACAGAATGTTGTATGCCAATAGATAATAAATTTTCAACAATTGCAAACGCTGTTTTTTTATCTTTTTTTGAAATTGCATCAGTTAATTCATATATTTTATTTTCAGTAGAATCTGCAACTAATACCTTCACTAAATCAACGCTAACTTTTTCTCCTGGATTATATTGAAGTAATTTGTTTGCTTCTATAATTGATTTCCCTAGATTATATGAACAATATTGTAATATTAAACCTGCCGCACTCGGTTCAATAAGTGTTGAAGTTTCTTCAATTAAAACCTTGTTTAGTAATGATGCACTTTTTTTATCAAAAGAACATTCAATTTTTTCAAGTTGCTTATACAGTGTGCTTTTAGCATCAATTATTGTATTATCAAAAATTATATAAGTTCCACTTTGCAATACTTTAATTAAAGAGACAAGTTCAGTTGCTACTTCTTTTTTTACTTTATTTAAAAGATCTTGAATAATAATGATTTTGGTTGACCCAAAAAGTGAAACATTTCTTACATGTATATCTATATCATCAATACTTGCATTAATATCATTAAACTCTAACACATTCAATATATGTTCTTCTTCAGGAACTAATGCTTTAAAAATATTTAATACTTTCTTTACAAAAAAAGAATCATTCCCCGAAAGGTAAAAAGCCTGTGAGGAGGTTTTATTTAAATCAAAATTTAAAGCATTCATATATTGTGATTATAACTTATCAAGCACTAAATTTACAACAAAAGGCAGCAAAGTATTTTATTATATAACATATTATGGAAAAAATTAATTAACATCAAAAACTTTTGAAATAAAATTTAAATATTATTGAAATAATTGCAAAAAAATATTTACATATGCCACTTCATAACTTAAAAAAATTGGAGGAATTTTTTTGCATTTTTAACAATCAATATAACTATAAGGGTTTGATTTTAGATTTTAGTTTGTGATAATATAGCAATATAATTAACTAGCCGAAGTGGTGGAATGGCAGACGCGACGGACTCAAAATCCGTTGAGGGCAACCTCGTGCGGGTTCAAGTCCCGCCTTCGGCACCA
>DUUO01000045.1 GCA_012841525.1 Clostridiales bacterium
AAATTGGTGTATCTTTTGCAGTATTTGCAGCAGGGTTTACAACGTCATTTGCACCAACAATTATGACAAGATCAGTATCTTTAAAGTCATCATTAATTTGATCCATTTGATATAGTTCATCATATGGAATATCAACCTCAGCAAGTAAGACATTCATGTGACCAGGCATTCTTCCTGCAACTGGATGAATTGCAAATCTAACATCAGCACCTAAAGACATTAATTTATCTCTAAGTTGTTTTACAGTATGTTGTGCTTGTGAAAGAGCCATTCCATAACCTGGAACAATTATTACTCTTTCAGCATTCTTTGCAAGATCAATATATGATAGTTGCTCTTCTTCTTTTACAGGTTCAACCACTTTTTCTGGTGCTTTTTCTTTTGTTTGTTTAGCGGTCGCTGAAACGGATGTTTTTCCAAGTAAAATGCTTGAAAGTTTTCTGTTCATTGCTTTACACATAATTTGTGTTAATAGTAAACCACTTGCTCCAACAATACCCCCAACAGAAACTAGTAAAATGTCTCCAATTGCCATACCAGCGATAGCACCTGCAACACCACTTAAAGAGTTAAGTAATGAAATCATTACTGGCATATCTGCTCCACCAACTCTAATAGCAAAAAATGTAGCAAAGGCACCACTTGCAAGTATGCCAAGAACAATGACAACAATTCTAAGTGCAGTAGTATATTTTGGATCAAAGGTAATAAATCCTGATATGATAATTGAAATTATACTGAGCACTAAAAATAGCATTGTATAAACTTGGTGATTTTTATATACAATTGGTTTTTGAGGTAAAATTTTATGTAATTTTCCAGCAGCAATTAATGAACCAACAAGTGTAATAATTCCAACGCTAAGTGCTAGACCTGCAGTTACATTTGAAAAGTAAATATTTATGTCTGAAAAATATCCACCTTGAACTTTAACAGATACGCCAAGAAGAGAAACGATAGCAACCAAAGCACTTGCTCCACCACCAAAACCATTGAATAGGGCAACAACTTGTGGCATTTCAATCATCTTAACTCTCTTTGTCCAGATCAATCCAATAACTCCACCAAGTACCATTGCAACAAGTAAAAGTGTAGGTGCAAGCCATTTTGCAGTTCCATCAGCGGAAAAGACATTGTAATATACAAGAGTAATTATTATTGCAATTAACATGCAAACTGCACTAAATAAATTACCAAAAATTGAAGTTTTAACTTTGCTCATTAAAGCAATGCCTACTAAAACTCCAATTGATAATAAAGCACAGATAATATAATATACGATAGGAGACATTATTTATTACCTCCTTTTTTCTTTTTCTTGTTAAACATTCTAAGCATTCTATGAGTTACACCAAAACCACCAGCGACATTTATCATCGCAAGAACAATGGCAATAAACCCTAGAATTTGTCCAACAATTGACACGCCAAGACTTGTTGCTAGTACAGCACCAAAAGTTGTAGTGAGCGCCCCTAAAACTGTTACGCCAGATAGGGCATTCATTCCTGACATTAAGGGGGTATGCAAAAGACTTGGAACATTTTTAATAATAAAGTAGCCTACAATAGTCGCAACTAAAAAAATTCCAACTAAAATCAATTCCTTCATAAGCTTTCCTCCATGTTTTTTCTTTAATAATTTGCTTAAAAATTAACTTTATTTAATTTCTTTTTTCTTTAACAATTTATTTAACAATTAACTTATTTTAATATGCTTTTTAATTGTTTTTGTTTTGATTAACAATTAATTTTTTTCTTAATAACTCACCTAATATTAAAATCTAATGTTTATATTTTTTAACATATAGATATTTTGTATCAAATAAATTAATAATACTTTTTTACTTAATAAAAGCCCTGCCAATTTTAATATGGAACAAGGCTTTTTTTTCTATTTTGGTATGGCAATTAAAGTCTATTTATTTAAAGCCTTCAGCGTTCCCTTATGAACAATTTTTCCATCAATTGTAACTAAGGATTTACTAAATATTTCATCATCCATATCAATAGTGATTTTATTATCTTTAACCATATATTTAACTAGGTTTTCAATATTTTTAGAGAACATCCATGTAGAACTAGTAGGTAATAAACCTGGTATATTTTTAATTCCAATTAATGTAACTCCATGTTTTTGAACAACTTCGCCAGGTTCTGTTATTTCACAGTTTCCACCTTGGTCGATAGAAATATCAACGATAACACTTCCTGACTTCATCTTTTTAACCATTTCTTCAGTAATTAAGACTGGAGCAGTTTCACCAGGAACTAAAGCAGAACAGAAAATTACATCTGACTCTACAACTGTATCAAAAATTGCTTCTCTTTCTTTTTTGAGCCATTCATCAGATAGGGCTTTTGCATAGCCACCTTCAGCAATAGCAACATCTGCAGGAACTCCAGTTTCAACTATTTTAGCACCTAAACTTTTTGCGTTTTCCATTCCCATTGGTCTGATATCAATGGCTTTTAGTGATGCACCCATTCTTTTAGCAGTTGCAAGTGCTTGAAGCCCGCCAACACCAGCACCAATAACTAAAGCTTTAGCAGGTGGCATTGCACCTACTGCACAAAATATTGGTGGAACAAATTTTGGTAAAGCATTGTAAGCAAGCAACATTCCTTTGTAACCAGCACATGTACTCATAGATGTTAAAGCATCCATGTTTTGTGCTCTTGAAATTCTTGGAATACCATCTAGGGTAAATGAAATAACACCTTGCTTTGCCATGTCTTGAACCATTTGATGGTTTGCAGGGGCTGCAGGGTGTATAAAAGTAATCAAGTATTGACCTTCGTGCATTAATTCAATTTCATGTTTTCCTAGTTTGTCATTAAATAAAGGTTCTTTAACTTTAAGAATAATGTCAGCGTCGGCATAAAGTTTTGTTACATCTTTTTCAATTTTAGCACCTGCTGCAACATAATCTTCATCACTAAAGTGTGAACCTACGCCAGCATTTGTTTCAATTACAACAGTGTGACCTTCTTTAATAAGGTTTTTAACTGTTTCAGGGATAACAGCAACTCTGGCTTCCTCGTGCATAATCTCTTTGGGAATTCCAATAATCATAAAACACCTCCATTAAATATCATTAAAAAAATCTTTTTGGTATCGCTACCATGGATATATTAACACCTATAAAACAAAAAAAAAAGAGCCATTTTTTTTATTTTTTTTGCTTTTTAATACATTAAATTTTTTTTTGTGAAATATAAGCGATTAGGTTAGAGTTAGGGCATTTTGTTAGGGTTTTTAAATTAAAAATAAAAATAAAATTATTAAAAAAATTATGTAAATTTTTTGATTTTGGATGAAAAACCATGATAAAAATTTTACTTTTCAATTTTTCTAATTTTAAATTGTGAAATTTAGCAAAATAAAATCTCATCTTCCTCAATGATGATATGAAAGGGCAAAAATATTTATTTAAGCAATTGCCTTTTCTAAGGATAAAGTATGAAATTTAATTAAAAAATCTCTCTTTTTTAAGGTGAGAAAAATTTATTTAAGTAATTGCCTTTTCTAAGGATAAAGTATGAAATTTAATTAAAAAAAATC
>DUUO01000006.1 GCA_012841525.1 Clostridiales bacterium
AAATGTGTAAGTATTAATAAGGCTAAAATATTTATAAACTGACAAAAAATGTATGAGCATTAACAAGGCTAAAAGATTTATAAACTGACAAAAAATGTATGAGCATTAACAAGGCTAAAAGATAATAAAAAATCCATCATAAAATAAACGATTAAAAACACTACATATAAAAAAATATAAATCTATGAAATGTTTAGGATGGAAAAAATAATATAAAAAGGATGTAATATGATTTTAAAAAACGGATTAGTATTAAAAGATAATAACCTTGTTCAATTAGACGTAGAAATAAAAGACGGTAAAATTGTTAATATTGGCAATAATTTAGAAGGCGATGATGTTATTGATGTCAAAGGTGGCTGGATTGTTCCAGGTGCAGTTGATGTGCATGTACATTTGAGAGAACCAGGTTATGAACACAAAGGCGATATTAAAACTGAAACATATTCTGCTGCAAAAGGTGGTATTACTACAATAATGGCAATGCCAAATACAATTCCAGTTCCATGTGATGCTAAAAGTGCAAAATATGTATATGACTTACTAAAAGAAAAATCTTTAGTTCATGCATATTTATATGGTTCAGTTACAAAAAACCAAAAAGGCAAAAGAGTTTCAGATATTGAAGGTATGCTTCCATATATCAAAGCACTAAGTGATGATGGTGTTTGTGTAAATAATCTAAGAGTATTGAAAAAAGCAATGATAGAGGCTAAAAAGCATAATTTAGTTATTGCATCTCATGCTGAAGCAAAAAAATTTGATGAACCCATGGCAGAATATGAAGCAGTAAAAAGGGAAATTGAACTAGCAAATGAAGTTGGTTGTAAATATCATTTTTGCCATTTATCTACTGAGCAAAGTTTCATTGCTGTAAAAAGAATCCAATTTATTAATAAAGACATAACTTGCGAAGTTACACCACATCATCTATTTTTACATGATAAATGTATAGCTCAAAATCCAAACTTTAAGATGAATCCACCACTTAGATCTTTTAGGAATATGCAATTTACTTTCCGCTCTATTTTAGAAGGGATTTCTACTATCATTGCAACAGACCATGCACCACATGCAGAAAATGAAAAAGCAGTTTCATACGAAGATGCTCCAAATGGTATCATAGGTTTTGAAACATTATTCCCATTAATTTATACAGGTTTTGTTATGACAGGTAGAATGACACATGCAAAAATGATAGAAGTTCTTACAACAAATCCAGCAGAAAGATTTAATTTACCATATAGCAAAATAGAAGTTGGATCTAAAGCAGATATAGCAGTTTTAGATATAAAAACTCATAGAAAATATACAAAAGAAGAAATTGTATCAAAAAGTAAAAATTCTCCATTCATAGACATGGAACTTTGTGGTTACAATGTTTTAACTTTAGTAGATGGCAAAGTAGTATATAACGGATTAGATGCAAAATATTAGATGAAAACTAATAAATTGAATCAAATAATATGGGTATAAACATAATAGATTAGTAAAAAATTGATATTAAATTGATAAAAAATACAAAAATGCAAGAGCGATTTAAAATATTAAATTGATAAAAATATTAAATTGATAAAAATAAGCTTAAATATTGGAGGGCAAAGATAAATGCGTGATAAAATGCTTGTTTTAGAAAATGGAAAAACATATAAAGGCAGAGGCTTTGGTTCTGAACAAGAAGCAATTGCTAGAATTGTCTTTAATACTGAAATGGTAGGATATCAAGAAGTTTTATCAGATCCTGCATATTATGGAAATATTGTTGTAATGTCATATCCATTAATTGGAAACTATGGCTTAACAGATGAAGACTATGAAAGCAAAGGCATACATATTGGTGGTTTTGTAATTAGAGAATATAACGATACGCCATCAAACTTTAGATTTACTCAAAAAGTAAGTCAAGTTATGGAAGATAATAATGTTCCAGGAATTGCAGGCGTTGATACTAGAGAAATTGTAAAAATCATCAGAGATGAAGGCGAAATGATTGCAATGATTACCGATGCAGCAAGCGATGTGGAAGAATGCATTAAAAAAATGAAGGAGTACAAAGAACCTAAAAATTTAGTTTCTAAAGTTTCTGTAAAAAGCATTAGTTATGCAAGAACAAGAAATCCAAAACATACCGTAGTTGCCATAGATTGTGGTTTACAAAGATCTCTTTTAAGTGCTCTAACAAATGCTGCATGTAATGTAATAATAGTCCCATATAACACACCATATGAAGTTATTGAAAATCATAAACCAAGTGGAGTTTTAATATCTTCAGGTCCTGGAAGTCCATTTGATCTTGAGTGTATTGTTGAAACAATTCAAAAATTAAAAGGTACAATTCCAATTTTAGGAATAGGTTTAGGGCATGAATTAGTTGCTTTATCATATGGTGCAAAAATTGAAAAAGCTCGTGCTGGAAAAAGAGGTGCAAATATTTCAGTAAAAAATTTAGTAGAAGATAAAGTATATATTGTTGAGCAAAACAATTCATATTTCGTAAATGAAAAAAGTCTAAAAGATTCTAAACTAGATGTCATATACAAAAATGTATGCGATGGAACAATTGCAGGTTTAATTAATGAAGATGATATGGTTGTGACATCTCAATTCATTCCAAAACAAAAAGGCTTTGTCTTAAATAAATTTATAGGCTTTATGGATAAAATAGCACTTGATGAAAATCCAATCATTAACAGATATATACATGAAAAACCAACAAATTAAAAGATATCGACATAAAAAATCAACAAATTAAAAAGTCGAAAAATACTTAATAATAGATATAAAAATATTTAAATATAGGGTGTAAAAAATATTAAGATTACAACAAAAATAAGAAAATATTTAGATGTGAAAAAGGATAAAAATGAGATAATCATTTGGAGGAAAAAATGCCACGAAGAAAAGATATAAAGAAAATACTAGTTATCGGCTCAGGGCCAATAGTCATAGGACAGGCTGCTGAATTTGACTATGCGGGAACCCAAGCTTGCATTGCCTTGAAAGAAGAAGGATATGAAGTCATTTTGGCAAACAGCAATCCTGCTACAATTATGACTGATGTTTCAATGGCTGATAAGGTATATATGGAACCACTTGATTTAGAATATATTGCAAAGATAATAAGGTATGAAAGGCCAGATGGTTTAATATGTTCAATGGGTGGACAAACTGGACTAAACTTAGGTATGCAACTACAAACAAAAGGCATTTTAGAAGAGTGTGGCGTTGAAATGTTAGGTACTAGTTTTAATGCAATTTCACATGCTGAAGATAGAAAATTATTTAAAAAACTTTGTGAAGAAATTGGTGAACCTGTAACTAAAAGTATAATTGCAAATACTATTGAAGAAGCTCTTGAGGCTGCAAAAGATATTGGATATCCAATAATTATTCGTCCAGCATATACTCTTGGTGGAACAGGCGGTGGTTTTGCAGAAAACGAAGAACAATGTTATGAGCATGCAAAACAAGGCTTGAAATTATCTCCAGTTAATCAAGTACTAGTTGAAAAATCTTTGAAAAACTTTAAAGAAATTGAATTTGAAGTTATGAGAGATAAAAATGATACTGCTATTGTTGTTTGTACTATGGAAAATGTTGATCCAGTTGGTATTCACACAGGTGATAGTATTGTTGTAGCTCCTTGTCAAACATTGACTAAAAAAGAATATAACATGTTAAAAGAATCCGCTCTTAAAATAATTAGAGCACTAGAAATCGAAGGTGGATGTAACGTGCAATTTGCTCTAGATCCATTTTCTTTTGAATATTATGTAATAGAAGTAAATCCAAGAGTTTCAAGATCTTCTGCTCTTGCAAGTAAAGCAAGTGGATTTCCAATTGCTAGAGTATCTGCAAAAATTGCCTGTGGTTTAAGATTAGATGAAATTAAGTTAGAAGCAACTTATGCATCATTTGAACCAACACTAGATTATGTAATTACAAAGTTTCCTCGTTTTCCTTTTGATAAATTTGATAAAGCAAATAGAAAACTAACTACTCAAATGAAAGCAACAGGCGAAGTTATGAGTATTGGCAGAACTTTAGAAGAATCTATATTAAAAGCAGTTAGATCACTTGAAATTGGAGTTTGTCATTTAGAATTACCTCGTCTTAAAGAAATGTCTAGATATGAACTTGTAGAATTAATTTTACAAGAAACAGATGAAAGATTTTTTGCAATAGCAGAGGCTTTAAGAAAAGAAATAACACTAGACTACATATATTCTTTAACAAAAATAGATAGATTCTTTTTGGAAAAAGTTTTAAATATTGTAAATTTTGAAACTGTCATTAAAGAAAATGTTGGAGATTTAGATGTTTTAAGAAGAGCAAAGAAAAGAGGTTTTTCAGATGAATATATAGCAAGTTGCTGGAATATGGAAGTTGCAGACATTTTCAAAATGAGAAAAGAAAATGGCTTTATGCCAGTATATAAAATGATAGATACTTGCTCTGGTGAATTTAAGGCAGACATTCCATATTTATACTCTACATATGAAAGTGAAAATGAAAGCAAAGCCTGCAAAAAAGAAAGAGTTATTGTCTTAGGTTCAGGTCCTATTAGAATTGGTCAAGGAGTTGAATTTGACTATTCAACTGTTCATGCAATTTGGGCAATTCAAGAATCTGGCTATGAAGCAATAATAATAAACAATAATCCAGAAACTGTCTCAACTGATTATTCATTAAGCGACAAACTATATTTTGAACCACTTACATATGAAGATGTTATGAACATAATCGATTATGAAAAACCAATTGGCGTAGTTGTTGCTTTAGGTGGTCAAACAGCAATTAATCTTGCAAATTCTTTGGAAGAATCTGGTGTAAAAATATTAGGAAGCAGTGCTAAAAGCATAGCTCTTGCTGAAGATAGAGATTTATTTATTGAAGCATTAAATAAACTTGAAATTCCAATGCCAGTAGGAAAAGCAGTTTTCAAAATTGCAGATGGAATAAAAGCAGCGGCTGAAATAGGATATCCAGTTTTAGTGAGACCTTCATTTGTTTTAGGTGGCAGAATGATGCATGTTGTCTACAATGAAAATGAACTAAAAGACATATTAAAAGAAGCAGTTGCATTAAATAAAAAACATCCAGTTTTAATTGATAAATATATTGTTGGAAAAGAATGTGAAGTTGATGCTGTTTGCGATGGAAAAGAAGTCTTTATTCCAGGAATTATGGAGCATATTGAAAGAGCAGGTGTTCATAGTGGAGACTCTATGAGCGTATATCCTTGTTATTCACTATCTCAAAAAGTTCAAGATACAATTGTAGATTATACAAATAAAGTTGGTGTTGGATTAAATATTATAGGACCATTTAATATTCAATTCATTGTTGATAAAAATGAAAAAGTTTTCATAATAGAAGTTAATCCAAGAAGCAGTAGAACAGTACCATTTTTAGCAAAAACAACAGGAGCTCCAATTGCAAATATTGCAACAAAAGTTATGCTTGGCAAATCCTTGAAAGAGCTTGGATATCAAGGTGTTTATCCAAAGAAAAACCGTTGGTATGTAAAAGCTCCTGCTTTTTCATTTTCTAAACTTTCAGGACTTGATGCAGTTTTAACACCTGAAATGAAAAGTACAGGTGAAGCAATAGGTTACGATGTCACATTAAATAGAGCAGTGTATAAAGCACTAAAAGCATCAGGACTTAGAACAAGTAATTATGGAACTGTTTTAGTAACCGTTTCAAATGCAGATAAAGAGGCAACTTTGCCAATTGTTAGAAAATTTTATAACCTTGGCTTTAATATTGAAGCAACTGAAGGAACTGCAAAATTCCTAAAAGAAAACGGCATTAAAACAAGAGTTAAATTGAAATTATCTCAAGGTTCTTCAGAAATATTAGATAGCATTAAAAAAGGCTATGTAACCTATGTAATTAATACAGTTTCAAAATCTTCATCTGGATTAAAAGATGGTGTAGAAATTAGAAGAACTGCAGTTGAAAACAATGTTCCTATATTTACATCTTTAGATACTGCACAAGTTTTAGTTGATGTATTAGAAGATATGACAATGGGTATTTCTACAATAGATGCATAAAAAATGCATTTCTAAATGATTAAAATTTGTCGCAAAATACGATGCTAAATTTAATAAGGTAGATACAAAAAAACATGTATCTTTGATACTTTAAGAAGTGTCGCAAAATACTGTATATAATAAATGCACAGTAAAATGATATAATTAATATCTACATATATAAAAAGGTGGAGTTAAAATGAAAAAAGAAGTAATGACGGTTGTGAAAAATGTTGAGATTGCAGACAAGTTATACTTGTTAGTATTGTCTGGTGCTTCATATTTAGCTCCAGGTCAATTTTTGCAAATCAAAGTTCCTGAATACACCTTGAGAAGACCATTTTGTGCAGCAGATTACGATGAAAAAAATGACTTTCTTAGCATAATATATAAAGTGGTAGGTGGCGGAACTAAAGCAATGACCAAATTTGAAGTTGGTCAAAAAATTGATGTATTAAATTGTCTAGGCAATGGCTTTGATTTATCCAAAACTAAAAAGCCTCTTTTAATAGGTGGTGGAGTTGGTATAGTCCCTTTATTCTATCTTGCAAAAGAATTAAAAAAGCAAGGACATGAAATTATTTCTGTATTGGGATACCCCTGCAAAGATCAATGTTTTTTCCTAGAAGAGTTTTCAAAATTAGGTAAAGTTTATATAAGCACAGATGATGGAAGTCTTGGTGTAAAGGGTAATGTTTTAGATATATTAAAAACTGAAGATATTGAATATGATGAATTTTTTGCTTGTGGACCACCAATAATGTTAAAGGCTTTAAGTTCTTGGAATAGCAATGGTCAAGTATCTTTAGAATCAAAAATGGGATGTGGTTTTGGTGCATGTATGGGCTGCTCAATTAAGACTACAAAAGGATATAAAAGAGTTTGTAAAGAAGGTCCAGTTTTTAAAATAGATGAAGTAATTTTTGAATAAACATACAATGTAGATCAATATAAATATATCAGTAAATAATATATAAAACTAAAGAAAATGTTGAAAAAATAAAATATATATTGAACGAAAACAATAAGTAAGGATAACAAAACAAATGAAAAAAGATACTCAAGTTAAACTTTTTGGAAAAATATTAGATAATCCAATTATTCCTGCAAGTGGAACATTTGGCTTTGGATATGGCTTTGCAGATTACTATGATATTAATGTTTTAGGTTCAATTGCACTTAAGGGAACAACGCTAAATGAAAGGTATGGAAATCCTTTAGAAAGAGTATGTGATTGTCCTTGTGGAATGTTAAATGCGATTGGATTACAAAATCCTGGAATAGATGTTGTTTTAAATGAAGAATTGCCAAAACTTAAAAAAGTATATTCAAAACCTGTCATACTAAATATAGGTGGGCATAGCTTTGATGAATATATTGAAGTTGCTTCAAGAGTTGGAGGCAATCCTCAAATATTATGTATAGAACTAAATATCTCATGCCCGAATGTGAAAGAGGGTGGTATGCAATTTGGATTAGATGAACACCTTGCATCAAAATTAGTTGGTGAAATTAAAAAAGTTTCTAAAAAACCAGTGCTTGTAAAATTAAGTCCAAATGTAACTGATATAGTAAAAATGGCAAAAGCGGTAGAAAATGCTGGTGCCGATGGAATAAGTTTAATCAATACTTTAGTTGGAATGAGAATTGATTTAAATACTGCAAAACCAGTAATTTCTGTAAAAACTGCTGGATATTCAGGCAGAGGAATTTTCCCAGTAGCACTTAGAATGGTATATCAAGTATATGAAGCTGTTAATATTCCAGTTGTTGGAATGGGCGGTGTTTCAAATGCCTTTGAAGTAATTGAAATGATGCTAGCAGGTGCATCTGCTGTTATGGTTGGTACTGAGAACTTATTAAATCCATTTGCAAGCAAAGAAATAATTGAAGAACTTCCGCTTGCAATGGAAGAATTAAATATTGACTCCTTATCTGAAATCATTGGTAAAAGTCATAGAGTATAAAAGATAAAAATTATTTATTATATGAAGTAATTGGTAAAAGCGATAGAGTATAAAAGATAAAAATTATTTATTATATGAAGTCATTGGGAAAAGCGATAGAGTATAAAAGATAAAACATTATTTATTATATGAAGTCATTGGTAAAAGCGATAGAGTATAAAAGATAAAAATTATTTATTATATGAAGTCATTGGGAAAAGCGATAGAATATAAAAATCAAAAAAAAAATTTGATTAAGAGCGTAAGAATATAAAGCAATAATTTATTATCCTTTACACTATTAACATATGGGTAAAAAATAAAGGATTAGTTAAAAATAGAGGTAGAAAATGAAAGATGTAATTATAGCGTGTGATTTTTCTTCAAGAGAAGATTTGTTTGAATTTCTAAAATCATTTGAAGGACATGATCCATACTTAAAAATAGGCATAGAGTTGTTTTATGCTGAAGGTCCTAAGATGGTTAAAGAATTAAAAGAAAAAGGGTTTAAAATATTTTTAGACTTAAAACTTCACGATATTCCAAATACTGTAAAAAAGGCAATGGTAAATCTTGGAAAACTTGGTGTTGATATTACAAATGTACACGCATCAGGTGGTATTGTAATGATGAAAGCAGCAAAAGAGGGTTTATTAGAAGGTGCAAAATTAGCAGGATATGAAGCCCCTTTATTAATCGCAGTTACACAATTAACTTCAACTGATCAAGCAATGCTTGAAAGAGAATTATGTATACATGAACAAATGTCAGATGTCGTATATAAATATGCAGAAAATGCAAAATTAGCAGGTTTAGATGGAGTTGTTTGTTCTCCTTTTGAAGCAAGTGCCGTTGAAGATTTAGGCTTAATTAGCGTTACTCCAGGAATAAGATTAGTAGGCGACGATGATGGCGATCAAAAAAGAGTTACTACACCAAAAACTGCAAAATTATTAGGAAGCTCATTTATTGTTGTTGGAAGAAGCATCACTCAAGCAAGAGATCCACTAGCAGCATATTTAGAATGTAAAGCACAATTTATATAAAAAAATAATGTATGAAATTGATGTTAGAGTGACTTAATGTTTAAAATTACATAATGAAAAACTTTTTTGTAATTTGATATAATATAAATATACAATCTTTGCATATAAAAAACATTAAATAATAAACTTATATAAAGTTTCAGTTTTATGCTGAATATAACCAAAAGGAGATAATCAAAATGGATAATGAAATAGCACAAGAAGTGTCTAAAATTTTATTAAAAATAAAGGCAGTTTTTTTAAGACCATTAGAGCCATTTACTTGGGCAAGTGGTATTCAATCGCCAATATATTGTGATAATAGATTAATTTTGGCACATCCAGAAGAAAGAAATAAAATAGAAGATGCACTTGCAAAAATGATAAAAAAAGAATTTCCAGATGTAGAAGTTTTAATGGGAACTGCAACTGCTGGTATTCCTCATGCTGCAATAGTTAGCGAAATATTAAAATTACCTATGGGCTATGTAAGAGCAGGTTCAAAAGATCATGGAAGAAGAAATCAAATTGAAGGTGCTGCAGTTTCAGGGAAAAAAGTAGTAGTAATTGAAGATCTAATATCAACAGCAGGTTCATCAGTTGAAGTAGCAAATATTTTAAGAGAAGCAAATGCAGAAGTTTTAGGTGTAGCAAGTATATTTACATACAATATGCAAAAAGGCTTTGATAGATTTGAAGAAGCAAACTTGAAAAATGTTTCACTTTCAAATTTTGATATTTTAGTAAATGTTGCTTTAGAAGAAAATTATATAAACAAACAAGAAGTTACAATGCTTCATAAGTTTAGAAATATGCCACAAGATCCTGGTTGGCAAATTTGTTTTTAATACATTGTAATTTATAACCATATTGTTTCAAAAAAAACAAGTGAAACAACGATAAATAGATATGTCATAAGATTTTTGTTTTAAATTTACGGCTAAAACATGCTTAATTAGAAAACTGGTTTATAAAAATAAATAAAGAAGATGTTAACAGTAATTACAACAAAAGAAATTAAATCATTGGACCTAATAAAATTAGCATATGAAGAATATGTTAAGATATATCTTCGTCCATTGAAAAAAATTAAAACATATTATGATGGGACAAAACCTGTGCTTGAGGGCGATGATTTGTTTTGTTCAATATCTCATAGTGGTAAATATACTCTTTGCGCTATAGCATCAGCTCCAGTTGGAGTTGATATAGAGAAGATGCTCGATAGAGATTTTGCCCATATGTCAAAAAGATTTATTGGCAAAGAAATTACAGATAAAGAAGAATTTTATGCAAATTGGACAAGGGCAGAGGCCAGATTTAAATGTGAGGGTGGCGATGTATTATCAATCTTGAAACAAGATAATTCTCACATTCCAACTTTTAGATTTATAAACGGATATAGTATTTCAATATGCTCTAAAAGCAAAAATCGTCCAATGTTTACTCATATTTTTTAGAAAATTACAAGATACTTTAGCCTTTTTTGGTTAATCCATAATATATAAATTACTCTTAGAAAATATTAAACTATTTTCAACTAGTTCAAATAAATAAAATATATGCCTTTAATGGTAAAAATGTTGGGGGTAAACAAATGGAAAACGAAATAGAACAACTTCAAAAAATGTATGATGAATCAAAAAATATAGTGTTTTTTGGTGGAGCAGGAGTTTCAACTGAAAGTGGTGTTCCTGATTTTAGAAGTAAAGATGGACTATATTCTCAAAAATATGATTATCCACCAGAATATATGCTTTCAAGAACATGCTATGATAGGCAACCTGAAGAATTTTTCAAGTTTTATAAAGATAAAATGCTTCTTGATGGAATTGAACCAAATGCTGCACATTTGAAACTTGCAGAAATGGAAAGAGCATCAAAACTTAAAGCGGCTATTACACAAAATATTGATGGACTTCATCAAAAAGCAGGTTCAAAAGTAGTATATGAAGTACATGGTTCAGTTTTAAGAAATTATTGTCAAAAATGCGGTGCTTTTTATGATGAAAAATATATGAAAGAGGCAAACGGTATTCCTATTTGTGAAAAATGTGGCGGAAGAGTAAAACCAGATGTTGTTTTATATGGAGAAGGTCTAGATGGCGATGTTTGGCAAAAATCTATAAACGCTATAAGTAATGCTGATATGTTAATTGTTGCAGGAACTTCACTTGTTGTATATCCAGCAGCAAATTTAGTTAGTTATTTTAGGGGTAAATATTTGGTAATAATAAATCTTCAATCAACATATGAAGATGGAAGAGCAAGTTTAGTAATTAGAGAAAAAGTTGGAGAAGTTTTAGGTCAAATTAAAGCATAAAAACTTAGTTATTTGGTGATAAATATTTATCGATAATAAATCTTCAATTTAGACATGGAGATTTAATAATTAGAAAAAAGCAGGAAAAGTTTAAAATTTAATAAAGGATAGGTTATTTAAGTATGAAACCAATAGTAACGCCTCACACAATGGCCCATTTAGATAGAATGGCAATAAACAGTGGCATACCTTCAAAAGAATTGATGTTTAGAGCCGCAAAAGCAATAAATAAACATTTAGAAAAATTTGAAGATATTTTAATTGTAACAGGTCCAGGAAATAATGGTGGTGATGGACTTGCAGTTGCATACATACTTCATAAACAAGAAAAAAATGTCTCTGTATTTTTAGCCGCTGAGCCAAAAAGTGAAGATGCGATATTTTATTTCCAAAAACTAAAAGAAGCAGGGTTTAATAACTTTGTTAAAAAAATAGGCGATAGTTATGATGCAATTGTAGATTGCATTTTTGGCAACGGATTATATAAAGTTTTGAGTTCTGATTATCAAAAAATAATAAACAATTTAAATCTTTGTAAAGGGTATAAAATTGCAGTAGATATTCCAACTGGAATTCATGGAGAGAATGGGCAAGTTATGGGTAATGCATTTATTGCTGATACAACCATAGTTATTGCTGCATATAAATTTGGTCATTTTTTGCAAGATGCAAAAGATTATGTTGGCAACTTAATTGTTGAAGATATAGGTATAGAAATAACAGAATCAGATGCATTTTTAATAGAAAAAGAAGATGTTAAAAAAATATTCCCACCTAGAAAGCAAAATGCACATAAATATAATTTTGGAAAAGCCTGTATTATAGGTGGAAGTGCAAAATATAAAGGTGCACCAATACTATCGATGTTATCAAATACTGCTTTAAGAGCAGGTGCGGGACTTGGATATATTGCATATCCAAAATCTATGCAAAAAACAGTTTTAACTCATGCAATAGATGAAATACATATACCAATTGATGATATAGATGGCAATATAATTTTTGATAAAAAAGCACTAGATGAAATTATAAAAACTGCAGATGTAATTGCTTTTGGAATGGGAATTGGCAAAGGTATAGAAGTAGAAAAAACATTACAATATATTTTAGAAAACTTCAAAAAAACTGTCATAATAGATGCAGATGGAATAACAGCATTTGCAAATATATGTAAATATACGGCTACAGTAAGTAAAGTAATTTTAACTCCGCATGTAGGAGAAGCTTTAGTATTGATTGATGAAGAAAAGGAAACTATTTTAAATAATTTAGTTCCCATAATTTCAGTTTATGCAGAAGTATTCAAAGTTGTAGTTTTATTAAAAGGACCAACAAATGTAGTTACAGATGGGGATAAAATTTTCTTTATCTCTAATGGAAGTGTTGCTCAAGCAAAGGCTGGAATGGGTGATATTTTATCTGGCGTAATGGCAGGTGTTGAAGCATATAATCATGATCCAGTTTCATCAGCATATGCCGCTGCATTTATTACAAATCTTGCTGCAACAAACAAGGCAAAAGAATTTGGTCAATATGGAGTTTTAGCAAGTGATATTCCAAAAGCCATAAAAGATTTACAAGATGAAATTTAGAGGCAATATTCCAAAAGCATAAAAGATTTGCAAGAAGAGTTTTTGAACTGATATTTCAAAAAACACCAAGGATTAAAGATGAATTTTAGATAATGTATTTTTGTATAGATTAAATTTTAAGTTGATGATGATATAAAAAAGAAGCTCGAAATAGAGCTTCTTTATATTTGTTAAAGTGAAAATATAACTATTATTTTTTCAATTCATTTAAGAATTCTTCAATTTTATCTAGTGCTTTCTTTATTGATTCCACTGAATAAGCATAACTAATTCTTACGAAATCTTTACCACTTTCACCAAAAGCATCTCCTGGAACTACTGCTACCTTTTTCGCTTTAAGTAGTGAAGTTGCAAATTCTTGTCCATTCATTCCTGTAGATGATACACATGGGAAAGCATAAAATGCACCTTTTGGTTCAAAACAAGATAATCCCATTTCATTTAATCTACCAACTAAATATTTTCTTCTTTTATCATACTCTGCAACCATTTTAGAAACTTCTTTGTAGTTATTTTTAAAGCTTTCTTCTAAAGCACCAAGTGCAACATATTGACTTGCAGTAGGTGCACACATAATTGCGTATTGATGGATTTTTCTCATAGCGGCAATAAATGTTGCATTTGTAGCAATATATCCAATTCTCCATCCTGTCATAGCAAATGCTTTTGAAAAACCGTTTAATACAATGGTTCTATCATACATACCATCTATTTCTGCAATTGAAACGTGTCTTTGACCACCATAAGTTAGTTCTGAATATATTTCATCAGATATAACAATTAAATCGTGTTTTTCTATAACTGGTGCAATTGCTTCTAGATATTCTCTTTCCATTATTGCACCTGTTGGATTATTTGGATATGGAAGTATCAATGCTTTTGTCTTTTCTGTTATTGCATTTTCTAATTCTTCTGCAGTTAATTTAAATGCGTTTTCTGCTTTACAATTGATTGGAACTGCAACTCCACCGCAAAGTGAAATACAAGGTGCATACGATACATATGAAGGACTTGGAACAACAACTTCATCACCAGGATTTATTAGCATTCTTAGTGAAATATCAATTCCTTCACTTGCTCCAACAGTAACTAAAATATCAGTATCTGCACAATAATCTAAGTTGTATCTATCTTTTAAATATTTAGCAATTGCTCGTCTTAATTCAATAAGTCCATTATTTGAAGTGTATTGTGTTTTACCTTGATTTACGCTATCAATTCCATATTTACTAAAGTTTGTTGGGGTTATAAAATCAGGTTCACCAACACCTAGTGAAATACAATCTTTCATTTCTGCTGCAATGTCAAAAAACTTTCTAATTCCAGATGGTGGTATTGTTGCTGCAGCTTTTGAAACATATTTATTAAAATCCATAGTTATATCTCCTTAATTATGTAATTTTTAGTAAAGTTATTATAACCTAACTAACATTTTCTATCAATTAAAAACAAATTTTAAAGGTAAATGAAATGTTTTTGTTAAGTTTAATGTAATGCGTAGATAAACATATTGTTTTTTTCTAAATTAAGTGATTTTTTGTAGCGTAAATTTATGGGAAATTTGTTGTAATTGATATAGAAAAAGACTTAGATAAATGTTAAATGGCTATTTAATTTGAGTTTCAAATGTTGTATAATGTATTAGTTGATAAAAAATATTTCTGGAGGCAAAAAAAATGCAATATAAGGCAGCAGTTATAACAGTAAGTAATAAATGTGCACTTGGTGAAAGATCAGATACAACAGGAAATTATATGGTTGGAATGTTAACTGTAGCAGGGTATAAAGTAGTTAAAAGAATTACGATACCAGATGATGAAGAAGTAATATATAACGAGTTAATTAAATCTTGTGATGAAGAAAATATTCATTTAATTATTACAACTGGTGGAACAGGTTTGATACCAACAGATGTGACTCCAGAAGCAACAAAAAGAGTAATTGAAAAAGAAATTCCAGGATTCAATGAAGCAGTTAGAATTCATTGTCTTAAAACGACAGAAAGAAGCATCCTTTCTAGAGGAATTTCGGGAATGAGAAAAAAGAGTTTAATAATTAATCTGCCAAGCAAATTAATTACTGTTGAAGAAGGCTTAGATGTTATTTTACCTTCAATAAAATCGGCTTTAGATACAATAACAAAAGATTATTAATAAAAAAGTAAAAACTTTAATATGTTATAATGTATATATGAAACAGCTTGTTAACTAAAATAAAAATTAGTCAATTGTAAATGAGCTGTTAAACAAAAAATTAGCTGGGCTATTAAAGTAAACATTAGTTAATTGTAAACATGTCGTAAAAAACTAGGGTTGAGATTGTTAACCAAAAAAAAATATTAAAAGGAGATTTATTATGTCAAGATTTTATTATTGTGAAAAATGTGGCAACATGTTTGGTATTTTAGAAGATAACCATCGTCCAATTTTATGTTGTGGTCAAGAAATGGTTTTAGTTGAGCCAAAAGTTGTTGAAGAAGGTCCTTATGAAAAACATATTCCAGATGTTAAAGTAGAAGGCGATACAATAAAAGTTCAAGTAGGTTCAACCGTACATCCAATGGTACCAGAACACTATATCTCATGGATTTATCTTGAGACAGAAAATGGTGGACAAAGAAAAGTTTGTAAAGGAACACCAACAGCTGAATTTGTTGTAATAAACGATAAGCCAATTGCTGTATGGAGTTTTTGTAATTTACACGGATTGTGGAAAAAAGATCTATAATCTAAAAAACTAAAATTTCCATTAAATTTGAAGTTATAAAAAAACTGCTCTGGCGTTTTATTTGTAAGTCAGAGCCTATTTTGTTATTATATTAATATCTAATTTAAAATAATTTTTAATTAGTTAATTTTAGCATGCTAAAATAACATTTTGATGCGTAAAAAAATATTTAGGAGTTATATATGTATAATTTTAGAGAAATATCAAAAGATATATACTGGGTTGGTGGTAGCGACAAAAGATTATCTCGCTTTGAAAACTTATTTCCTTTACCAAAAGGCGTAGCATATAATGCATATTTAATAAAAGATGAAAAAACTGCTGTTTTAGATTCAGTTGATATGGCAGTTTCAACTTTATATATCGATAATGTTAAAAAAGCTTTAGGCGGTAGAGATTTGGACTACATTGTTGTTTTACATTTGGAGCCAGATCATAGTGCAACACTAAAAGAATTAATGGTAAATTATCCAAATGCAACAGTTGTTGTAAATCAAATAGGTCTTAGACTTTTCAAACAATTTTTTGGAGATATTTGCTCTAATGTACAAATTGTAAAAGAGGGAGATAAATTAAATTTAGGAAGTCACGAACTAGAATTTGTTTTTACGCCAATGGCTCATTGGCCAGAATCAATGATGGCATATGAAAGTTCTAAAAATATTTTATTTTCTTCTGATGCTTTTGGAGCTTTTGGTTCAATTGATGGTGCTTTATTTGATTATGAGGCAGGAGATAATTTTGATTTAAGTGAATATAGAAGATATTATGCAAATATTTTAGGTAAATATGGACAAAGAGTTGAAAATGCTTTTTCAAAATTAAAATCTAAAGATATTGATATGATATGTCCAGTTCATGGTCATGTATTAAAAGATAAAATAGGTTTAGTTCTTGATAAATATTCAACATGGGCAAGGTATGAAAGTGAACAAAGAGGTATAACCATTGCATATGCAAGCATGTATGGAAATACCAAAGACGCTGCCTTTTTATTAGCAAATGAACTTGCTTCAAACGGAGTTACAAATATAGATTTATTTGATGTTTCTGAAACAAACATCTCATATATAATTGCTTCAATTTTCAAAAACTCTCATTTTGCATTGCTTTCACCGACATATAATTTGGAGATATATCCTAAAATGCAAGCATTAGTAGATGATATGAAAATGCTAACTGTTAGAAACAAAAAAGCATATGTAGTAGGCAATGGTTCTTGGGCTCCTGTTGTTACAGATAAACTATTAAATAAAGTTTTAGAACTTCAAAATGTAGAAATAATTTCAGAAAGCTTAACAATAAAGTCTGCATTAAACGATGAGACTGCAGATCAAATTAGAGCTGCTGCAAAAACTATAGCAGAAGATATTAAAAGCAATTAGTTGCTGCAAAACTATAAAAGCAATTAGTTATAATAAAGAAGATATTAAAAATAATTGGATAAAATCATATAGAAATATAAAAAACAATTATAAATTACATTATAATTATCAAATAAATTTTTGAGATAAAATTATTTCGTTTAGTGAAAAACAATATATAAAATAGAAAAATAAAGGTAAAAGCATGTTTTAAATGAGCGTGCAATTACCTTTATATTAATTTAAATTGATGCTGTTTATTGTAAATAATTTTATATTGCATTAAAATATTATATACATAATAAAGGTGGAAGGAGCATAAAATGGAAAAAGAAGTTGCAAAAAATAGTGGAATTGAATCAAATGTTAATAACAGCAATGACAAGCAACCTAAGAAAAAAGGTAAAGGCAAGATAGTAGGTCAAGTATTTTTATCAATTTTCTTGTTACTTATTTCTGCAATAATAGTGGTTGTAGTTATTGCTGCAATTGGAAATTCAATAATTAAAGATACAATTGTAGAATATGCTGAATCATTTGATAAAGTAAATTATGAAGGAAAACAATTAATGCCTGTTGAAACAGAAGATGGCTACTGGACATTTGAAACAGATGATGAATTTAAAGTAGTGCAACTCACTGATATTCATATAGGTGGTGGATTATTTAGTGTAACAACAGATAAGTATGTTCTTAATGCCATTGCTGCTATGGTTACTGCTGAAAAACCTGATTTAGTAATTGCAACAGGTGATATAGCATATCCTGTTCCTTTCGCTGCTGGCACATCAAACAATGGAATTGGAAGTAATGCATTTGCTAGTTTAATGGAAAGCCTAGGAGTATATTGGACTGTCACTTTTGGAAACCATGATACTGAATCATATAGTAAATATACAAGAGAGCAAATAAGTGATTTTTATGCTCAAGATGAATTTAAATATTGCTTATTTAGAAAAGGCCCAGAAAAAATTTCAGGTTTTGGTAACTCCATTATTAAGATAAACAATAAAAATGGCTTTACTACAAGAGCTATAGTTACTTTAGATTCACATTCATATACCCCTGGTGATAAACTTGGCATTAAATGGGAATATGATAACATTAAAGGCGATCAAATGGATTGGTATAAAGAAGAGATTGCTAAATTAGAAAGAGCAAACCAAACAAAGTATAATTCATTGTCAGATGAAGATAAATCAACAACAGAAGAAATATCAAAAATTCCATCATCACTATATTTCCATATACCAGTAAAAGAATACAAAGATGCTTGGCTTGAATATTTAGATAATGGAAGTAAAGATATAGACAATAAAGTAGTGCTTAAATATGGAAGAATCGGTGAAACTGGCAATCTAATTTATCATGGTGTAGGAACAGATAATGTTTTTGATACTATGGTGGAAACTGGCGGTGATTCAATTTTCTGTGGACATGATCACTACAACAATATTTCAATAGATTACTGGAAAAATGATAAGCAAACAAAACCCATTAGATTAACTTATGGAGTAAGCCTAGATTATTTAGCGTATCCAGGAATAGCAAAAAAAGGAACACAAAGAGGCTGCACAGTAATTGAATATAAAGGTGCTGATATGGATATTACTCCTGAAAACTATTATCAAACAAAATATAGAGAAGTTGCTAAATATAAAGTTGAAAAAGTGAAGATTGTTGAAAGTGAAGTTCCAAGAAAATAATCAAACTTCATTAAATAGCGACAGCAATAATAAAAATATTATTTTTTAATAATCTAAAGGAAGGCAGATAAAG
>DUUO01000046.1 GCA_012841525.1 Clostridiales bacterium
AAATTAGGTTCTTCAGCATCAGGCATTGTAATTTCCGCCTCAACTGTTGCATCATCTATTTCTGATACTAATTTTCCATCTTTGATATAAATAAGCTTTGAAGAAAACTGTGCATTTTCTTTGTTATGTGTTACTTGCACTATCGTTGTTTTATGTTCTTTATTAATTTTATGTAAAAGCAACATTATTTCATGACCAGTTTTACTATCTAAATTTCCAGTGGGTTCATCTAAAAACAAGATTTCTGGTTTAAATATCATTCCCCTTGCAATTGCAACTCGCTGCTGCTCTCCACCTGATAACTTAGAAGGAAGTCTATTGGCATATAGTTTTATTCCAAGATCTTTCATCAAAGCATCTACATTTGCTTCCATTTCTTTTGTGATCTTTCCATTTAATATAAGCGGGAGCATGATATTTTCTTTTACAGTCATATATGGGACCAAGTTAAAAAATTGAAAAACATAGCCTAATTTTGTTCGTCTCAAAATTGCTAATTCTTTTTCAGTTACATTTGATAAATTTACTCCATCTAAATAAACAGTTCCACTTGTTGGCTTATCAATTCCTGCTAAAATTGTAAGTAATGTAGATTTACCAGAACCTGATGGACCAAGTATTGAAACAAAGTCACCTTTGTTTATTTCCAATGAAACATCATCAAGAACTTTTACATTTTCAACAAATTCTTTTGTTAAATTTTCTGCTTTTACTAATACCATATTTAACTCCACAAATTATTTTATTTATACTTTATAAGATACGCTAGAGCAAATCACTGCAATTATTTTTTCTGTTTTTATTATTCAATTTTTCATATGTATTAAACATACATAGTTAATATATAATTTGCTTTATTATCAAATTTACATAATAGAAAAATCAACACTAGACATAAGTAAAATATATGAATTTACATATACCTCTAATACAACATTTACAAACAAAATACCTACAAAGTCTGTTGTTCCTTCTAAATATGAAAAGTCATAATCTCTATATTTTTCCATAATTTTATCTAGTTCCAATCTATCATTTGGTGGCATATTGTTAAATGCTTCCAAAGTATCAATATCTTTTGACACTTTTGCCATTTGTTCAATATCTTTTAGTAAATCATCTAATTTTTCACTAACATCTAAAAGATATGCCTGTTTATCTTCTTCTGTTGGTAAACCATTTCTAAAGCTTTTATTAATTGTTAAGATACTTGCAAGATTTTCAACTATTTTTTCATTGGTATCAAAACTAGACTCTTTTTTTGTTGCTTCAAGTCCTCGTTGAATTTGATTAGCAAACATGCCATATGCAATTTTTTCATATTTATCTCTATTTATTTCATACTTATCAGAAAATTTTGCAAAATTTTCAAAACTCAAATTTTTAACTTCTAATAGAATATTTTTTGTTAAATAAAGTACAAATTTTACAGAATCTCTTGAGGAATTGATTATTTTCTTTAACTCTTTAATATCATCTACCATTTGAATTAAATCTTCTTCGCTTGGTTTATTTTCCATCTCTTCAAAATTTTTCTCAAGCTCTTCAATGTTTTCATCACTGAAAATGTTAAAAGGATCTTCTGGGACCAATATATCTACCAAAGTGTCAATGCCTAATGTATCAATTATTTTTTCTAAATCGCTTCCTGTTTGATACAATAACTCAGCAATCATTCTAGCGTCTGTTAAGCGTCCGCCTTCATCTAAAAAATTCTTTGTTAATTGTAAAGAGAAAAGCACATCGACAAACAATGTGGAAAAACTTTTTTCTCCAAGTTTTTCAAATTGTGTTTTTACATTTTCCGTACTGAAATACAAAACTGAATAATAGCCAAGCTTACCAATTTCATGAAGCGTAATGTTTGTTTCTTGCATAATTTCATTTATTATGTCTCTATATAGTTCTACTTCGAAAAATTTATACATATTCCCTTCAGGATCAAAAATTGTTTCCATGACTGGTTTGCCATCTTCATCAAACACCAAATTACCATCTTCATCTTTTTTTTGAACTTCTGAAAACATCATTTCAAAAATCATAGCAAGATCAGATTTTCCATCTTCTTTTTCCCGTGCTTTTTTCAGTAGATAGTCACTAAATTTATCAAGCTTATCACTAGAAATTTGTGCAGATTGAAAAATTGCTAGAAACGAATCAGTAATTAAACGAAAATTTGTTGTTGCACCTTTTGGTACACCAATTGCTTTTCGCAAATAAGTATCAAAATTTTGTTTAAATGTAGTGACGCTTTTATCTGGATATATAAGTTTGGGGGCATTATCTAAAGTTTCTGCTGTCATAGTTCCTATTGGCTTTTCTCCACCAATTTTTGTAACTAAAACTATGCCAGTAATTAAAGATATAACTAGCAATGAAACTAAAGTTATTTTTAAAATTTTAAATGCCCTTTCGCGTTTTAAATTCATATTAAAATTATACAATTTAAGGGATATATAAGCAATAAATATAAAATTTCTTATTTTATTTTCAAGATACTTTCAAAATATAAACTTAGATTCCAAGTAAAAATGTTTAAACTGTAATAAAAAGTGTTAGTTAACTAAAATTTTAGGGTATATTAAAGGACACATATCAATGCTTATAGTAATGAGTGTTTTGGCAAGTTTTATGTATTAACTTTCACAAATACCTAGTTTTCTTTAAAATATTATCTATACAGTTGTTAAATAAGGCTTCTATGTGGTAAAATTTTTATAATTTATGAGCAATTTTGTGGTTTAGAGGTGTAAAAATGGCAAAATCGTATGATTCCAAGAAAACAGAAAAAAAATGGCAAAATTATTGGTATGATAATCACGTATTTGATGTTAAAGAAGATCCATCAAAACCTAAATTTTATGGACTTGTGGAATTTCCATATCCTAGTGGAGCGGGCCTACATGTTGGCCATGTAAGAGCTTTTTCTTCACTTGAAATAGTTTCCAGGAAAAAAAGATTAGAAGGTTATAATGTGTTATTCCCAATGGGCTATGATGCTTTTGGACTTCCAACTGAAAATTATGCCATACAAACAAAAACACATCCTAGAATTGTAACTGATAGAAATATTAAGCATTTTACAGAACAATTAAAATCACTTGGATTTAGTTTTTCTTGGGATAGAGTTGTAGATACTACAGATCCAAATTATTACAAATGGACACAATGGATTTTCTTGCAACTTTTCAAAAAAGGACTTGCATATAAATCTACTACCCTAGTTAATTTTTGCCCTAGCTGTAATGTCGTTTTAGCAAACGAAGAAAGCCAACAAGGTGTTTGTGATAGATGTGGAACATCAGTTGTACAAAAAGAAAAAGATGTTTGGTTTTTAAAAATACGAGATTATGCTGAAAGACTTTTAGATGGACTAAACCATGTAAACTTTCCAGAAAGAATTAAAGTTGAACAACAAAATTGGATTGGAAAATCAACTGGAGCAATAGTTACTTTCCCTTTAGAAATTGAAGATAAAAAATTATCAGTTGATGTCTTTACAACAAGACCAGATACAATTTATGGTGCAACATTTATGGTTTTGGCACCAGAGCATCCAATAATAAAAGATAATATTGAAGCATTTAATAACTCCGAAGAAATAATTAAGTATCAAGAAAGTGCCCTCTCTAAAAAAGAATTTGATAGAGTACAAGTAAATAAAGATAAGACTGGAATTTTAGTTGAAGGTCTTATGGCAATTAATCCAATAACAAAAAAGACAATTCCTGTATTTACAGCAGATTATGTAATGATGGATTATGGCACAGGTGCAATTATGGGTGTTCCAGCACACGATCAAAGAGACTGGGATTTTGCCAAAAAATTCAATATACCAATTATTGAAGTCATCAAAGGAAATGTCGATGTCAACAAAGAACCATATTGTGCAAAAGAAGGCGAAGGAATACTTGTAAATTCACCATTAATAAATGGTTTAACTGTACCAAAAGCAATTGAAAAAATAATTAATGAGATGCAAAAATTGAAAGTTGGGTATCCTAAAGTCGATTATAAAATGAAAGACTGGGCTTTTAATAGGCAACGTTATTGGGGTGAACCAATACCAATAATTAACTGTCCAAAATGCGGACAAGTACCAATGGATGAAAAAGATTTACCATTAGAATTACCATATTTAGAAGATTTTTCACCAAGTGATGAAGCTCTTTCACCTTTAGCAAAATGTACAGATTGGGTAAATACAACATGTCCAAAATGCGGAGGAAAAGCAACTAGAGAAACCGATACTATGCCTCAATGGGCAGGTAGTAGCTGGTATTTTTTAAGGTATCAAAGTCCTAATGATGATAAGCATGTAGTTGATCCTGAAGCATATAAATATTGGGGACAAGTTGACTGGTATAACGGGGGTATGGAACACGTAACCAGACACTTAATTTATTCTAGATTTTGGAACCAATTTTTATATGATATTGGTGTTGTTACAAATGAAGAACCTTATCTTAGAAGATCTATGCAAGGCTTAATTTTAGGTGCAGATGGAGAAAAAATGAGCAAATCTCTTGGCAATGTTGTCAATCCTGATGATGTTATCAATGAATTTGGCGCTGATGTTTTGAGAACTTTCATATTATTTATAGGTGATTATGAAAAACCTGCTCCATGGTCAGAAGATGGAATAAAAGGAAGTGATAGATTTATTAAAAGACTTTGGAATTTACAAGACTATCTTGTAGATGATTGTGATACTTCAGATGTAAATCTTGATGTAGTTATTAAAAAAGTTTCTGATGATATTGAATCTTGTAAATTTAACACCGCTATAGCAGCAATTATGGAAACAGTTAATGCGTTTTATTCAAGAGGTAAAGTTACTAAAGATGAATATCTTACAGTATGCAAACTGGTTTACCCTATTGCTCCACATATTACTAGCGAAATTTACAATATTTTGACTGGAGAATATATTGAACAATCCTCATGGCCAAAATTTGATCCTAAAAATCTAATTGAAGATTCTATTGAAATTCCAGTGCAAATTTTAGGAAAAGTAAGAGGAAAAGTTAATATTAAAACTGATTCCACTGAAGAAGAAGTTGTGGAAAAAGTAAAAGAACTTGGTTTACTTGATGGCAAAAAAATTATAAAAATTATATATGTTAAAAATAGAATAATTAACTTTATTGCAAAATAAAAGAAAAACAACACAATAATTAAACATAAAGTTTACAAATTGAAAAGAGTTTTTTCATAATAAGTTTAACAATAGATACAATTTTTAAACTTTAAAGGCTTTTATACAAATAGAAGCCTTTTTTAGTTGCGAATTTGATATTGCAAGTGCTAAAATGATTAAGAAATTAAATTTATTGGAGGATTATATACATGGCAAAAAATGTAAGAGTAGCAATTAACGGTTTCGGAAGAATTGGTCGTTTGGCATTTAGAGAAATGTTTGACGCACCAGGATATGAAGTTGTTGCAATTAATGATTTAACAGATGCAAAAATGCTTGCGCACCTATTAAAGTACGATTCAGCACAAGGAAGATACAAGCTAGCAAAAACTGTTAAAGCAAAAGACGGAGCAATCGAAGTAAATGGTAAAGAAATTCCAATTTTCGCAAAAGCAAATGCTGCAGAATTACCATGGAAAGAACTAGATGTTGACATGGTTTTAGAATGCACAGGTTTTTATACCTCAAAAGCAAAATCACAAGCTCATATTGATGCTGGTGCTAAAAAAGTTATTATTTCTGCACCTGCAGGAAATGATTTACCAACAATAGTATTTTCAGTTAATGAAAAAACTCTAAAAGCATCAGATACAATAATATCTGCTGCATCATGCACAACAAACTGTCTTGCTCCAATGGCTTATACACTACATAAGTTTGCAAATATCGAAAATGGATTGATGACAACCATTCACTCATACACTGGTGATCAAATGGTTTTAGACGGTCCACATAGAAAAGGTGATTTACGTAGAGCAAGAGCTGCAGCTATCAACGTTGTTCCAAATACCACAGGTGCAGCAAAAGCAATTGGTCTTGTTATTCCAGAACTAGCAGGTAAATTAGATGGTTCTGCACAAAGAGTTCCAACTCCTACAGGTTCATTAACAGAATTAACAGCAGTATGTTCAAAAGCAGTTACAAGTGATGAAGTTAATGCAGCTATGAAGGCAGTAGAAAGTGATAGCTATGGCTATACAGATGAACCAATCGTTTCATCAGATATTATTGGAATTACAGAAGGATCTTTATTTGATGCAACACAAACAAAAGTTATGTCACTTGCTGATGGAAAATCTTTAGTAAAGGTTGTTAGCTGGTATGATAATGAACAAAGTTATGTAAGCCAAATGGTTCGTACAATTAAATACTTTGCAAATTTGAAATAAGACTAAAACAATCAAAACATTAGAAAGGCTATTAAAGTTTTAATAGCCTTTTTTTTATTTAAAAACAAAAAGGTCGTTTTTTGTATTACCCCCCTATTTATAAAATTTACAAAAAATTGAAAACAACACAATTTTTGTATCACTCCATATAATTTGCTGCCTCACATATAAATTTAAAGCCAAAAAAATTGCCAGACAGTATCTCTGGCAACTCTTTTAATCTTAAATAAATTTTAATTTTTCTTTATTTTAATTTTTATCTCATTGTTCTTCAACAGTATTATCCATTTCGTATATAACTGCCTCATAAACACCAAGTCTTATTGCATCGCCTAAGATTTCATCTTGCTTTGCATAATTACTCATTACTAGTTTTGCACCCTTAAATCCTAGCAAATCTACATTTACATTTATTGATTCTTCTTTGAAGTTACAAATTACTAAATATTTTTTATGCTCTAGTGCTCTTTCAAAGCAATAGATTTTTTTGCTATTTGGGAAATATTCAACAAAACTACCATCTCTTATAACTTCATTTCCTTTTCTAAATGCTATTAATTTTTTGTAAAAATTCAATTCAGAATTAGGATTTTTTTGTTGATCTGCAACATTTCTATCTGCAAAATTTGGATTTATTTTCATCCAAGGTGTTCCAGTTGTAAATCCTGCATTTGGTCCAGATGTCCATTGCATTGGAGTTCTTGCATTATCTCTTGCCCTTTTTGCTAAAACTTTTCTTGCAATTGGCATTATAGGTCTAAAATATTTTTTAACCATTTCAAAAACTTTAATAGATGCAATATCTTGATATTCCTCATCTTTTAATTTAATATTGCTCATTCCTATTTCTTGACCTTGATAAACATAAGGTGTACCTCTTAACATCATATATGAAACTGCAAGCATTTGAGCAAGTTGTTTTTTGTATATGCCGCCATTACCATATCTGCTGACACTTCTTGGTTGGTCATGATTTTCATAATATAGTGTAGGCCAACAATCTGCTGGAAGTTCTTGCCAAGCACGTTGTACCTTTTTGAATTTTTTCAAGTTAAACTTAACAGGTAAAAAATTCATTAGCATATCTACTTCCATTAGTTCAAAAGTAATCATTGTATCAAGCTCGCGTCTAGATTCTCCAATTAAATCTGGAGCATCTTTATGTCCACAGCCTATTGCTTCTGCAACAATCATTGAATCGTGTAAACCCCAGGATTTTTCAAATAATTCATTTAAAAATTCATGAATTCGTGGCCCTAATGTAAAATGCTCATCTCCTCTTAAAACAAAATTAAACTTTCCATCTGGAAAATCTTGATTTTTAGAAATACAAGATATTACATCACATCTAAAACCATCAACACCAAGGTTAAACCAATATTCACAAATATCAATTACTTCTTGTCTTACTTTTGGATTTTCCCAATTCAAATCTGGTTGTTTTTTTGAATACAAATGTAAATAAAATTCATCAGTAGTTTCATCATATTCCCATGCAGATCCTGTAAATCTTGATGTCCAGTTGTTTGGAGCTTTTTTTCCTTTTTTTCCTTTACCTTTTTTCCATATATAATAATCTCTGTATGGGTTATCTAAACTTTTTTTGCTTTCTTGAAACCAAAAATGCTCATCAGAGGTATGATTTACTACTAAATCCATAACTAACTTAATATCTCTTTTTTTCATTTCGGCCACCATTTCTTTGAAATCATCTAATGTGCCAAATTCAGGCATAATTTGCCTATAATCTGAGATATCATAACCGTTATCATCATTGGGTGATGCATAAATTGGAGACAACCAAACTGCATTTATTCCTAAATCTTGTAAGTAGTCAAGCTTTGATATTATTCCTTGTATATCTCCTATTCCATCGCCGTTACTGTCACAGAAACTACGAGGATAAATTTGATAAAAAACTGCATCTTTATACCATCTTGTACGTTTTGTTTCCATTTCTTTCCTCCATAAAATCTATAAAAAAATTTTATCATAAATTTGCTTATAAGTTCAATGTTTAATGCATCATATAGCCATTTTTTTACATTTTTTTTAACTTTATAACCATAAACAACTTTTAATAAGACTTTTTATATTTTTAATTTATATTTGTATCGTCAATTCATATATTCTATTTTTATTTATATCATATTTTTTTGAAAGATAAACTACTGTTTCTTTTTTAGACTTTCCTTTATTAAGTTCTGTTTTAATTAATTCTAAAATTTCACTATCAGATAATTCTTTTTTTTCTACGGGATGAACAATTAATACAAATTCACCTTTCATATTATCAATTTCAAAATTTGATAATGAAGTTTCATATACTGTTTCATAAATTTTTGTAATTTCCTTTACTGCAGTAACCTTTCTATCACCGAGTTCTTTTAATAAAAAATTAGCAGTTTTTTCTAAATCATGTGGAGCAACATAAAGTACTAATGGATATATACTGTTTTTAAAATTTTCTAAAATAGTCCTTTTATCCTTTTCTTTTTCAGGCAAAAAGCCTAGAAATGAGAAAGCATTATATTCAAGTCCCGAAATACTTATAGCACTAGTTACTGCACTAGGACCAGGAACACTTTCAACTTTGATTCCTTTATTTAGTGCTTCTTTTACTAAAATAGCACCTGGATCACTTATTGCTGGCATGCCTGCATCACTCACTAAAGCACAATCTTGACCAGACAATATTTTTTCAACAATTTCGCCACTTTTTTGTCTTTCAGAAAATTTATGATATGAAACTAAAGGCTTATTTATATCATAGTATTTTAATAATATTTCTGTATGCTTGATATTTTCACATGCAATAAAAGAAACATTTTGCAAAATTTCAACTGCCCTAAATGTTATATCTTTTAAATTTCCAATTGGTGTTCCAACAACATATAATGTTCCCATTTTTACCTCACCATAAACAACTATACAATCATCTATATAATCACTTTATATCATTTCTCACATAACCCTGATATATAATAATCTTTACCAAAATAACCGTGATACAAAATCAAAATTAATTCATTTTTCAATACAAAAAATAAGTCAATTAAGTTATCTTATTTTCTTTATCATAGTTTGAATAATACATCGAATGAACTTGTTTAGTATAAGTTCCATCACCCTTTGTAATAACTAAAGGTTTTAATATTTTAACACCAGACTTTCCGTTCTTTTTTGCCTGTACAATAACTGTGTCTATGGCTTTGTTTTCAGAAGGTTGTATTGGTAAAATAATTTTTGGTTCTAGCAAATAGTTTCTCATAGATACCATAAGATCAGTTAATCTTTCTGATTTTACAATACAATAAAATTTGCCACCATATTTTAGTAGTTTAGATGCCTCATTAACTATTTCATCTAAAGTTATTAGCATTTCTGTTTTACAATTTATTGTTTCAGTAAGCTTTTCATTTTCATTAAAAAGCTCATCTAATTTATTAGGATCCAAATAAGCATTTTGTTTTATTTTTTCTTCTATATTTTTCCTAATATAATTAGTTAATTCGTGCTTTTTTACTTGCATGTACGGAGGGTTAGAAACAACAACATCTATTGTCTCTTTTCCAAGATGCTTATGTGCGGCTCTAATATCTAAATTCAGTATTTCTATTTTATCTTCAAGATTATTATATCTGACACTTCTTTTTGCCATATCATATAATCTTTTTTGTATTTCGATTCCATATATTTTTTTTGCCTTTGTTTTTGCAGATACTAGTAAAGGTATAACACCTGAACCCGTTCCTAAATCTACTACAGTTTCTTTACTAGATGCCTTTATCATGTTTGATAAAATTACTGCATCAGTCGTAAACATATATCCTTTTTTATCTTGGATAATGTGAAGATCATCACATTCTAAATTAAAAATCTCTTCGCCTTTTAATATTAAATTGTCTAAATTTTTATCCATATTACATTAAAAATTTATTAACCTTTATTATCTTTATTTTTTTGTTTCAACAATGCTAATTTTAACTTCTTGCCTTTATATTTAATTGTCTAAACTTTTATAAATACTGTTAAAATTTAATTTATGTTAATACTATATAGTTAATATACTTAATTTTGTTTTTTAAAATTAGTTCGACCCCTTGTTTATTATTCTTAAATATTACCATAAAATTTACTTCAACTCCATAATTACTAGCATATAGACATATTTAGTAGTATAATAAATATACTGAATAATATATTAACGGAGGTAGTTTTATGCCATTAGTAACAAGTACAGAAATGTTTAAAAAAGCTTATAAAGAAGGATATGCAATTGGCGCATTCAATGTAAACAATATGGAAACAATCCAAGGAATTATGATGGCAGTGGAAGAAGAAAATTCACCTGTCATATTACAAGTATCTGCTGGCGCTAGAAGATATGCAAATCCTGTTTATTTAAAGAAACTAGTTGAGGCAGCAGTTGAAACAACAGATGTACCTGTAGTTCTTCATTTAGACCATGGTGATTCTTTCGAAATTTGTAAAGATTGTATTGATATGGGATTTACTTCAGTAATGATCGATGCTTCTGCTCATAGTTTTGAAGAAAATATTAAAATAACAAAAAATGTTGTTGACTATGCACATGACAGAGGTGTTGTAGTTGAAGCAGAACTAGGAAGACTTGCTGGTATTGAAGATGATGTAAAAGTTCATTCAGATGATGCACAATATACTGATCCTTCAGAAGTTTATGAATTCGTTTCAAGAACAAATGTAGATAGCCTTGCTATTGCAATTGGAACAAGTCACGGTGCATTTAAGTTTAAGGCTGAACCTAGACTTCGTTTCGATATTTTAGAAAAAATTGGAAAACTCTTACCAAATTTCCCTATCGTTTTACACGGAGCAAGCTCAGTACCTCAAAATTTAGTTGAAATGATTAATAAATATGGTGGAAACATGCCAGGAGCAAGAGGTGTTCCAGAAGAAATGTTAAGAAAAGCAGCTTCAATGGCTGTTTGCAAAATTAACATTGATTCAGATTTACGTATGGCTGTCACTGGAACTATTAGAAAATATTTCACTGAAAATCCTTCACATTTTGATCCAAGACAATATTTAGGACCAGCAAGACTTGCTATAAAAGACATTGTTGCTCATAAAATTAGAAATGTTTTAGGATCATCAAATAAAGCATAATTACAATAGAAATAACTAATTCTTAAAAAATTAATACCAGAAATATTTAATTATTTCTGGTATTTTTTTATAATTTTGTAGATCAAAAATTTTTATAAATTAAATGTTGGTTTACCCCTATTATTTTTTATTAAACAATGTTGTATCCTGATTTTTGTAAGTGGGCTATTTGCAAAGATAATTGTTGAATGAACTCTTCATTGTTTTTCGTTCCAACTAACATGCTAATTAAATTCTCTGTTGCTTCTTGTGTATCACCTATTGAAAGCATTCTTCTAACTGCCCATATTCCTTCAAGTTCTTTGCTTGATAATAGTAATTCTTCTCTTCTCGTTCCACTTTTTGCTAAATCTATTGCTGGGAAGATTCTTTTTTCAGATAATTTTCTATCAAGATGAATTTCCATATTACCTGTGCCTTTAAATTCTTCATATATAACATCATCCATCCTGCTTCCTGTATCAACAAGTGCAGTTGCAATGATTGTCAAACTTCCACCATTTTCAATATTTCTAGCTGCTCCAAAAAATCTTTTTGGAGAATGTAGTGCACCAGGATCAATACCACCGCTTAAAGTTTTTCCAGTTGGATTAATAACTAAGTTATATGCTCTTGCTAATCTTGTTAAACTATCCATTAAAATAACAACATCTTTACCACGCTCAACAAGTCTTTTTGCTCTTTCTAAAACCATTTCTGAGGCTTTTGTATGGTGCTCTGGCATTTCATCAAATGTTGAATAAACAACTTCACCATCAATGCTTCTTTGCATATCTGTAACTTCTTCAGGTCTTTCATCAATAAGCAATACAATCAAATGAACTTCAGGATAATTATTTCTAATGTTGTGTGCAATCTTTTTTAAAAGAGTTGTTTTACCAGCTTTTGGTGGTGAAACAATCATACCTCTTTGACCTTTACCAATAGGAGAAACTAAATCAATCGCTCTAATTGCAAAATCTTTTGAATTTTCCGCATTTTCTAATTTATATCTTTGATCTGGATATATTGGAGTTAGAGAATCAAAGTTTGCTCTATGAAATGCAAGTTCTGGATTTTCATCATTTACTGCAATTATTTCCTGAACATTTAATGGTCTATTTTCAGCAAGTTTTTTTACATATGCTTTTACAACATCACCTTTTCTCAAACCAGATTTTCTGATTTTATGTGCAGAAATATAAGCATCTCCATCACCTTGTTGATAGTTGTGCGCCCTTAAAAAACCATACCCATCTGGACAAATTTCTAAAACGCCTTCTCTAATTTCCATAGAAGAAAAATCGATATCTTCATTTTTATCTTCATCATTATTATTGGTGCTTTTTATTGTACATGCTTGATTGTTTTTTTGATTCTCAACACTTTCTACCCCATTTTGTTCTTGAATAAAAGCAACAAGTTCTGCTTTTTTCATTGAACTTACTTTACTACAACCAAGTTTTCTAGCCATATCCCTTAATTGAAAAATTGTCTTTGCTGTTAAATCATCTTTTTGAGAAGCCATAATATCTCCTTTTTTTGTTATTTTTTTATTGCACGATTAAAACCAAAAACTAAAACTTTTGGCATATTTTCTAAATTATTTTTTGTAATTTTTACACTATCACCATTTACAATTTCAATATCTTTTTCTTCAAATAAATCTAAAAAATCAGATAAATAATTTAAATCAAATTTTAGATTTTTTATTTTGAAATGCATCGGAATTGTAACTTTAGGATTAAGTATATTTATAAATTCTTTTGCTTGTAGCGCATCGATTGTATATATTCCTCCAATAGGAATTAAAATTATATCTACATTACCAATTTCATTTATTTGTTTTTCGGTTAAATTTTGCCCAATATCTCCAAAATGACAAATGTTTAATGAGCCTATAGAAAGGACAAAGATTAAGTTTTCTCCTCTTAACGCTCCATTTTTTGGATCATGAAAACTTTTAATTGCCTTTATTTTTACATCTTCATATTCATATGTTCCTGCTGATTTAATAACTTTTTTATAATTTTTTACTTGATGTATAGCACCGTGATCTCCGTGTCCATGTGACATTAATACAACATCTGCATCAATTTTTTCGTGTTCTAAACCAGTATAACTTGGATCATATGGATCAAATAAAAAAGTATGTCCAGTATCTGAGACTAACTTAAAGCAACTATGCCCTAACCATTCAATTATCATTTACACCTCTTAAACAAACAAATTAAGCATTAATTTTATGCAATAAAAGTTAATTATTTAATATTGGAGTGGATTGAAAACATATAAGTTTATTAAAACAAGTAACTAATTACTATGCATATAATAACATAATTGAAACTTTTTGCAAACAATTTCAAATTCCACAACTTTTTTTTATAAACTAACTATGGATTAATTTTAATTATATATATTATAAATTTAATTTGCTTTTTTCTGTTTATTTTTAAATTTTACACATTCAACTTATAAAATTTTTGATTTTTCAAATCTTAAATCAACTATATTAATTATATATGAATTATCTACAAAATCACCATAGATCTATTATTTCACTTAAATTAATTGAAATTTTATCTATAATTACAAGATAGATAAATATTTTTATTGCATTTTTTTGAAAGACTATTAAAAGTACAGATTAATTTAACCTCTAATTTAATATATATACCCGTCTATTCTATTTACAGAATTTAATAAAAGTACAGATTAATTAACATCTTGTTTCATTTATATCCCCGCGTATTCTATTTACAGAATTTAATAAAGGTACAGATTAATTAACCTCTTGTTCCATCTATAAGTTCGTGTATTCTGTCTGCAGAATTTAATAAAGGTGAAACAGATTTATTTTGATTGCAAGAAGATATAATATATGCAATATATTTTGAAACATCTGCACATTTGAACCATTCTACATCTTTTAACTCTTCACTTATATATGTCAAGTTTGTGCCTATAACTGCATCAAATAAACCTTCTTTATATGCTTTATCAAACTTTTCAATTCCTTCGGTAAATAAAGTATAAGTTGAAATTAAGAAAATTTTATTTGCACCACGATCTTTTAATTCTTCACAGAGTCTTAAAACTGATTCACCAGTTGCTATAATATCGTCTGCAACTAAAATATTTTTACCTCTTGGATCTTGCCCTATGTATTCATGTGCAACTATTTGATTTCTTCCATTTATAACTGTTGTATAATCTCTTCTTTTATAAAACATTCCAAGTTCTATGCCCAAAACAGAAGCATAGAATATATTTCTATTCATTGCACCTTCATCTGGTGAAACTGCCATTAAAGAATGTTTATCAAATGGTAAATCTGGAAAACTTTGCTTTATTTTTTTCATAATTTGATAAGTTGCAAAGAAGTTATCAAAGCCCATCAATGGCACTGCATTTTGAACTCTTGGATCGTGTGCATCAAAAGTAATGATGTCACTTACGCCCATTGCAAATAGTTCTTGTAACATTTGAGCACAATCTAGACTTTCTCTAGTATTTCTACGATGTTGTCTGCCACCGTATAAACTTGGCATAATAACAGTAATTCTTTCTGCTTTACCACCTGCTGCTCCAATCAATCTTTTTAAATCAGCATAATGATCATCAGGAGACATTGAATTTTCTTGTTGGAACATTTTATATTTTACATTGTAATTTCCTACATCTACAAGAATATATAAATCATAACCACGAACAGAATCATAAATTAAACCTTTTGCATCTCCTGTTGTAAATCTAGGACATGAAGATTGAATAATAAAAGTATCTTTTCTAAATTTGGTATTTTTTTTGCCTATATCTCTGTTGTACCATGAAACTAAATATTTATCGATTTTCTTTCCTAATTCTTCAGCACCTTTCATAACTATTAGCCCTAAAGGTGCTACTGGCTGTGCGTCTTCAAAAACTTGACTAAAAAATGTTGGCATTTCATCCTCCCAATGATAAAAACCTATCTTTATTATAAGACATACATATTATTTTATACAAACGAAAAGACAAGTGAAAAACGTTCAATTATCTATTTTTTGCATTTATTTAAAAGTAAAAGTGCATTTTAATATTTTTGTTTATTGCAATATTAAATTTCAAATTTTAAGATCGAGCGCTGACAAATAATTTTATAATTTACGATTGTATTTCATCTTTTTTCAAGTCAACTGCACAAGAAGAAGAACTAACATCAAACATATCATCTTCTTCGCCAGCAAATTGTGAATTGTATAAGTCATAGTAAAAGCCTTGTTTTGCAATTAATTCTTCGTGATTACCTTTTTCTATGACATCACCTTGATTCATAACCAATATTACATTTGCTGATCTTATTGTCGACAACCTATGTGCTATAACAAAACTTGTTCTGCCTTCCATCATAGCAAGCATTGCACTTTGTATGTATTTTTCTGTCATGGTATCAACTGAACTTGTAGCTTCGTCTAAAATTATTATCTTAGGTTGTTTCAATATTGCTCTTGCAATTGTTAAAAGTTGTTTTTGCCCTGCACTAATGTTTGCAGCATCTTCTTTTAATATGGTTTCATAACCATCTTCTAAACTCATAATAAATGTATGTGCATATGCTTCTTTTGCAGCAGCAATTATTTCATCTCTTGTTGCATTTGGCCTACCATATGAAATATTTTCTGCAATTGTACCACTAAATAGCCAAGTATCTTGTAGCACCATTCCGTAAAGGCTTCTTAAATCTGTTCTGGAAAATTCTTTCATATTAATGCCATCAATTAATATTTCTCCACCATCAATTTCGTAAAACCTCATTAATAGATTGACAAGAGTTGTTTTACCTGCACCAGTAGGTCCAACAATAGCAATACTTTCGCCCTCTTTAACATCTAATGATAAATCTGTAATTAGCGGTATGTCTTTAACATATGAAAATTTAATATTTTTCATAGTAACTCTACCTTGAATGTTTTCCAAGTCAATACTTTTCTCACCTTCAACACTCATTTCTTCTAAATCAAAAATTTGGAAAACACGTTCCGCTGCTGCGATTGCAGATTGAATGGTGTTTGCAATATTACTGATACTTTCAATAGGCTGTGCAAATTGTTTTGTATACGACAACATTGCTTGAATGTCACCAATAGTAATTACTCCCGAACCTGCTCTAAAACCACCACCAATACACATTGATACATACGTTAAATTGTTAATAAATTTAATAGAAGGCAGTATTATTCCAGCAAGAAACTGCGATCGTCGTGTCGCTTTTCTAAGCTCCATATTTATTACTTCATATTTTTCTATGCTTTTGTCTTCATAGTTATATAGTTTAATAATGTTATGGCCTGTGTACATTTCTTCAATATGACCATTGAGTTCACCAATCTTTCTTTGTTGTTTTGAAAATTCTACTTGAGATTTTTTAACAATAAGAAGTGAAACTATCAAAAGTAAAGGCAGGCTAACTAATGCTATTAAAGCAAGAAGCCAGTCAATTCTAACCATCATTACAAAGACACCGACAATAATCATAGTTCCAGAAATAATTTGGTTTAACGATTCTTGAAGTGTCAGTGAAACCATTTCAATATCAATTGTAAAACGTGATAAAACTTCACCAACTGTTGTGCAATCAAAATATGATAATGCAACTTTGTCTAGTTTATCTTTGACATCTGAACGCATTCTTCTAACAACTGATTGAGCTTGTATTGCTGCTATCATACCTGCTAAAAATTGGAATAATGCATTTAAGACATATAGCGAAGCACTGACAATTAATATTGGAGCTATATAGGTGTATAGTTGTCCATTTCCACCTTCGGAAACTGGTTTAATATCTTTGAAAAATTGAATGCTTTCAACTAAAGTGTTTGTAACTTTCTTTAAAATGTCAGGAACCCAAATAGCAAACCAAGCTCCAATTGCAGCAATTAGCATCATGAAAAATAGCATTGGATAGTTTGGTTTTAAATATTTAACTAACCTTTTTAAAGTTGCCTTAAAATGCTCTGCTTTAACAACTTCTTTAATCTCACCAGGTCCGCCACCTAATGAAAGACTAAGAGTTGGCGCCTCTTGCGTTGGCTCATTTAAAGGGCTATTTAAATTTGGATCGTTTGCCATTGTTTTTTCCTTTATATATTTATTATATCAATTTTACATTTTATTTTATATGTCTATATATTTTATGCTTTTATAATCCAAGTTCTTCTTTGGTTTGTTTATCTATATTTTGTACTTTTATAATCCAAGTTTTTCTTCTCTATTTTATTTATCTATATTTTGAACTTTTATAATCCAAGTTTTTCTTCTCTATTTTGTTTATCTATATTTTGAACTTTTATAATCCAATTTCTTCTTCTCTATTTTGTTTATCTATATTTTGTACTTTTATAATCCAAGTTCTTCTTCGCTCATTTGAGATAAAGCAAGTTCTTTATATATGTCACATGATTTAATTAATTGTTCATGAGTTCCTTTTCCTACAATTTCTCCATTTGACATAACAAGAATGGTGTCTGCATCCATAATTGTACCTATTCTTTGAGCAACAATAATTGTTGCAGATTCTGCAGTAATTGGCTTAAGTGCAGTTCTTAAATTTTTATCTGTCTTAAAGTCTAAAGCAGAAAAACTATCATCAAACATCAATATAGAGTGTTGACCAATTATTGCTCTTGCAATTGATAGACGTTGTTTTTGTCCACCACTAAAGTTTGAGCCTCCTTGTGTAACTTGTGTATCTAATCCATTTTCTTTTCTAGAAACAAAATTCTTACTTTGTGCTATTGTTAAGGCGTCCCACATTTCTTCTTCAGTTGCATCTCGTTTACCGTATTGCAAGTTTTCTCTGATTGTTCCTGTGAATAGAACTGCTCTTTGAGGAACTAAACCTATTTTTTCTCTCAATTCTGCTTGAATATATTCTTTAACATTGACTCCATCTACTAAAACTTCACCTTCGTTTACATCATAAAATCTTGGTATTAGATTTAATATTGTAGATTTTCCACTTCCAGTCCCACCAACTATTGCAGTTACCTTGCCTTTCTCTGCCTTGAAATTGATATTTTTTAGATTATACTGATCAGATTCTTTTAAATATTTAAACGAAACATTTTTAAATTCAACACTTCCAACACTTGTATATTCTCGGTTTGGTTCTTCAGAATCTAAAAGCTCTGGAGTTGTTTCTAAAATTTCATTAACTCTAAGCGCTGATGCAGTTGCTCTTGGGAATAAAACGAAGACATTTGCAAGCATAACTAAAGCAAACATAATTTGAGTCATGTACTGAATGACAGCCATCATATCTCCAACTTTAATGTCTTCATCATATGCAATTTGTTTACTTGCGATCCATATGACGCCAACCAAAGAAACATTCATAACAACTGCAATTACAGGAACAAGTGCAGCATTAAAAACACCTACTGACTTTGCTGTTCTAGTTAAACTATCATTAATTTCTTTGAATCTTTCATTTTCATATTCTTGTTTATTAAAGGCTCTAATAACTCTTATACCTGTTAAAGACTCTCTTGCAACAAGAGTTAATTTATCAATTTTTTTCTGTATCAGCCTAAACAATGGATAAACAATAATTATTGCAATATATGTGACAATTGCTAAAAATGGCATATCATATGCTAACACTTTGGTCATTTTGGGTGATTTATTAAATGCCATAATAAAACCACCAACTAATGTTATTGGTGCAATTAAACCAGTTCTTAAGACTAATAAAATAATCGATTGAATTTGGTTTATATCATTTGTTGATCTTGTAATCAAACTTGAAGTGGTAAATTTATCAAATTCTAATAGTGAAAAAGATTCTACCTTTCCAAAAATCATACTTCTCACTTTTGCTGAAAAATCTGCTGTAAATTTTGAACTTACTAATGCTGCAGCTATTGCCCCAACACAAGCTACAATTGTCAATAAAAGCATGTATCCACCTCTTGTCAAGATGAATGTCATATCTTTTGTTTGTGGTGCAAAACCATCTGGCATCAACATATCTTTTCCAGTTTTTAACTCTTTAACTACCTCATCTGCTCTTTGTCCAGCAGGACTAAGTTTTAAATAATGCCTTAATTTAATGAAAAATTGTTGTGCTTTATTCTTATCAAGTTTTTGGACAGCCTCAAGAGTATCTGGATTTTCTGTATAAAATGTTGTTATTAATTTTTCAACTTTTACAGGGTTTTTTACATTTTTTAAAGTTAAAAGATGTCCTAAAATTACTAATTCATCATCTGTCGTATATAACTTTGTTATTTCGTTTATATATCCTTCTAATTCTTGATATCTATTAAAATATCTTGTTGTATCTTGTGCATCGAATCTTACAAAATAATCTTCATGAGGCTTTAATATATGTTCTATCAAATATACTCTATTTGCCTCTATTGCATAATCATTTGCATCTCCTTCAGTTGTTCCAAGGTCATGTTCTTGCCATTTAGTAGTTTGAAATTTATATGCAAAACCCAAAACCCCATTTGCAATAATTGTTTCATAATCTGGCATTTCATCTGGTCTTTTTGTAAAACTTTCTTTTTTAGAACCTACCTCGTTGTCATCTTTATCAGAGTAAACATAAATTAATTTTGATGGGTCTATCGCTTCGCCAAATTCATTTGTCGGAATTCTTTTGCCATCTTTATCAATTGGTATTGGCATAAGATTTCCATATTTAGAATGCTTCATATTTAAGATGCAAGCAGTAATAATTTTCTTGTTTGAAGAATTTTCCATTGCATCTTCATCTGGATCATCTTCTTGATCTAAAAGTTCATCTACACTGAATAAATCTTCATTCTTTTTATCTTCATTAGTTATTGGCAATAAATCAAAATTAAACAAAGTACCAATAACTTCTCGAATAACTTTTTGTTTTTCGGGTTCACTGTGATAGCCGTAATATGTTGCACCTTTCTTTTGAAATGGCTTTAATCCATCTAAAAATGGTGTCATTACTTCGTCAAACAATTTTTCACTATCCCTAACTGAAATATCCTTAAACACTGCTTTAACTGTTTTGTTTTCCATTTCGCCTAAAGTTTTGGCTAAATCATAAGTAGAAAAACCATCTACCATTTCAAAAACTGGAATTTTATCAGAATCATAACCCTTAAGAGTCTTTTCTGAATCTATGCTAGAAATACTTCTAGGTTTATCCATTTCAACATGCTTGTATAGAGGTTGATAATCAACATATATGCCATAATCTATGATTTCTGACATTTTTTCAGGTAAGAACAACTCTGCTACGGCTTGGCCTGTAACGAAAATAATAATTATAACTAGCATCCAAGTCATAAAAGTGAATTTTTTGAATAGTTTAAACATTAATCTCTATAGTTCCACTAGCAGTTAAATATTAAGAAAATCATAACACATTATATAGGCATTATCAACAATTTAATATTTGAATAATTATAAGTAACAACAAAAATTTCTACATACAACTTTTACATCAAATATTCAATAACAGAATTTCCCATTTTTGCAGATAAATGCATATCCTACGGTGCAAATCAGAAAATTTAACTGGCATATATCAAAGTATTAACTAAACTAGCATAAAAAATCATTTAATACTTAAAAAAAGCACTTAATTAGTAATTAAAAATGCAGCCAATCAGGCTGCATTAGGGGGTGTTTAATATCTTAAATATTTTGTTATATTTTATACTTTTTTTATTGATGAAAAATCTTATCTAAAAACTTATTTTATTATAGATTCTTCCCATACTTCTAAGGGTTCAATTCCAAGCAATTTTACAACAGAAGCTGCAACATTTGCTAAACCAAAATTGCCATTTTTAATTTCTACATCTTTTCCATACACAATAAATGGAACTGGGTTTAAACTATGAGCAGTTCTAGATTCAATAGAACCATCTTTTTTTGTTTCATACATTTGATCAGCATTGCCATGATCTGCAGTAACAACTAAAATTGAATTTGTTTCATCTATAACTGGTAGCAATCTTGAAAGACCTAAATCAACAGATTCAACTGCAATTATTGTTGAAAACATTGAGCCTGTATGTCCCACCATATCTCCATTTGGATAATTACAACGTAAAAATCCATATTTACCAGATTTTATTGCTTTAATTAAATCATCTGTAATTTCTGCAGATTTCATCCAAGGCCTTTGATCAAAGCTTACTTTGTCAGATGGAATTTCTTTATATATTTCTAGTTTTTCGCTAAATTTTCCACTTCTATTTCCGTTCCAAAAATAAGTTACGTGACCATATTTTTGAGTTTCGGATACCGCATATTGATAAATTCCGTTTTTAACTAATACTTCACTTAATGTATTTTTTATTTGTGGAGGTTCGACTAAAAAGCGTTTTGGCAATTTCAAATCACCATCATACTCAAGCATTCCTGCAAAAAGCAATTTTGGCATATTACCTCTATCAAAGCCATTGAAATCTTCATTATCAAAAGCCATGCTAATTTCTAATGCTCTATCGCCTCTAAAGTTGAATAAAATAACACTGTCACCATCATTCATTTTACCTATAGGATTTCCATCTTTTGCAATAACAAAACCTGGAAGATTTTGGTCTACAACACCTGGATTTTCTTTTCTCAAAGTTTCAATTGCTTCTTTTGCAGAATTGAAAGTTCTGCCTTTTCCATATACATGAATGTCAAAACCTCTTTTTACCATGTCCCAATCTGCAAAATATCTATCCATAGTTATTTGCATTCTTCCACCACCACTTGCAATGGCAACAAAAAATGAATCGTCATTTAATTTTTCAATTGCATCTTCAAGCATTTTTACATATATTAGTGCACTTGTAGCAGGAACATCTCTACCATCTAATAAGATATGAACTCTTGCATTTTTTATACCCTCTTCTTTTGTTTGTTTTAACAAAGCAATTAGATGAGAAATATTAGAGTGAACATTACCATCAGATAATAGTCCAATAAAATGCATAACTGAATTATTTGAAAGGCAATTATCCTTTAATTCTTGCCATGCATTAGATTTAAAAATCTTTTTGCTTTCAATATTTTCATTTACAAGTTTTGCACCTTGTGCATAAATTTGACCAGCGCCTAAAGCATTATGACCTACTTCACTATTTCCCATATCCGCATCACTTGGTAAACCAACGGCTTCACCGTGTGCTTTTATGAATGTGTGAGGACAAGTCTTAAAAAGCATATCTAAGGTTGGAGTTTTTGCTTCAGATACAGCATCGCCAACTCCTGTTTTAGATTTTCCAATTCCATCCATTACTACTAAAACTACTTGCCTTTTATCCATTTTCTCTCCTAAAAATTACTCTATACATAACAAACCCCCAATTTTGGGGTTTGTTTAAGTTAAATATTTTTGTCTTAATGTATATTTATCTGTCTAATACAACTGCTGCAAAATCTTTTGCTCTAAGTGATGCACCACCAATTAGACCACCATCAATTTCTGGCATAGCCATTAATTCTTTTACATTGCCAGGGTTCATACTACCACCATATTGAATTCTGATAGATTTTGCATAATTTCTTCCATATAGTTTTTTAACAGCTTTTCTAATAATTGCAATAGTATCGTTTGCATCTTGTGCTGTAGCAGTTTTACCTGTACCAATTGCCCAAACTGGTTCATATGCTATAACTATCTTTTTCAAACCGTCTTTTTCAATTCCTTCTAAGCCTTCAAGTGTTTGTTTTGTTACAACATCAGCGGTTTTACCAGTTTCTCTTTCTTCTAAAGTTTCGCCAACACACATAATGACATTTAAACCTGCACCAAGTGCTGCTTTTGCTCTTGCATTAACTGATTGATTTGTTTCACCAAAATATTGTCTTCTTTCACTATGTCCAACAAGAACATATTTTACTTTTTGTTCAACTAACATATCTGCACTAATTTCACCAGTGAAAGCTCCCTTTGGTGCCCAATGAACATTTTGTGCTCCAAGCTTGATATTAGAACCACGAAGTGCCTTTCTTGCTGTTTCAATACTTGTGAAAGGTACACATACTACAACTTCACATTTTGCATCTTTAACAAGTGGTTTCAACTCATTAATTAAAGCCAATGTTTGCTCTTTGTTGTTGTTCATTTTCCAATTTCCTGCAATAATTTCTTTTTTCATAACTCTTCCCCTTTTTATTATTTTTTATATCTAGATATGGATGATATCTAAAATTTTTGTTTGCATATCACTTAATGTTTTCAATAAGTAATAACTATTTTTTCCCTATATTGTATCGCCTTAATTTCTTCTCTTATGCTTATTAATATAGCAATCCTAATGATAAATAACTTTTTAAATTGCTATTTATCAAATTTAATTATTTATCATTTAAGCAAGCAATACCAGGTAATTCTAAACCTTCCATAAATTCAAGTGATGCTCCACCACCTGTTGATATATGAGTCATTTTATCTGCATAACCTAGTTGTGTTACTGCACTTGCTGAATCGCCGCCACCTATTATTGTTACCGCATTAGATTCTGCCATTGCTTTTGCTATTGCTTTAGTGCCTACTGCAAATTTATCCATTTCAAAAACACCCATAGGTCCATTCCAAATAACTGTTTTTGCATCTTTTATTGCATTACTAAATAAATCTATAGTCTTTGGACCAATATCAAGCCCCATCCAACCTGCATCAATATTTCCTTCAAATACTTTAGCATTTGCATCTTCAGCAAATTTATCAGCACACATACAATCTACTGGCAATAAAACTTTAACATTTTTAGACTTTGCTTTTGCAAGTAATTCATTTGCAAGATCTAGTTTATCTGCTTCAAATCTAGAATCACCAATATTAAGTCCTTGAGCCTTTAAGAATGTATATGCCATTGCACCACCTACTATGATGGTATCAACTTTTTCAATTAAATTTGAAATAACTCCAATTTTATCTGAAACTTTTGCTCCACCTAAAATTGCAACAAATGGTCTTTTTGCATTTTCCATAGCTCCACCGATTATATCTAATTCTTTTCCAATTAAAAAACCAGCAACAGCGTCTTTAACAAAACCATATTGAACAATTCCAGCAGTAGATGCATGAGCTCTGTGAGCTGTACCAAAAGCATCGTTTACATAAATTTCACAATGTTTTGCAAGCTTTTCACAAAAGTCTTTGTCATTTTTCTCTTCACCGATATAGAATCTTAAATTTTCAAGTAAAACTATATCTCCATCTTTCAAAGCTTTAACTTTAGCATCGGCATCTTCACCTATTGCATCTTTTGCAAAAGCAACATCTTTCCCAAGTAAACTAGAAAGTTTTTTTGCAACAGGTTCTAGTGAGTATTTCATATTAAATTCACCCTTTGGTCTTCCCATATGTGAACATAAAATAACTTTTGCGCCATGCTCATATAAATATTTTATTGTTGGTATAGCACCATTAATTCTTGTTAAGTCAGTTATAACACCATTTTCCATTGGAACGTTAAAATCAACTCTAACTAAACATTTTTTACCTTTTACATTTACATCTTTGATTGTTTTTTTGTTCATAAAAAGCTCCTAATTAATCATTAATTTATTTATTTTATTATATCACTGCACTATAATATGAGCAAACATATCACTACTTTTTGCAGATTTTTCAGCAGTTTTTATTCATTTTATTAAAAAAAATAAAATTTAAAATAAATCATTAAATATCAAAATTTCTATAAAACACTTCTTTTCTTGATTCAATTAATTCCATTAAATCGTCTATTGTATTTAGAGCATAAATTTTGGCTTTTATTTCTTTAGCGTTTGGAATACCAAATAAATATGCGGCAAGATGCTTTTTCATATAATTAACAACAACTTTTTCAGGAAAATATTCTAACATTTTACTAATATGACTCTTAATCAAGTAAGCAAGATTATATGTTGCTTTTTTGCCATTTAAAACAGAAAAAATATACGGCGCTCCAACAGCAGCTCTTCCTATTGCTATGCCTTTGCAGCCTGTTTTTTCAAACATTTCATTTGCACTTTCTAAATCTATTACATTTCCATTTCCAAAGACAGGGATATTTACTGCTTCGACGACTTGTCTTATCATATCAAAATCTACTTTGCCAGAATAAAACTGATCCCTAGTTCTACCATGAACAGTTATTGCCTTTGCTCCTGCTTTTTCAATTAATTTTGAAACTTCTACAGCATTTTTTTCATCATTGAAGTAACCTATTCTAATTTTTGCTGTAATTTCTTGATTTGTGTTGTCAGTGCAACATTTTATTATGTCATAACAAAGCATTGGATTTTTTAATAAGGCACTACCTTCACCATTTGAAACTATTTTTTTCATAGGACAGCCAAAATTAAAATCAATAATATCAAATTTTTTTAACTCTTCTTTTTTTAATACTTTTTCTATAAAAGGAATTTCTGAACCAAATATTTGTGCCGCTTTAATGGGCTCATCGTTATCAGTTGACAACAAAAGCTTAGAATTTTCACTATTATAAACTAAACCTTTTGCAGAAACCATTTCAGTGCAGCAAAGCCCAGCACCAAATTTATATGCCAAAGTTCTAAAACCAATATCTGAAAAACCAGCCATTGGGGCTAATATATACTTTGACTTTAATTTTACCTTACCTATTGCAATATTAGTATCCATAGCTACAAAATATATGCTCTATTTAAATTCTACTGCTTCGTTATCTTTCAAAATTTTTAATTTCTTTCAACTTGATTTTCAATTTATTTTAACTCTTGTAATTTTCTTAATTTATTATTTTATTCAACTTGATTTTCAAATCTTTTCGAATCTTGATAATATTTTTCTAATATATCCATATTTTTATGTTTTAATTCCACATTGTTTTCTAAAGCTTTCTTTTCAATATGCTTAAATCGTTCTATAAACCTACTAGTGCAATTATTTAATGCAATTTCCGGATCTACTCCCAACATTCTTATGTAGTTTACTGCAGCGAATAAAACGTCACCTGCCTCCCATTCTAAATTTTCTCTAGACTTAGATTTTTCAATTTCATCTAATTCTTCAAATATTTTTTGCTTAGCAGATTTTGCATCATCAAAATCAAAGCCTGTTTTTCTGACAATTTTTTGCACTTTATGTGCCCTCATTACGCTGCCAAAAGTTTTTGGAACACTATCTAACTTGTCACCTACTGTCTTTTGAGATTTTTCAATGCTTTTTGCCTTTTCCCAACTGCTTATTGCCTCATTTGAATTTTTTGTTTTTGTTTCTCCAAAAACATGAGTATGTCTTGTTATTAGTTTTGTGCAAAGTGCATTTATTACATCAGTTAGCGAAAACAATCCTTTATCTTTTGCGATTTTAGAATGGAAAACCGTTTGTAACAACACATCACCTGCCTCTTCAATCATTGATTCTTTATCATTTTTCTCAATTGCTTCTACTAATTCATATGCCTCTTCAATTACATTAGATTTGATACTGTCATTTGTTTGAACTCTGTCCCATGGACATCCATTTTCTGAACGTAAAATACCCATTAAATCAACTAAATCTGTAAATGTATAATGTTTTCTATCTAGAAAATGGCTACCTTCAATTGTATAACTTTTAGCATATATTAAATCTTTTGAATATGCTTTAACTTCGCCATCTTCTAAATTGCATATAATTTCAATATCATTATCAAAATCATTAATTAGTTTTTCCTTTAATTTCTCAAAATCGCTTTGACTAACATTGTATATGCACAATGATTTTGAATAATCATATAGACAAGACTCTTTGGTTAAAAATTCTTTTACATCAACTTTGTTTATATTTTTCACAGCAAACTTTTCCTTTCATTTAATAGTGTTAGTATATCATATAATAATCCAAATATACTTTTTAATCTTTACTAAACTAAAAAAAAATATTAAAAAACGCATATAATCACAATTAAAATTAGACTATATACACAAGCCATAAAATTCAACCTACATTTTTTTGCTATAAAATGATATGATAAATATATAAATTTAATAAACTTTAGAGGTGTTTATGAAGCTAGTTTTTTTAGGAGCAGCTAGAGAAGTTACAGGCAGCAAATATTTACTAGAAGTCAACAATAAAAATTATTTAATAGATTGTGGAATGGTTCAAGGACCAGAAATATATGAAAAACAGCCAATGCCAGTAAAGGCTACTGATATAGAGGCTGTTTTTTTAACGCACTCACACATTGACCACTCTGGAATGTTACCATCACTTGTAAAAAAAGGTTTTAAAGGAAAAATTTATTCAACAAAACCGAGTAAAGCCTTATGTAAAATTATGTTATTAGATAGTGCTGGCATTCAAGAATTTGAAGCGGAATGGAAAAACAGAAAAGCAAAGCGTGGTGGCAGTGCAATCTACGAACCAATATATACCACTGAAGATGCCATAAAAACAATGGATCATTTTGTAGGCTGTAATTATGAACAAGATATTGTTGTAAATGATGATGTTACTATCAAGTTTATTGATGCAGGTCATCTTTTAGGTTCATCAAGTGTAGTCATAAAAGCGAAGGAAAGTGCAAAAACTATAACCATTGCTTTTTCTGGAGATATTGGCAACATCAATAAACCTATAATTAAAGATCCAAGGTTTATTGAAAAAGCAGACTATGTCGTTATGGAAAGTACTTACGGTGATAGAAAACATGGACCTGATCACGACTATGTTGGACAACTGACAAAAATTATTGAAAGAACTTTTGAAAGAGGCGGAAACGTTGTCATTCCTTCTTTTGCGGTTGGAAGAACACAAGAGCTTTTATACTATATGAGAGAAATTAAAAAGGAACATAGATTATCAAAATTTGGAAACTTCAAAGTTTATCTAGATAGTCCTTTAGCAATTGAAGCTACTAAAATATTTGAAAGAGGCTTTGTCAATTGCTTTGATAAAGAAACTATGGAAATAATTGAAAGTGGTGAAAACCCATTATCATTTCCTGGCCTTGTTACTTCTGTTACAGCAGATGAAAGTAAAGAAATAAATGCAAATAGAGAGCCAAAAGTCATTATCTCCGCATCGGGAATGTGCGAAGCTGGAAGAATCAGGCATCACTTAAAACACAATTTATGGCGCCCAGAATGCACAATTGTGTTTGCAGGATATCAAGTTAATGGAACATTAGGACGAATAATTTTAGATGGCGCAGATAAAGTAAAACTGTTTAATGAAGAAATTGAAGTAAATGCAGAAATAATTGAACTTAGTGGAACAAGCTCGCATGCTGATATAGATGGACTTTTAGAATGGGCTATGGCAATAAATCCAAAGCCAAAGCATATTTTTGTTACGCATGGCGAAGAAAGTGTTTCTGAATATTTTTCAGATCAACTTTTTGATGAAGCAAAATTGCATTCTTCCGTTCCATATCATGGTGAAATTTGGGATTTATTATCTTTTGAAAAACTATATGAAGGTTCTAAATTAAGACTATTTAAAAATAATATTAAACAAGCAACTAGACCAAAACGTTATACAACATATGATGAATTACTCGCTACACTTGGTGAATTGTCTGTTGTAGTAAGAAACAACAAAGGTGTTGCAAATAGAGAAATTAGAGAATTAATTCAAGATATTAAAGCAGTAAATGATAAATGGAAAAATAGATAAGAATAGTTAACATACTTATTTATATAAAAATTTATTATATTAATAAAAATTAGAGAATTAATTCAAGATATTAAAGCAGCAAATGATAAATGCAAAAATAGATAAGAATAGTTAACATACTTATTTATATAAAAATTTATTATATTAATAAAAATTAGAGAATTAATTCAAGATATTAAAGCAGCAAATGATAAATGCAAAAATAGATAAGCACAACTACAAATGCTTTTCATATAAAAATTGATAATATAACAAGAGATTAAAGAAGTAAATGATAAATGCAAAAATAGTTAATCATAACTACAAATGCTTATCTATATAAAAATTGATAATATTAATTTATTTCTTCCCCTTTTGGTGGTAGCGAATGTCTTTTTCTGAAAATTTCTTCCACAATTAAATTATATTTTGATGCATATTTTTTTTCATCAAACATAAAGCGATTAATTTCATTCTCTATGGTAAGATCTATTCCCTCTTTTCTTTTTTGTATAATTGCAACTTGATTTTCAAGCGGATAACTAATTAAAACATCCTCGCCAACTAAATTTTTACCTTCAAATTGAATATCATTATACGTAATGCTTAAAGCCCCAGCACCACATTTTTCATACTTGTTTGTTTTCTGATTCATCTTAGACCATTCTACTGCTGATGAAATTTTAAAATTTTCATCTTCAAGTGCTTTTCTAATGCTAACTCTTTGCCAATCATACCATTTATCAAGTCTATCAAATGTAACACTTTCTCCCAAAGATATAAATTTTCCGTATTCAGTGTATTCAACAGTATTGCCACATTTTTTACAAATTATATGTTTTTTATCTGTTATGTTTTCATATTCAGCCATACATTTAGGACATTTATATAAAATAAATTCTAATCCTTTTGCTGTAGTTTTTGATTTATATCTTAAATTATTTTCTTGTTGGTATGCACTTTCATTAAACTTAAAGCTTTCTTGTATTACTTTATCAATTTCTTCTACGCTTTTTTCTTTTAATTCTTCTGCTGTAAACAAAACTTTTATATCATGAGTAACATTACCTTTTCTGAAATTTGATGCCCATTTAGGATTATTGCAATATCCACCATAATTATGTGCAAACACAATATTTGCACCTATCATTTTTAGAAATTTCGCAAGGCTTGGTGAAATATAATGGAGATTTTGGCCATCAAGAGATATTTTACCTTCAGGGAATAAAGCAATAGATCTACCTGCCTTTACTGACTTCATTATTGTTCTAACACTAGATAAATCTAGTCCAAATTGACTAATTGGTATTAAACCTAATTTTTTTGAAATTGGCTTAAAAACTGACCAAGTCATTACGTCTCGACCAACAACGATATTTAGCTTTCTATATTTATTCATAGACAACATCATTGTCGCAACGTCTAAAACTGCAAGATGTGTTCCTAGACAAACAATGGGGCCTTTTAATTCCTTGATTTTTGGGTCTCTTTTTATTTTAAATTTCAAAAATATTTTCGATAAAATATTTATTATGAAAACTAAAAAATTATATATGAACTTTGATGGTTTTCTTGGTATACTATCATCTTTTTTTGTTTTTGACATAATATCCTCAACAAATTTAATTTTCTACAATTCAAAGTTTATCTTTAAAAATCAATCAATTTTTAATGAAATCATTTCCCTAAACTTTAATATAAATTTAATACTGTCTAAATAACCTTATACCTTATTGATTATTTTTGCACTTTTAGAATTTAGACATAATTTATTATTTCAAGTTTTCTGGATTTAACCCTTTTAACTCATCTAATACAAAAATTCCATCTTTTCTAATTAAAACATCATCAAAATATATGCTACCGCCACCATATTCTTTGGTTTGAATTAAAACTAAATCCCAATGAATGGCACTTTCATTTCCGTTATATGCTTCGTCATAACATGAGCCTGGAGTGAAATGTAATGAACCAGTTATTTTCTCATCAAATAATATGTCCGTTATTGCATCTTTGATATATGGATTTACGCCAAATGAAAATTCACCAACATATCTAGCGCCTTCATCTGTATCGAATATTTTATTAATTGCTTCAGTATCATTTGCTTTTGCATTAATTATTTTGCCATCCTTAAATTCTAAGACAACATCTTTAAATTCAATTCCATTATATACAGTTGGAGTGTTATATGAAATAATTCCATTTACGCTATTTTTTACAGGTGCAGTATAAACTTCACCATCTGGGATATTTCTAAGTCCTGAACATTTTTCACAACCAATGTTTTTTATACTAAATTCTAAATCAGTTCCAGGCCCTAAAATTTTTACCTTATCAGTTTTATTTATTAATTCAACAAGTGGATCCATTGCCTTGTCCATTTTTTTATAATCCAAGGTACATACATTAAAATAATGATCTTCAAAGGCTTTAGTAGACATTTTTGCAAAAGCAGCAAAACCTTCAGTTGGATATCTTAAAACAACCCATTTGGTATTCTTAACTCTAATTTCATGATGTATTGGCAATGAATATAATTTGTTGTATATACTCATCTTTTCTGGATGAATATCAGAAAGTTCAAATGCATTATTTCCACCTCTGATTCCAATATATGCATCCATCGCTGACATCTTAACTTTATCAAATTCGGCCATTTTGTTTGCAAGTTCTTCGCTCATACCATGCCTAATACTTCTTGATATTTTCATGTCTGAAAGTTCTACAAATGGAAAACCTCCAACTTTGTAAACTTCCTCAACAATGCAAGAAATAAATTCACTATCTATGCCATTTGCTTGTATCAAAATGTTTTCACCTTTTTGCAATGAACATGAATAATTAACTAATAAATGTGCTAATTCTTGCATTCTCTTATCTCTCATTTTTTACCTCACTGACTAATCTATATATTAATTTAATTTTTATTTGACCTTATTATAATTTTATATTGATTCGTTCTTTTAATTGTTCAACTTTATTTTAATTTTCAACCCAAAATTATTTGACTAAGAATTTTATTTAATCTTGACTATCATTTTCTTCAACAATTTCTTCTTTATCTTGTTCTTCTAGATTATTTTGCTCATTTTCTTGTTGCATTTCTTTGAGCAATTTTAATTGTTGTTTTTTCTCTCTTTCATATTTTCTTCTAGACTTTTCTTTTTCTGCTTCAGTGATTGGTGGATATTCTAAATTGTATTTTTTAGGAGCAATTAAAAGATTATAATAATCTGCAGCATCATTTATTGCTTCAGGTAAATCCATATCATAACAATTACCACATTCAATTGTAGTACAACCAGGAATGTCACCATTAAAATCAGATGCATAATCATATGCCCTTTCAAGCAATGGAATAATGTCTGTTGAAGTATAATCGCCACGAATTAATAGATAAAATCCAGTTCTACATCCCATTGGCCCAAAGTAAATTATTCTATGGCTCCACATTTTATCGTTTCTAAGATATGTTGCTATAATATGCTCTAAGACATGCATTGAACCTGTTGTCATAGGTGCATCTTTATATGGACGTTTCATACGCAAATCAAAAGTCGTTATAACTTCACCACCAACAACATCTTTTCTAGATACATATACGCCCTTTTTTAACTTTAAATGATTAATTTCAAAACTTGGTATTTTGTTCATACTTTCTTCCTTTTATAAATAAATTATGCTTTAATTATACTCGAAAATGCACCTGCCATACAAACGATTAAACAAAATCAAAAAATTGAGTTAAACAAAAATTATACTTACTCTTAAGCCTTTGATTTGTGACAATAAACTCTCAACTAAACATTCAACAAAAAGTTTTACAAAATACAAAGTTAAATGATGCTCATCAGTAAAACTTACAATAAAAAAGGCTGCAAAACTTTTGCAGCCTTAGTTAACATTAACATGAAGTTTTTCTATGCAACAGGTTTAACTTCTAATTTGTATTTAGGATATAATTTCATATTAAAATCAAACTTTTCATCTGCCTTAACTTCAAATTGGCATTTTTCATCAATGCACCATGCAATAAATGTTATTTTATAATTTTTCCCATCACTTTTCCATTCGTGTACCATTCTTTTTGTTTCGTTTCCTTCACTCATTTTATCTTCTTTGTTATATTTAGGTTGCTCTTTCCATTGTACACTACCTGGCAAATCCCAAGATTTTGTATCATCATTCCACCAACCTGAGTCATATTTACCATTATCAATCTTTAAAATTTGAGATGCAATATCATCATTTCTTGACACTGTTATGTCTTCAGAATTTGAACGTTCATATTGAAAAGACGATTTGCCTTTTTCTGCAAGCATTTTTTGTATATCGTATGAAAGCACATCTTCTACTGAAGTTTCTCCACTTTCGATGAAATAATTTTGGAAATATGAGTTAACAGTAGTTTCTGCACCTTTTATCTTTTGTAAGTCTAATAATATTTCACCACTAGCATGACGGAATATATAATCATGATTTACTAACATTCTTGATATTTGCCATGTTGTAGAATATTCCTTTTCAACAAAATTTCCATTTTCATCAAAACCTTCACCATATACGGAACTCCATGACTTACCATCTCTATATTGTTCAGGCCATTCTTTTTTTATTAATCTATCTCTAAAATATTTTTCTACACCGTCTTTTCCTTCTTTATTTTTAACATAGTTTTTATAATCTTGCTCTTTATTTACTTCAATAATTTCACCTTTAATTTTATCAAAATTGACTGCTTTTGAGTTTTGTGGATATGGTTTTTTACTATTAGATTCATTGCTCAACTGCTCATAAAATGCATTTTTTCTACCTAATTCTTCTTTAATATCGGCAAGCACTTTTTTGTGAGTTTCATCGTTTTTTTCAAGGCCTTCCTCAAGCATTCTATTTGATTGCCTAAAATACTCTTCTTGTTTTAACACCATAGCTTTTTGATATGATCGTCCAGCCCTTATCCAATCTGAATAATATGAATATTGTTGAAAGGCTAGAAAATTCTTAAATGTCTCATAATTGTTTTTTGATAATTCAGAAAGATTTAATAAAAATGATTGAATTCCAAGTTGCTTACATTGAAGTAAAACTTTTTGTAATTGAGTTGTATCATTATTATCACCATAAACTTCTTTAGCTTGTTGGTATTCCGTATTTGCTTGATTGTAAACTGCTAATCTTCCATTGTCGCTCATATAAAGATTATTACCATCTGCAATTAAAAGCGTGTTAGTTGTGCCTTTATAATCATTTAACCCTATTTGAAGCTGTCTAATATATGATTGTTTTGCATCACCTATTTTAATACCTTGTCTGTAATCACCATAAAATTCATTTTTAATTTCATCCTCAGAAAGTCCATAAGGTAATTTATATGTAAAAACAGCAAGATCTAATGCTTCTTGTAATTGTTGAAATGAAAGTTGAGCCTTATAATATGCATTATAAAATGTATCTTTGTATCTGTATGCTTTTTTATAATGTCTTGAGTCTAAATCCCTATATTCTATTGCCTCATTTCCAGTTAACCAATCTTTCCTACTTAACTCTAAATATCTTATATATTCATCAAGATTTTTCCATACACTATAATCATTTTTTTCATATTGATAATTATATCCTTGCAATGTCATCATATTTTTAAATTCAGTTGGCTTATAGTCATTATTTAACTTCACATCGCAATCATAAGCTGTTAAATATACTGCTTGTTCAAAATCAATCATTGCAGTTTTCATAAAATGGATAAAAGTTTTTTTATAACGTTTATTATCAATTCTACTATCAACTAAACTAAAGTCACCCAGATTACTATATACTGGCAAATCCATAACTTCTTCTGCTGCTAGGTTTTCAAAAAATGTTTTCCAGCTATTTTCATTTATTACATATTCTGAATTATCAACTTTATGTTTTTCTTCTAATTCTTTGGCATATAATGGTAATATAACTGTTTCAAGTACTTCATATTCATAAGCAGTCATATGAATGCTAAATCTTGCAAACATATCAGCTTTATCACCAAATATTTTATATAATTCGCCATTTGTTTTTCTTCTTTTTAAAGCCTGTAAATCTTTCCATTTGTTTTCA
>DUUO01000047.1 GCA_012841525.1 Clostridiales bacterium
TACTAAATATATTTAAGAAAAGGTTACTTGTTACTAAATACATTTAATAATTTACTAATATGTATGTTTTTTTGAAAAAGTAGGCTTAGATTAAGCCTATTTTTAATTATATAAGTGCAAATAGTCAAAAACAGAAGTTTTAAAATGAATGAGATTTTTCATAAAAACGAAGAAAAATGGAAGATATGCCCTAATTAAAAGACTAAAATAGAAGATTTTCAAAAATTTTAACTTAAAATTGACTTTAATGTTTCCATTATTATATAATTAACCGAGGGCAGATTTTAGGGATAAAATGGCAGTAAGCACCTAAAAAAATACATATAATCGCAATTTTGGAAATAAAGCTCAAAAATGTATATGAATTTTTTTGTGTGAAAAGAAGAATTTATTAAAAAAATTCAATATTTATTTGCTTCAATATAAGATGCTATAATAAACTCAATTGGCTTATGTGTAAGCAATATAAATAAAATAAATTATGAGTAGGATTATATCTAGAACAATATAGCAAAATTGTGAATAAAGTTATATTATTTAACACAATATAAATAAAATTAGAGCAATATAGACACAATAATTAGTAAGTAGAAGAATTAAATATAAATATGGTGGAGTGAAAATGTTAAAGATTTTTTGTGATGACAATGATAAAAAGGCAATAGGCCATGTATTAGAAAGATTAAAGGCAAATTACAAACCATTTGAAAATCAGCACATAATAATAACACCTACAAGTTATACTTTGGGGATGGAAACTTTGGTGCTAGATTCTTTAGGTGTTAAAGGTGCTTTTAATATTTCTGTAAGTTCATTTGAAAGAGTATGTGCAAAGTCATTAAAGAATGCTGGTAAAAGTTATTTATCAAGAGAAGGTGCAGTAATGGTGATGCGAAAAGTCATCAATGCAAATGCTAAAAAGTTAAAGCATTATGCTGGATCTTGTAAAAGAAATACATTTGCATCCGATATTTATAGAGCAATTGAAAATTTAAGGCTTAGTGGACATTCTCCTCAATCTTTAGAAGAGGCACTTCCAAATTTACAATCATCTACATGCAGTAAATTAAAAGACATAATTTTAATATATAAAGCCTATGAAGAGGAAATTGCAAGATTTACTCCAGATTTAATAACTGTTTACAATGCTTTTATTGCAAACATTCAAAACGAAGAAGAAATAAAAAATGCATATGTATACATCATGGGTTTTAATACTTTATCAAATAAGGAAATTGAACTTATTAAAGTTATTTCAGAACATGCAATTGAAACAAATATCGCTCTATCTTTTGTACCTGGTGATGAAGTTAATGTAGAGACCACACCAACAAAAACATTTTCAAGGCTTAGAGACGCAATAGAAGATATAGAAATATATGCAAGAGGCCAATATGTTTCAAGTGAAGATGAAATAGAAAAAATTAATGCAGCAAAAAAAGAAGAATACTCTCAAAAGTTATTACATTTAAAAGATTTAGAAGATAAGAAAAGTGCTGCATATAGAATGAAAACAGAAGATAAAAAATATCAAATAAACGAATTAGATTTTTTAAGAAGTGAAATTTTTACCTATTCAGATTTAGTTTATGAAGATGTAAAACAAATACAAATATATGCAGAAGACAATGTTTTTTCTGAAATACATGCTGTTGCAAATGAGATAATAACTCTTGTTAGAGACTATAGATATAGATATAAAGATATTACGATTTTTAATGCTTTATACGAAAATAATTTTAGCATAAAGGAAATTTTTGAAAGATATGGTATCCCTGTTTTTGTGCCAGAAAGAGTGACACTTAGTGAAAGTTTAATTTTTGATTATTTAATATCAATTTTGGAATTTATAAAAAATCCAAGAGATGTAAAAAAGGCATTAAAATTTATTAAACATCCATTGTTTTATGATGACTTTTCTGAGGTTTGTAAATTTGAAAATTATATCTATGAAAAAAATATAACATATAAAGATTTTGAAAAACCTTTTAAAAACAATGTATTTGATAAATTTAGGAAAAAAGTTTCAAGCATTATCGCTTTATTTAACAAAAAAACTAAAAGTGTAAATATGTATACTGACGCATGTTTTAGGATAATAGATGATAGAGATACCAAAGCAAGATTTAGTAATCTTTTAAGAGGGAAAAGTAGTGAAGATTTTGAGTTTAATCAAAGGTCAGTTGATCTAATAATTGATATTTTACACGAAATTGAAGAAATATTAGGTGAAGAAGAAATGGATATTATTGAATTTATATCTATTTTATCATCTGGAGCAAAAGCACAAAATTTATTGTCAATTCCAGGAGATTTAGATTGTGTTTATGTTGCACAAGTTGGAAATAGTAAAGTTTATGAAAACAAAATTGCTTTTGTAATTGGACTTACAAGTGATTCTAATTTAGACAATGTTTTTGAAGACAGAATTTTTACATCATATGATAATAGGTCTATGGATGAAAATGATATAGCAATATATCCTCTTGTGGCAGAAAAAATAAAAAACAATAGATATGAATTTGTAGATATGTTATCTAAGTTCGATAGATTCTATTTTAGTTATCCAAAACTTTCAATTAAGGGAGAAAAGACACAAAGCTCAATAGCCCTTGAAGAAATCAAAAAATTAATTGGCAAAAAAGATGATGAATATGAAAGTTTATTAGCAAAATATTCTCTTGATTCATTGAAAGGCAGGACAATGACAAATAAACACTTTGAAACATATTTAGCAACTAGCGAAAATGCGTTTTTTAAATTGCTACAAATTCAAAATCTAATAATAGATAAAACTGATGAAAACTTTTATACGCAAATATTAAATGAAATTTATAAATATATTGATAAAGACAAAAGAAAAACTATTAAATCAACTATAGAAGTATGTGATGGAAAATGTGCAAATAATACGGTAAAAAATCTTTTAAGTTATACAATAAAAAAAGACAAAGATGGAAGATATTTATCTAGTGTTTCACAAATTGAAGAATATTATACTTGTCCATTTAAACATTTTATGTCTTATGGACTTGGTGCATATAAACGATCCGAAGGCTTTATTTTACCAACGACAATTGGAATAATAGTTCACAATGTGTTAGAGGACTTTTTTAAAAAAACAAAAGATCAAATTGATGTAATGACAGACAAAACAGCAAATATGCAAATTGAGAAAAGCATAGAAAAAATCTTTGCTGATGAAGAAATTCAAGAATTATATAAAAACCCGCAAAACAAATATTTTTTAGATCGTATAAAAGATGAAATTAGACAAATTATTAAAAATTTAATAAAGCAAATAAGAAAAGGATCATATAGGCCAAAAGAAATAGAGATGTCTTTTGGTTTCAATGAAAACGAAGCAAAAATCGAAATTCCTGTCACTGAGATTGTGGATGGAAAAGAAAAGGATGGTGTACTTTTACTTCGTGGAAAAATTGACAGAGTTGATGTTACTGAAAATGAAAATGGACAAAATTTTATTGCTGTAATTGACTACAAAACTGGGAATAAAGCATTGTCAATAGGAAGTATTTACATAGGACAAACAATTCAACTAATTGTATATCTTCAGGCTCTTATGAAAGATGAGAAATATAGAACATATAGACCAGGCTTTGTATCGTATCTCAAATTAAGAGATAATTACACAGAGGAACAAGAACTAGAAGCAGATGTAGATATGTTAAACTTTTCAGGTTTTTTCAATCCTGCTATTGAAAATCTCTATTCATTTGATAAAAACATAATTGAAAATCCAGCTGATAAAGATACATTTGCTATGCCTGAATTTGAAATAAGCAAGTTAGAAATAAGAGATGAAGCAGAAATGCCTGATAAGGATATCAAAAATAAAAATAAAAGTATAGATCTCCACAAAGGATATCAAATAGACAGAGAAAATCTTCCAGTAATTGCTTATAACGGACAAATAACCAAAATTGTAAGTGATAAAGGTTTTGAAACATTAATAAAATATGTGGAAAAACTAATCGCACGTGCCTTTAAGGAAATTCAACAAGGAAATATAGAAATGGCTCCAACAGATTTAGGCGATTGTAAATATTGTGACTATAAACAAATATGTGATGCATCACAAAATAGAAATAAAAGATATAGTGTCGATATAAGAAGTGCGAGACATTTAGATTTTGAAGATTAAATATAGAAACAAAATTAAAACTAATCCAAATGCAAACATTTAAACCAAAAATACAAAATAAAAAACAATCAACAAAATATATAGTAAAGGAAAATAAAAAATGGCAAATAAAAAGCAAGAATTGACAGTTCATCAAAAGGCAGCTTTGATAGATTATGATAAACCAATTTTAATATCTGCATCAGCAGGTTCTGGAAAAACATTCATAATGATTGAAAGAATTTTTAAATATTTAAAAGACATAAATAGCAAGACAAAAGAGCGTGGCGATTTAGACAAAATAATTGTTTTAACTTTTACAAATTCTGCAGCTGCTGAAATGAAAGACAGGTTATTTAAAAGGATTTCTGAAGAAATTCAACAAAGTAGTGGTGATATCGCTATACATTTTAGAAAGCAAATAGAAAAATTAAATAATGCAATGATAGGGACAATAGATTCTTTTTGTAAAAATATTTATAACAAATACTTTGAAAGAATTGATCTTGATGCAAATCTTTCTATTTTAGAAAAAATTGAAGATGATGCCATTATATATCAAGTAATTGATGAGAAGATAGAAGATTATGTAAGCGAGCCTCAAAACAAATATAAAAATATTTTTGAAGCTTTATCAGATAATAGAACCTTTAACAACTTAAAAGAGGATACTTATAAAGTTATCCAACATATGCTACTTTTTCCAAAATTAGATGAATTTCCTCGAAATAAAAATTCTGAAGAACTCATAAAAATAGGGGAGGATATTGATTTTTTCATTTTAGGAAAAGAAGAAGATGATAAAAAATATCCTCTTGAAAAATTTATTGAAGATATGCATTCACTTGGAAGAAAGAAAAAATATATTGATATTGAAAAACAATTTATTGATGAATTAGTATCTTTTGCCAAAGAATGTATGGAAAAAATTATCGTACAAAAACAAGAAAGGGGTGTAGCATCATTTGCTGATATGGAAAGATATGCATATGACATTTTATCAAAAGATAATTGTGCTCTTGCAAAAGAAATGGCAAAAGATATTGATATGATTTTTATAGATGAGTATCAAGATACAAATGAAATGCAAGAAGCAATTATCAATACCTTTGGTGTAAAAAATTTGTTTTATGTAGGTGACATCAAACAATCCATATATAAATTTAGAAATGCTGAACCTGTAATTTTTGAAAGAAGATTAAAAAAATATTCTGAAAACATTAATCCTGAAGATGTTAAAAAAATAAAAGATGAAAATGATTATAAAAAAATATATGCAAAAAATGAAGGAGTAGTAATATATTTTGATTCTAACTTTAGATCATCAACTGCAATTACAAACTTTGTAAATATCGTATTTGCAAAAAATATGACAACAAAATTTGGTAAAGTTGATTATGAAAACACATCAATGATGGAAGGCATAGACAGACGATATTATGATGCCATTCCTGCTGTTGTAATAAATGAAACACAAAATCTTAACGTGAAATTATCTGCAAAAGATATAGACGACAATAATAAGCCATATTCAGCAATGGATGCACTTAAAAATGTGATATCAGAAAAACAAAAAAAAGTAATAGAAGAAGAAACATCTATTGAACGTCAAACAGTAAACTATATAAAACGATGTATTGGACAAGATATGGATGATGGTAAAGGCACACGAAAAATCAATTATGGCGATTTTGCAATTTTAGTTAGATCAAAAAATGCAGCAAAAGGGATAGTTGAAGAACTTCAAAAAGAACAAATACCATATGAGTCTTTTCTAGAACTTTCTGAAGAAAATGAAGATATATCTTTATTTGTTGCATTGCTCAAAATTTTAGATAATCCATATCAAGATATATCTTTAATACAAGTTTTACTTTCATTCTTTGGAGGATTTACAACCGAAGAACTTGCTATTATTAAAAAGACATACGTGGAAGAAGTTTTGAAAGGGAAAAGAGATAATAAGCAAAACTTTCATGAGGCATTTTTTGGATATCCTAAAAAAGATGAAATTAAAAATAAAATTTTGGAATTTGAGGTCTTTTTAGACAAATATAGAAACAAAGCATTATCACAAGATGTTGCAACATTGATTATGACAATAGCAACTGAAACTGGCTATGATGCAATAATGATGTATGAATCAATTTATAGAATAGAATTTTTCAATTCATTTGTTTACTATTTACGTGGCAGAGAAATTGGAAAGACAATTAAAGCATTTTTATTTGCAATTCAAGATGGAAACCTTTCTTCTGTTTTAGATGACATGACAAAAATAAGCCTTAAAGATGATTGTGTAAAAATTATGACAATTCACAAAAGCAAAGGTTTGGAATTTCCAATTGTTATTTTACCAGATACTGTTGCAACAAAATCGTACAGCACTAAGGACCTTGAATATCATATAAATTTAGGATATGGAGTAAAAATAAAAGATCCAACAAAGAGAGTAAAAACACCAACATTTAAACATAATTTGATAAAGTACAAAAACAAGATTGAATATAATGAAGAAGAGATGAGAGTTTACTATGTGGCATTGACTAGAGCACAAAATCATTTGTTTATTTTAGTTCCACAAGACTATCAAAAAGAACAATATTTGCCAAATAAATGCAATGATTTAAGCAAGTTGCTTAGCAATACATTTATGAAAGAAAAAGAAACAGAAAACGATAAAACAGCAAAAGAAGAAACAGAAAAAGAAGAAACAACAAAAGAAGAAGAAACAACAAAAGGAGAAACTGATATTTACAAGAGCTTGGAATTAAAGTGTGAAAATTATACAAAAAATAATGATAAAATTTTTATTAAAGATTTTTATAAACCCAGCGATTTAGAACAAGAGAAATTGCAAATTGATTATGTGTATCCATATGAAAATACGCTAGATGTAAAAGCAAAACACACTGCTTCTGCAGTACAAAGAAAAGAGGTTAGAGAAAACATAAAGGAAATAAAAGTTTCATTAAATAGGGGAAAAAGCATAGATAAAGGTATTGCGTATCATAAAGTATTAGAATTAATTGATTTTAATAAAACATCATTAAAAGATGTTAAAATGCAAGTTGAAAAGTTGATTGAACAAAAATTTATTAGCGAAGGCGATGTAAATGTTGAACATATATATAATGTTGTAAATCTAAATATTTTTGATAAAGTAAGACAAGGTAAGGCAAAATTACTCCGTGAGCAAAGATTTTATTATAGAGATAGTGCACAAAATGTTTTATACGAAGCAGATACAGTAAGAGATAAAATAACAATACAAGGTGTTATTGATGCTGTTGTAGTTACAGATGATGGAGCAATTATTTTAGATTATAAATACTCCTCAAAAGATGAAGATATTTTAAAAGATGTATATAGTGAACAACTAAGAATATATAAACTAGCAATAGAAAACATCCTTAATATAAAAGTCAAAAAAACATATTTGTATTCAATAGTTGACAATACTTTAATCGACACTAGCGATATTTTAAGTTTTTAATACTGATTGAAAAATCAAAATATATACAATAGACGCCAGTAATTTAATTGGCGTTTATTTTATTTTAAATCATAAGCATTGACAGAAAAGCGTCTAAATATATTATGTATGCGCCAAAATTTTACTATCATTTTAATCATTAAAATTGATTGTAAATATTAAAGTATATTCTATAAGTTACAATAATTTATTTATTGTAGTGATATTTTGAATCATTAATATTTAAAGAAAAAACTGCTAAATTCACCCCATAGATTATAATAAATTTATGTCACTTTTGGATATATAAAAAATAAAAAGAGCAAAAATAAATACTAAAAAATCTTTAAGCATATGCTACAAATAAAGACAGTATCACTGAGATTCGAATAATAATTTGGCAAATAAGATAAAATATATAAAATATAGTTGTTTTAGTTCCCATATAGTAAAATATAGATACCAAAATGCTAAAGATTAGACAAAAATTTTTATAAAATTGAGAGTTTTTAGGTGTTAAAAATGTTTAAAATGCCGCGATTTTGCTACCTTCTGGACTTAAAAACATTTTATTAAATTTTATCTTGCTAATATATTAATATATGTATATAATAAATATATATATACTTTCGCGAGGGAAAATAAATGGATTCATTGAGGGATTTTATTGTTAAGTTTAAGGAGTTTTTGCTAGGAGATGGGAATTTCCTAAATCTAGATGAGGGATTAGCTCCTGCAATTTACATAATTATTTTAGGAATTTTAGGAATTTTTGTTTCCTTTTTAATTGCAATTATTGTTAAAAATTCAGGAAAAGCAAAAAAGTTTAAAAAGCAATTAGATGATGCTACAGCATATGCAGAAGCAACAGGCACAATTGATGAAGAAAATGTAGCTGGACTAAATCAAAAAATCCAACAAATGCCAGAATCCGTAAGTCGCGGTTGGGGAAATTTTTTAGAACAACAAACTGGATATCCCTCAGATTATATTACAAAAGGCGAAGTGTTTGAAAATAAAAAAGATAATCCCAATTATTCATCAGGTTGGGGCGTCCTTAATTTCTTTGCAATTTTAACAATTTTACTTTGCTGGGCAGTATCAGCATTAGGACATGCAGATATACTTTTAGATTATCCAGCACATTTAGAGAAAACAGCAGTTGTTTTAGGATATATCCTTCCAGTATTTGGTGCATTGCTTTTACCTTTATTTGCATATTTAATATTCTATTTTATTTTCGCAGGCTGCCAAAAGAAAACATTAAAGAAATTAGAATCTAGTTTTTCTGCTTTTCAAGATGCATTAGATAATAATGTAATTATCTTTAGAGAAGCAAATGATGAGTTTATTGAAGAAAATATTGAAGAAATTAATGCAGCAATTGAAGATATATTAGCAAATAAATTAGGTCAAAATGATATATTAGAAATCGTTACAACTCCTGAAATAGACGAAGATCTAATTATTGAAGAAACTCAAGAAGTTCCACTTGTAGATGAAGAACCTTGGGTAGAGGAAGAACCAATAAAAGATGAAGATTGGCTTTCAGAACCAGCAGAAGAAACCACCGAAGAAGAGGCTGTTGAAGAAGTTAAAGAAGAAACTGCTGAAGAACGTGAGAGACGTCTTGGTGAAAGACTTGTTCAATTGGTATTCTTGGCAGACCAAGCTTCTAAAGATCCAAACATCACAGCAGAAGAAATGTCTGAATTAAGAGCATTCTTAGCAGCAACAAAAGACAGTGGCGATTATCCAAGTGATGCAGAACAAGAAATTTTTGAAAGTTGCTTAATCATTTTAGATGGTGCTTATGAAGTAAGATTTGCATCTGAACCTGAAAAGGTTGAAGAACCTGTTGAAGAATCAGCAGCAGAAGTTGTAGAAGAACCAACAGAAACTGAAGAAGAAAGACTTGAAAGAGAAAGAGGTGAAAGACTTGTTCAATTAGTATTCTTAGCAGATCAAGCATCAAGAGATAAAGAAGTTAGTGAAAAAGACTTTGTAGAACTAAGAAACTTCCTTGCAGCAACAAAAGATAGTGGCGATTATCCAAGTGAAGTAGAACAAGAAATATTCGAGAGTTGTTTACAAATTCTAGATAATTCATACGA
>DUUO01000007.1 GCA_012841525.1 Clostridiales bacterium
AAAATAAAAGATACAATACCTTTATTAGCATCAATCTCAATCGACCATGACTTTTTTTCAACTAAATTATCCACCAAATCCCTCGCAAAAAAACAATCAATATACTAAAAATATACAATATAGAGAGACTCTTTTCAAGATTAAACCAAAAAACATAGTAATAAATGGTATATGTTGCACTTTTAGAGATGAAAAGTGAAAATAACAACAAATGACACATATGGCGTTTTTAGAGTGATGCATAAAGCACAAAAATAAAATATGCGTATAGGGTTTTTAGAGTGATGAGTTAAGTGCAACAATAAAAGATGTGTGTAGATCTTTTAGAGTGATGAGTTAAGCGTAACAATAAATTAAATGCCATTAACATAATAAAAAAAGAATAAACTCGACAACCTTCATTAAACGCTATTAACATAAAAAAAGATAAAAAACAACGCTTTTCATTAAATGCTAATAAAATAAAAAGAATGCTATAAAAAAGATGCTTTAAACTAAATGTAGGTTTTTTGGTGTTGTGTGTTTACCTTTATGTAAAATTAAAAAAATATTGACATTGAGTAAAAGCACTCAATAGAATATAATAATAGAATATAAATATAAATTAGGTGGAGGAAAAAAATGATAGATTCTGGAATAAAAAAAGATGCCGTTCAATACACTATGGATACAATCAAATATGTTTGTGAAGAAATTGGACCTAGAGAATCTGGAATGGAAGCAGAGAAAAGGGCTCAAGAGTTTTTTGCAAAAGAAATAAAGGATAATAATTGGGCTGATGAAGTTTTAATTGATGAGTTTACAATATCAAGACATGCTTTAGTTGGATTTACTAAAATAATTGGTGTGTTTTTAATTGTTGCAAGCATAATTCAATTTTTGGGATTAATAAACACATCAGTAGCAGTTAGAGTTGTTAGCATAATTTCTTTATCACTAGTGCTTTTATCACTAACAATATTGTTTTTTGAATTTATTCTATACAAAGAGTTCATTGATTGGGCGTTGCCGCAAAGTCAGTCACGAAACGTATATGCAAAATACAAGCCAACTGGCAAAGTGACAAGAAGAATTGTAATAAACGGACATGTGGATTCAGCATATGAATGGACATTAATGAGGATAAATCAAAACTTTATGGTTGCAGCACTTGTAACTTGTTTGATTTTTGTATTAGTATCTTTTGCTTTTTACATTACAAATGCAGTTAGGGGCTTTATACCATGGTATAGTTACTTAATTACATCACTTGGTGGTGTATCATATATCGCATTGTTTTTCGTATGTACATTTAAGACTCTTTCACCAGGAGCAAATGATAATTTAACTGGAACATTAACTGCAATTACTACATTAAAATGTCTAAAAGAAAGTGGAATTAGATTTGAACATACAGAAGTTGCTGCATTGTTAACTGGTTCAGAAGAAGCAGGACTTAGAGGAGCAAAAGCTTGGGCAAAGAAATATAAAGATGAAATAAATGAAGTTGAAACAGCCGTTATTGTTTTTGATACTTTAAGAGATTATGATTGGGCAATGATATGTCATCGTGATATGACAGGAGTAGTTAAAAATTCAGACAGAGTATCAGCACTTTTATTAGAAGCCGCTAAAAAAGCAAATCATCCAATTAGAGAAGGAAATGTTCCTTTTGGTGCTTCAGATGCCGCTGCTCTATCTCGTGAAGGCGTTCATGCATCATTAATAATTGCTCAAAATCAACTTGGAACAGATTACTACCATACAAGAAACGACACACCAGATAATATGTGTGAAAAAACAGTAGCATTAGGACTTGACATAGCTCTTGCTGCAGTTGAACTTTTTGATGAACACGGTCTACCAAGAGTTGAATAACAAAAAAGATTTTACTAGAAAAACATATAAATATATTATTTTGCAAAAAGAGATTTTGTCTCTTTTTGTAATTTAAAAATATGAAAAAAAGAATTGTTTGCAGGGTTTGTAGAAAAAAACAAAGAATTGTCCATACAGACACTTACACAAAAATAGAATTGTTTTCAGGATTTGTAGAAAAAAACAAAGGATTGTCCATGCAGACACTTACACAAATACAAAAAAAGAAATATCCATAATTCTTGTATAAACAAAAAACAAAGGACATTCTACATAGACCCTTGCACAAATACAAAAAAAGATTCTTGTATAAACATAAAAAAAGGATTGTTCATAGTCTTGTAAAAATACAACCAAGAAAAGATTATCAATAGTTCTTGTAGAGACAAAAAATATTATCCATAGGTATATAAAAACATGAAAAAGAAAGGATTGTTCATAGGGCTTGCAGTTGTAGATATTGTATATAATCTCACTAATCTACCACCAGAAGATACAAAGATTAGATGTGATGATTATTACATGTCTTTTGGTGGACCTCCATTAAAAGCGGCAGCAATATATGCTCAAAATGGCGGGGATGCAACTTTAGTTTCAAGCATTGGAAATTCAAAACTTGGTAAACTCATAAAAGAATATTGTAAAGAAAAAAACATCAAAGTTATTGATATTGCAAAAGATGATAAACTACCTAGTGTTTCTGCAATAGGGATAGTAAAAGAAAATTCAACTAGAACTATTTTAAGTGGACAAAAAGAGATTCCAATAGATATTGATTCTTTAAGTGTTGAGGATATAAAAGATTATGATTTTTGTCTATATGATTGTAACTTTCCAAGTTTAACTCCTAAGATAATAGACTTACTTAAAAAGGCAAATGTTGAATTGATTTTAGATGCTGGCTCATGGAAAGATAATGTTTCATATGCTCTAGACTATGCTAATATTGTTATTTCGTCATCAAAATTTATTTCTCCAGAAGGTGAAGATATTTTAGCCCTTCAAGATAAACACAACATTTCAATGGTTGCAAAAACAAACAATGATAAACCCATTTTTTGGTGTGCAAAATCAAAAGATTTTATGGGTAGGGGAAAGCTTTGGGTAGAACCTTTAGAAAATATAAATACTTTAGGGGCAGGCGATGTTTTTCACGGTGCTTTCTGTTTTTATCACTACCACAAAGGAAAATCCTTTACAGAGGCTCTTGCTTTAGCAATAAAGTATACAAACAAATTTTTGCAAACACCAGAAGAAGAGAGAATATAACATTAGAGATAACAAAAATATCATTTATCTTATTAGTGAAACAAAAGCAAAAAAATAAACTTATCTTATTAATAACAACAAAAATATAAACAAAAAACATAACTTATCTCATGAGTACCAACAAAAAATATAAATAAAAAACATAACTTATCTCATGAGTAAAACAAAAGCAAAAAACATAACTTATCTCATGAGTACCAACAAAAATATAAGCAAAGAACCGTTAACTATTCTTTGTTAACAAAACAAAAGATAAAAAACTAGGAGGAAACAATAAAATGGCAACATTTGATGATTTTCTAAAATTAGATATAAGAGTTGGAACAATAGTTGAAGCAAATATATTTGAAAAAGCAAAAAGACCAGCATATCAACTAAAAGTTGATTTTGGTGATGAAATAGGCATTAAAAAATCTTCAGCACAAATAACAGAAAAATATAAATGTGAAGATTTAATAGGTAAACAAGTATTAGCAGTTATAAACTTTCCTCCAAGACAAATAGCAAACTTCATGTCAGAAGTTTTAGTTCTAGGAACATATAGCGATGGAGGTGTTGTTTTAATTGTTCCAGACAAAGATGTTAAAAATGGAGATCAATTAGGTTAAACAAATACTACTAATATATCCACACAAACAAAGCAAAGGCGATAGAAAAACTATCGTCTTTTTATATACATTCATTAAATTTTTTTTGCCCTTAACTTTTAATCAAAAGTTTAACTAAACTATTTTTTGCCAATAAAATGGTTGTATTTTAACACCAAATTATTGATATATTTTTCATCAACTCCAACGCATTCAAGGATTTGTTTTTGCTTTGCTGAGAAAGCATATTTTCTCATATATACATCATTAACTTTAGTGATTTGAATTTTATTAAGATGAGCAAGAGCACTGTTAACAGATTCACT
>DUUO01000048.1 GCA_012841525.1 Clostridiales bacterium
AATTTTAGAAAAAAAACTAAAAATTCGCATAGTTGCACTTAAAGAACTAGACTTAACAGTGAAAAATCTAAGGGAAAAGATAAAAGGGTTAATATTTACAATGTAGGGTGTAAGTGCTAAAATAAAAAAGTAGCTTATTATATATATATATATAAATAAATGGCTAACAAGTCTTGAAGGCTTATTGGACTTAGAGGGATTGATTGAGTAAACGACTTGTAGAGAAAATTAAAAGAAAACTTTACTATGCTGGCTATAAAAATATAGTTGTAAAATTTGAAAATGGGGCAATTGTATTAAATGGTGAGCTTTCTTCATATGAAGATATTGTTAAATGCGGTAAACTTGCCGTATCTAAAAAATCCAGAGGTGTTGTAAATAGAATAAGACTAATAGGGTACACGCCAAAGCCAATGCGTGTTCCAAGTTTTACTGATGAAAAATATGAAGGAAAAACTCCAGATGTTTTAATTATTGGCGGCGGCATCATTGGTTGTGCTATTGCAAGAGAACTTAGCAAATATAAATTAGATATTATTTTAGCAGAAAAAGAATCAGATATTGCAATGGGACAATCTTCTAGAAATGATGGAGAAATTCATCCTGGCATTGATTTAAAATTAAGTTCACAAAAACTAAAATATAATCGCCTTGGAAATCAAATGTATGACGAGTTAAGTAAAGAACTAGGTTTTGAATTTGAAAGGCGTGGACAAATAGTTCTATATACATCAAAAAAACAAAGCCTTGTATATCCCTTTATAAAACTTAAAGCAATTTTAGGAAAAATTCCATTAAAAAACTTATCACCTGAAGAAGTAAAAGAAGTCAGCCCAAATACTGGATATCAATTTGGTGGTTTTTCTTGTCCATCAGCAGGATTAATTTGTCCATATCAAACTACAATAGCATTTGCAGAATCTGCTGCAATGAACGGAGTTGAAATAGCATTAAATTGTGCTGTTACAGAAATTGTAAACGATGGCCAATCTATAAAAGCTGTTAAAACAACAAGAGGTGCCATTATGCCCAAAATTGTCATAAACGCTGCTGGTGTTTTTAGTGATACCGTTGCAGAATGGGCAGGCGATAGATTCTTTACCATACATCCAAGAAAAGGGGTAGAACTAATTTTAGATAAAAAAGCAAATCAAGAATATAAACTAACAGATACAGTTTTAGGAATAATTCCAAAAAGAGGCTCAAATACAAAAGGTGGTGGAATATTACCAACAGTTTCTACAAATATGATTTTAGGGCCAAATGCAAAAGAAGTCATTGAAAAAGAAGATGACAAAACTACAAGAGCAGATGTAGAAGAAATATGGCAAAAACAAATCTCTGTTTTGCCAGACTTAAAGCGAAGTGACATAATAACATATTTTGCAGGAACTAGAGCCCCCTCATATGAAGAAGATTTCATTGTTGAACATAGTAAGAAAATAAGGAATTTTATTCAAGCTGCAGCAATTCAATCACCTGGATTAACAGCAGCCCCTGCAATTGCAAAAGAGATTGCAAATCTCACTATAAAAGCAATGTATCAAAATGAAAAAATTAAAGTTTTACCAAATGAAAACTTTAATCCATATAGGAAACCTATTCCTAAAATTAGTGAAATGAGTTCTGAAGAAAGAGATAAATATATTAAACAAAATCCAGATTATGGTGAAATAGTTTGTAGATGTGAAGAAATATCAAAAGGCGAAATTATTGACGCTTTAAGAAGACCAATTGTTGTTCCACATATTGATGCAATTAAAAGAAGAGTTAGACCTGGAATGGGAAGATGCCAAGGTGGTTTTTGCT
>DUUO01000049.1 GCA_012841525.1 Clostridiales bacterium
AAATAACCGTCTAAATCTATCCCCCACGGCAACGTGGGGGTATGGAATTGAATAAATTAAATAAGTTTATTGAATTGCATATAAAGATAATTTGGTGATTGCATGAAAAAAGAAAGAAATAAAAAATATCCAAGAATGATGATAATATCGACTATGATTATGGTCGTATTGCTCATTATTAGCATTTCAACTGCTACTTTTGCTTGGTTTAGTGCTAATACCATTGTTGGGACAAACACATTGACTTTTACTGCTCAACATACTGGTGATGCTAATATTTCTATTTCATGGGAACAATGGACTGAAGGAACTGCAATTACATCTAACGAGCTTGAACTTTCTGCAGCCGATCCATTAAAACCTTGCATTCCCAAAGAATCACCTGAAAAAAAATCACCTGAAGAAGAAGAAATATCTTTTGATGAATTCAGACAAAGTTTTAGGGGGGCAACCATTGGCATACCCAAAGGTGAACCTCCTGAAGGTCAACCTCCTAAAAAAGTGTTTAATTCAAATGGTGAACCCGAATCTCCTTTCCTTTCGAAAAGACCTCAAAAAGAAGGATTTTCTGGAGATCAATATCATTTTTATGTAACTAACCATGGCGTAACGCCAATTAATTTGGAAGTATATTTTAGAGCAGTAGAATCTCAAGAAAATGAAAACTTAGGTCTACTAAGAATGTCTATATTTGTGGGCGACTCCCCCGAACAATTAAAATATTACAAAACACTTGTTGCTCTAGATCAAGATGCACTCATCGATCAAACACCAAAGACTCACTATGGTATAATCAAGGAAGGTGCAGATCCTGAAGAGTTTGAAACTATAGAAACTTCAGAAACCACCCTACCTATTGAAGTTGCAGGAAATAACGGTTACAAAGTGTTTGCATTTGTTGCTTGGTATGATGGTGTATATTTAGACGATGTCAAAGCTGGTAAACAAGCAAGTATTGAAGTGATTTTCAAATCAGCATAAACGACATTATTTTTATTCCTCCCTTGAATTAGTATTAAATATATAATATAATAGAGAATGGTAACACTATTAGTTACCTTTATTTTGCTAACATTTTATATATTTAAGGAAGGATAAGATTATGAAAAAAAAAGTAATGAGTGAAAAAAATAAAAGGATTTTAAACATTGTTTTAACTGTTGTTCAAATAATCATAGTGCTAATTGCCGTCATTGCATCCATAACAATTATTGTAAATCCAGGGGCTACTGCAGTTGGAAAAGCATCAACAAGTCTTTTACCTGTAATGAGCGATTCAATGGTTGGCCCTAATAAAGATAATTTCCGTAAAGGTGATTTAGTTGTTTCAAAAAAACCAGATGGAAAAAAATGGGATGCATATGATCTAAAAGTGGGTGATATAATAACTTTTACAAACTCTGAAAATAGAGTAATCACACATAGAATTAATGAAGTTATAGATGCTGGAACTCCAAATGTTAGATATATCACTAAAGGTGACAATAATGCTCACGTTGATACAGATCCTGCTTTTGTAGCAGCAAGTCAAGTTTTAGGAATATATAAAACACACCACAAAGGTACTGGTAAAACAATTTTATGGTTGCAAACTCCTAAAAACTTTTTACTTGTTATTATCCTCCCCCTTGCTATATTGTTTATTTATAACATAGTTGTATTTGTAAAAATGATTATGGACAATAAAGTCGCAAAGGCAACTGAGAAAGCAGGTGGCGGAACTGCTGGAATGTCTG
>DUUO01000050.1 GCA_012841525.1 Clostridiales bacterium
CAAAAGTTGGTGCAATTGTAGACGATCTATAAAATACACTCAATTAAATATTGCTCGTAAGGCACACACAAAAGTTGGGGCAATTGTAGAAAATCTATAAAATACACTCAATTAAATATTGCTCATAGAGTGTATATTGAAATTGGATGTTGTAGACGATCTATAAAGTGTAATTGTTAGATATGAAATGAATTTAATTGGTCTTAATTGTTCAATAATTAGGACCAATTTTTTATTTAAATGTAGTTCACATTTTACTTATATAAAATGTTATAATAAGGATATGACAGATTTTGTAACAAACAATTTATATCTATATGAAGCAGATGCGTTTTGCGGTTCTGTAGTTTACTATGAAGGTGAATATCATGTTTTTTATATCGCCTCCAATCAAACTTGTATTAGACATTATCATGGTGAAAGTCTTTTGAGTTTAATAAAAGCTGATGATATAGTTTCGAAAAGCAAAAAGATATCACATCTTTGCTCATATGTAAAATCAGGTATTTTATACATTCTTTTCAGTTTAGAGGGAAAAAATAAAGTTAAAATAGCAAAGAGTAAAGACTGGAATAGTTTTGAATTGGACGAAGTTGAAATAAATAAAAGCCAAGGTCTTAATGCATTTAAGATAGTTCAATCTCAAGATAGTATGTATTTAATGACTTCCGAAAAAAGGAATGGTAAAAACATAAGTATATATGTATCTAACAATCCATATATCTGGGATTTTATAGGTCAAGCGCTAGACGATAATAATATAGAAATTAATTCGCCTTCCATAATAGGAGTTAACGATTATCAATATTTAATTTATGAATCAAATGGAACGATATATGCTCAAAAAGGCGTGTTCAATAAAGAAACTTGCAAGTTTAACAAAATTGAAGATCCTTGCTATCTAAATAGAGGCTATAACCCCAAAGCATATGTTTTATCTAATGGAAAAATAGTTTTAATTTCTGATTTTAACGGAAATATAATCATCCAAGAATTAGGTGCACTTGGTGGATTAACTTTAAATCCAAATTTTGAAAGATTAAAAAACTTACATGCAAAAAGTTTTGATGATAAATTCGTTGAAAAAGGGGCAAAACTTTTAGAAAACTACAAAAAAGAATCGGAATATGAATTTGATATTGAATTACTTGAAAATACAAATTTTGTCTTAAAAATTAAAGAAAGCATCATAAAACATATATATGTTGCATATGATAATGCTTATGGTAATGTGGTTTTCAGTTCAGTAGCACTAAATGATGATTTGAAACAAAGAACAAAAAATATAGGCATATTAAACTCTGTAAAAGTAAAAATCATTTTTTCAAACAATATAGGTCAAGTCTACATAAATGAAGGAGTGGCTAGTTTTACTTTCAATGCAGAAGGTTTTATTCCAGATTGCGTTGAGTTTTCATGTTCTGAAAAAACACTTGTTAAGATAAATAGATATGATATTATGCAAGATTTAGGTTTAGATGATGATGAAAACATATATTCAAACCTGTTTTAATATGCTAAAAATACTTAATTTTTATAGAAAAATAAAGGAGGAATGATATGGATAATTACAATGAAAATAATTTTACTGAAGAAGAAGTTATAAAAGAAAACATTGAAGAAAAAATTGACGCAGCAGAAAATAGTGCCCCAAAAAAGGCAAAAGTTAAAGATCTATCAAATAAAAATATTGACACAAAAAAGATAGAAAATAGTGCTATGTCTGCTGATAGTATTCCAGAAATTCCAAGTAGTATAGACAAAGTTCAAGAAGAATTTATTAAAATATTTAATAAAGAAATTAAAAGACCTGGTATGGATAAACTAGTAGACTATTTGGTTAATAAAAGTGATTTTTTTATAGCTCCAGCATCAACAAGATTTCATTTATCAGAAGAAGGTGGTTTAGCAAGGCACAGTCTAAATGTTTATTATAGATTAAAAATGTTAGTTGCAAATGAAAAATTTGATATTAGAACTCATATTAGTCAAGAAAACATTGCTATTTGTGGTTTGCTTCATGATGTTTGCAAAGCAAATTACTATATTAAAGATTTAAGAAATGTTAAAAAAGGTGGACAATGGACGAAAGAACCATTTTATAAAGTTGATGAAAAATTTCCTTATGGTCATGGCGAAAAATCAGTTTTCATTATTAGCCAATATATGAATATAACTGCTAATGAAGCAATGGCAATTAATTGGCATATGGGACCATATGATGACAGAGTGGCAAGGAGCTTTGGTAGATTAGGGGATGTGTTTGAAAAGTTTCCTTTGGCTTTGCTTACTCACATCGCAGATCTAGAAGCAACATATATGGATGAAGTTTAGATTATATAAAATTTCTATGACTTTGCTTAAATTGAATGACGACATGTGTTGATGAATTCTAGAATATTAAAATTTAAAATTTTATTATTGAAATATAAAAAGATTATTTAAAATAGTTTTTATTTTATTGGTGTAAAAAAGTTTAAGATATGACATAAAACACTAGAATAAAAATAAAAATGTGCTAAAATACATATTATAAGCAAAAAACTTAAAAATATTTTGTGAAAAAATTTTATGAAATAATGTCTAACCAGAAAAATGGTTAAATTCAAAACATTATTGAGCTAGAAAATTATGGCAAAGGAAAAGAAGAAGAAGGAAAAGAAAAAGAGCACATTTTTTAAAGACTTCAGAGAATTTGCAGCACGTGGAAATGTGATTGATTTGGCAGTTGGTGTCATTATGGGTGGTGCTTTTGGTAAAATCATCAGCAGTTTAGTCGCAGATATCATTATGCCAATTATTGGTATGATTATTGGTGGATTCAATATTGCAGAGTTAAAAGCAACCTTAAAACCAGCGGTAACTGAAACAGTAGATGGAGTTACAACAATTATAAAGCCAGCAGTAGAATTTAGATATGGTAATTTTATTCAAACTATCATTGACTTCTTAATAATTGCATTTTTCATTTTCTTATTCGTAAGAGCAATTATGAAATTCAAAAATAAAGTTGAAGAAATCAAGATGAAAAAAGAAGAAGAAACAGCCGAATTAGCAAAAGCAGAAGAAATTGAAAAAGTTGAAGAAGTTGTTGCTGAAGCCGAAGCCGAAGTTGAGGGAATGACTGCAAAAGATGCAGAGGATATAAAGGTATTGCTTGGAGAAATTCGTGATTCATTAAAGTCAAAAGAAGTTAAGGCTAAAAGCAAAAAAGAATAAAATATTTAAAATATTGAAATAAAAATGGTATTTAGATTTGTTTCTAGATAAAATGTAAATTGACCTAAGCCACATATTGATATATGTGGTTTTGGGCATAAAAAAATAGGAGTATTAAATGATTTGGCATAGCATATCAGAAGAAAGGATAAAACCTGATGACTTTTTGGCAGTTATTGAAATACCAAAGGGTAGCAAAAATAAATATGAACTCGATAAAGAGTCAGGATATTTGATTCTTGATAGAGTTTTATACACATCTACACACTATCCAGCAAATTATGGTTTTATTCCAAGAACTCATACAGAAGATTATGACCCCCTTGACGTTTTAGTTATGTGCAGTGAACCAATAGTTCCAATGGCTATGGTAAGATGCTATCCTATTGGTGTTATTACTATGATTGATAGTGGAGAATTAGACTGTAAAATACTTGCAGTTCCTTTTGAAGATCCTTCATTTAGAGAATATAAAGATATCGAAGATATTCCACCACATTTAATTGAAGAATACACTCACTTTTTTACAGTATATAAAAGTTTAGAGGGTAAGAAAACCGCTGTTATGAAAGTTGGAAATGCTGAAGAAGCAAAAGACATAATAAAACAAAGTATAGTTGATTACAAAAAGATATTTTATCCTGGTAGAGAATAGATATAATACTGAAAAGATAATTTTTGCTTATTCGATGTGAAAATAAATATAACACGGAAAGATATTTTTTCTAATTTAATAATTTAATATTAAAAATCACAAGACTAAATATATTGAACTAAAAAGAAATACAATGTATGGTTTTGTGTTTTTTTTGTGTTTTTAATTTAAAATAAAGGCTTTTTTAGGACTTTTTATTCATTTTATTAGTTTAGTATGTTAAATTATATCCGTATTAGTATAATATATATATAAAATTTTATAGTTTAATATATAAAACTTTAAAGTGAAAAAATATTATGTATGACAAAAAAGATTTAAAAAAATACGGTCAAAACAGATACGCCAGTAATAGGCGTCAAGTTGAAGTAAGATCGACTGTTGGCCTTCCAAGACCCCAAAGACCTCCAAGAGGTAGGACGCAAGCAAAAGTTGGCGTGGCTTCTGTTAGTGCTGTAATTTTTTTAATTTTATTTATTTCCGCAGTAGCTGTTGGTGCTTTTTTTCTTGGAATGAGAACTTTTGAATCAAAATATGGTGTAGTTTCTCAAAAAGGTGATACTACAGATAGAATTGTAAGTGTTGAATCTGAAAAAAATAATATTACAGAAATAAGTGCCGCAATTGATACAGCAAGTGCAAATTCTGTTGTTGTAACCAATGAAGCAATTCAAAAATCTGGTAGTGGCTTTGTCTATGATAATAAAGGAGCCATTATTACTTGTTATCATGTTATTCAAAATGCAAAACCAGAGCAAATTAAAGTGCAACTAAATAATGGTGCTGTTTATAGTTCTTTAGATATTCGTGGTGATAAGTTAAGTGATATCGCTGTAATTATGTTAAAAGATTCTAACGGACAGCCATTAAATACCGCAGCTCAACAAGGAACAATTAGAAAAACCGAACTTAATAAAACGGAAAACATTTTTGTAATTGGGCAAACTGGTACTGAAAAAATAACTGCAGGTGCTGCACTTAAAGCAACGGTAACTCACAACAAAATGCGAAATGTTAACACCTGTAAATATGGTGAAGTTTGTGATATAGAAAATATCCAAATAAGAACTAATGATTTAGAATTGTATCCTGGTTTATCTGGTGGATTCATAGCAGACCTTGAAGGTAATTTTGCAGGCATGATTTATGGAATGTCACAAGATGATAAAAATGTAGGCTATGCGCTTCCTGTATATGAATTGACAAAAATAGTTGATGATTTAATTGAGAAAAAATGTGTTCTTGGACGTCCTGAAATGTATGGAGTTGAACTTGTTCAAGTTGATGTTCCAACTGAAGATAGAGAATATACTGGCTTGTATGTTGGAAGCATAAAGGGAGATAAAATAATAGATACATCTTTAGAAGTTGGCGATTATATCAAATCAGTAGGTGGTTATGATATTAAAACTGAAAAAGATTGGCTTGAATATTTAAAAACTAAAAAAGCAGGTTCAACCATTTCAATGGATGTAATAAAAAATGGCAAGAAATATGAAACTAAAGCGACTTTAATTTTGAAACAAAGAGCTGGAAATGATGCAGACTGATAGCATTCAAAAATTTAAAGCAAAGAGCTGGAAATGATGCAGATTGATAGAGTCTCAAATTTAAAATAAAGTGTTGAAATAATACGGATTGATAGTATTCAAAATAATTTTTTAACTATTATTTTTAATAAATATTGATAACACTAAGACATTTAAAAATATTTAGACTATGCATAAAATATATTGAAGTGTTATAATAAATATATAAGTTCACTATGCATAATACAGGGAGACTAAGATGAAAAAAATATTAATTGTAGATGATGAGCGTGGCATTAGAGACGTTGTAAAAAAGTATGCTGTTTTTAATGGATTTGAAGTAGATGAAGCAGCAGATGGCTTTACTGCTATTGATAAAGTAAAAAATGATAACTTTGATTTAGTCATTATGGATATAATGATGCCAGAACTCGATGGCTTTACTGCTGTTAGAAAAATTAGAGAATTTTCTAATGTGCCAGTTATTATGTTATCTGCAAAATCTGAGTCATACGATAAGATTAATGCATTTGAAATAGGAATTGATGACTATGTAACAAAGCCTTTTTCTGCAACTGAATTAATGTTAAGAGTTAAAGCAGTATTAAATCGTGTATCTGGACAAGAAGTTGGTGAAGTTTTTGAAGCAGGTAAATTAAAAATAGATTTTAAAGCAAGAATTGTCTATATAGATGGCGAAAGAGTTGATTTGTCTCCAAAAGAATATGAACTATTATCATTTTTTGTTAAAAATAATGGTGTTGCTCTTTCTCGTGAAAAACTGCTTACTGAAGTTTGGGGTTATGGATATTTTGGTGATGACAGAACACTAGATACACATATAAAACTATTAAGAAAAAGTTTAGGAGCATGCGCACCTATGATAGTTACAATAAGGGGTTTAGGTTATCGTTTTGAATCTGATGCAACAGAATGCGAAGATGAAAGTGATGAATAATTCCTTTATACATAGAAAAAATAAAGCCTTCAAAGATATTGCTTTGAAGGTTTTTTAATAGATATAATTCTAAATGAAATTGAATAATGAAAAAAATCCTAAAGGCTATTTAAGAGTGTTGATGTAAGAGGTGAAATTTGCCAAAAATTAAAAAAGCCAAAAAACCACTAAATATTAAGAGCAAAATAGCAATTTATGTCACTATAAGCACAATAATAATGCTTGTGCTTATATGGGCATTTAATCTTGGATTTATTGAGTTATTTTATGCTGAATCTGCAAAAGGTGAAGCCGATAAAACAACAAAAACCATTAATAAAAACATTGATAATATAAACAACGAAAAAGATGAATTGGAAGATTTGATAAAAAAACTTGCAACAGAAAATTTATTTAATATTGCAGTTGTTAATTCAAAGAATACAAAATCTGCAAGTTATACTGTTTTTTCTAATCTCAAAGTTGGATATGTAGCAAATTTGGAAGTGTTTTTCAGAAATGCAAAAGCAAACAATGGACGTTTTGAAGACACGGAAGAAATAAAAATCGGCGATGATGTCATAAGGACATTTTTAATTCAAACCACTATAATCGAAGCAAGTGACGGAACTGAATACGCAGTTATAGTTGAATTTCCAATAACATCTACAAAAGGAGATTTTGTAATTATTGCAAGGCAGCTTGCTATTGTTAGTGCTATTTTAATTATTATGTCATTTGCTGTTGCGTATATAATTGGTCAATATGTTGCAATGCCAATAATTGATCTTAATGAGTCTGCAAAACATTTAACAACTGAAGAAGTAAAAGTTAATTTTAGAGGAAAAGGCTATAGTGAAATTATAGAACTTAAAGAAACGCTAAATTATGCAAAAGATGAAATTACTGCTTTAGATAAATACAGAAAAGAATTAATTGCAAATATTTCGCATGATCTTAGAACTCCGCTTGCTTTAATTAGAGGTCATAGTGAGATAATGAGAGATTTCCCAGATGAAGTAACTCCAGAAAATTTTGAAATCATTATTGCCGAAATAGATAAAATGACAGATTTAGTTTCTGATATGTTAGATTTATCAAAATTAGATCAAAGTGGAGATACATTAAAATTAGAATATTTTGACATTGTAAAAGAATTAAAAGATTTATATACAAGACGCTCAAAATTATTGAAAAACTTTGGTTATACACTAGAGTTTCATGCAGATGATGATAAAGCCTTTGTATATGCTGATTCAGTTAAAATTTTACAAGTCATATATAACTTAATAAACAATGCAGTTAACTATTCAGGGGAAGATAAGTTAGTTATTTTAAGAGAAACTTCTACAAAAGATAAAGTTAGAATCGAAGTTATTGATAATGGCGAAGGTATCAGTGATGATGTTTTGCCTAATATTTGGGATAGATATTATAAATCTGAAAAAGCTCACAAAAGGGCAGATGTTGGAACAGGACTTGGTCTTTCAATTGTTAAAAGCGTAATGGGCTTACATCCTGGTGGAGTTTATGGTGTTATAACTGAAGAGGGAAAAGGTTCTACTTTTTATATAGAGCTTCCAAAAATTAAAGAAAGCGATATTGAACTAGATGATTAAGTATCATCAAAAAATTATTTTTTCATAAATCCATTAATTATTTAAATATAGTCTTATTTTATCAAAAATAAAAATATTTTTTCAGGAATACATTAGTTATTTAAATATGGTCTTTTTTTTTGCAGTTTTAGCCATAAAAAAAGAGCCCGCTTGCTCGGCTCTTTGTTTGTGGAGGAGGGATTGAGATTAAATAAAAATAAATAATTCATTAGGATGGTTATTTATTAAAGTTTTTTTTCACTGCTATAACCAGCAAGCGTGCGAGGGAATACTCCTTCGCTTAATTATATAATACAGCATCAATATGAAGTTGAGGCAATGAAATATTGACTTCTTAATGAATTTATAAAAATATAAAATAACAAATATAGCAAATATTATTAAAAAAAAGCCTATTGTTATAGGCTTATTCGTCAAAAAATATGTTCACATTTTACAAAGATTTTTTAGTGTTAATATTTAGTTTTTTTAATATATGAAGGCAAAAAACATTGTTTAATTTATAAAATTCCACAATTCACTTGGGTGATCAATAAATCTTTTTGCTCCATCTTGCTCGATAACTTCTTTTAATTCAAATCCCCAAGTTACTGATATATCCATGACATTTGCAGCAAGTGAAGTTTGATAATCTACTCTACTATCGCCAATAAAAACTGCATTTTCAGGCTTTCCACCAACTTTTTTTATAACATGTAAAAGCATATCAGGCTCAGGTTTCATAACGAAATTATCACTTTCGCCTAGTACATATTCAAAAATATTTGGGAAAAAGTGATTTATTATATTAACTGCATCATGGTGACCTTTATTTGTGCATACACCAAGTTTATAGTTTTCTTCTTTAAGTTTTTTTAATAATTCAACCATACCATCATATGGTTTTGATTCATCACAGTTGTGTTTTGCATAATATGATTTGAATAAATATCCCGCTTTTTCAAGTTCTTGGACTTCTCCAAATGCTGCATAAATAAGTCTTTCAAAGCCTCTACCAACTAATGATTGCACAGCATCATAGGCAAAAGGTTCTCTACCTAATGACACAAGTGAATGATTGAGCGCAGCAGTTAAATCTGGCAATGTATTTACTAAAGTTCCATCTAAATCAAATATTATTGTATCTTTCATATTATCTCCTAAATAATGTTTTGAATTTTAACCTAGAAAAGGTTAATGCATTATTTTATTTTTTATTAAGTCAATATAATGTTTTAAGCAGGTTGTTACATTATTTGTTTGTTAATCAGTCTCATATGATTATGATATTTTGAATATTTAAGACATTATTTTATTAAATCATTAATAACTTCGCTTGCTATTATAAGTCCCATAATTCCTGGAGCATATGGCATGCTGCCTGTAATATTACTTTCAGTTACAACTGGACTTTCTTTACTGTAAACTACCTTTAAATCAGTTATATTTAAATCTTTTAATTGTTTTCTCATAACTCTTGCAAGAGGGCATACGCTAGTTTTAGATATGGTGCAGACTTCAAATGAAGTTGCAGACAATTTATTTCCTGCGCCCATTGCAGAAATGATTTTTGTATTAGATGCATAAGCATTTTTTATTAAAAGGGTTTTACTTTTAACACTATCAATAGCATCAACTATATAATCATATTTACTTAAATTAAAATTATTAGCATTTGATTCATCATAAAAAACATCAAAAGTTTCTACTTTGCAATTAGGATTGATATCTAATATTCGCTTTTTAAAAACATCTACTTTTTTCTTCCCAACTGTACTATGTGTTGCAATAATTTGCCTGTTAATATTTGTTACATCAACTGTATCAAAATCTATGATATCAATTTGTCCAATTCCTGCTCTAGCAAGTGCTTCAACGGCAAAGCCACCAACACCCCCTATACCAAAAACTGCTACATGAGAATTTTGAAGTTTTTTAACTGCTTCTTTTCCTATTAACATTTCAGTTCTATCAAATTGCATATCTTCCTTTAAATAGATGTTTTTACATTTAATATATTCATTAAATGGTTAATCTTAATTCAAACAAATGATGTATGTTTTTATAAAGTAATTATCCTTTAATGAACAAAAATTTTAAGCAAATCAAACTAAAGATATTTGGTTTGTATATAAATTATACCTTATTTATTTTTTTATTAGAAACGATATTAACTATATAAAAAATATCATTGTGGCAAAAAGACCTTGTGCGACATAATATGTCAATAAAACAAAATATACTAAGACAATATTATTTTTAAATTTTGAAAAAGTTTTAAATATCAAAGCAATATCAGATGCTACAAAAAGTATGCCAGCAGAAAGGGCAAGCTTTGAGCCAATATTATTGTTTAGAATATGAAAGTTTATTGTAGAGGCTGCCATAAGTGCAATAATCAAAAAATAAAAGGGTAGCATCATTGTGATTTTTCCTGCTGAAATTTCCGCTATTTTTGATACAATCATCATTATTACAGGTAGTAAAATTATTAAGGCCATCAGACCAAAATTAAAAGAATTTACAATATTAAAAAAGAATACAATATAAAAAATATGTCCTATTGCAAAAGCAATTCCGCCAAATAAGAAAAAGTGTTTGTCTCTCTCGTTTACCATTTGATCATCAAAAGTTAGAAAGATATCTCCAATCATTCCGCAAATCAAACCAACTATTATCAATACACTGTATTTTGTTGTCGTATGTGCAAAACTTAATATTCCAGCAACTACAAAAAGAAGTGATGCTATTGTTTTTGAAACAACCCTAGAAAATGGATTTTCTCTTAGGTTAAAAAAGCCACTAAAAAGGGCAAAAACTAATGATATTGGCAATATTATATATAGCGTTTGCGGCATAGATGCTCCTTTTATGTGTCTTAATTTTTCCTTTAATACATTGTTTGTGGCTTAGATGTTCTTGATGTATTATTAATTTTTTATTTTAAATTTTGCTAGAATTAAACTTAATAAGGTAGTGCTATCTATTTATAATTATAACTTAAATAGTCGAAAATTGTGAATTTTGATACATTTGGAGGATTTTAATATATTTTTATGAAATTTTAAAGACTTGGTCTTTTATATATTTCCAGGTTGGATCGGACTTATATGGGTCAACGTTTGTCACATAAATTTTTAGATCATTGGTAGGATAAATTGAGGGATTGCTCCCAGCACTAGATATTAAAAATGGAACCTTAAAATATGCTAAAGTATCGTAGGGTTCGAAATATATTTTTGCATTTTTAGAGGGTAATTTTATAGCGTTTTTTTCTATTATTGTTGGTAGTGTTTCTACTTTCAATCCTTCACTTGTTTCATTTCTGAAAACAAAGCCAGAATTTGGTAAAATAATTTTGGTTATACGAGATTCGTAATAACCAATTTTTTCG
>DUUO01000008.1 GCA_012841525.1 Clostridiales bacterium
AACTCAATAATGTACAATAATCATAATATCCTTCAGGAGCAAGAGTTGAAGCAAATTGATTATCTGGATCAAAATTTGCACCTGCTAAATCCATAGCCATTCTTGCAATTGGTGAAAACTCAGCAACTGCCATAACAACTAAAAGTTCTTTAGTTGGATAATGGTCTCTAATAAATTTAGTTTTTCCTTTAAATTCTTCTTCTAAAATTTGATTCCACCATGGCTCATCTATATAAAATCCATAAATAATATCATCATAATCGCTTAAAAATTCAGCATAAGTTGCAACACCAGATGGATCATCCCAACCAGCAAAACCAAGATGCCATCTTAAAAATACCATCATATTGTTTTCTTTACACCTATCAAGTGACATTTGTATATCTTCTGGTTTCCAGCCACAAACATATATGATATTTACAGTATTAGTTGAAAGCATTGCCTCTAAAGCCTCTGCATCTTCTCTTTTTCTCCAATCATAAAGAACCCCAATATCCAAGCCATTTAAAATTTGGATTTGTATTTTCTGGCATATCTTCCCAAATTTTTGCAGGTTCTGGTATTTTGCTTGGTTGACTAGCAGCAACTGCTAACGCTGAAGTTACTGCAATTACAATAACGCCAATTACTATTATTGAAATTTTAACTGCTTTTTTCATTTCACACCCCACAAAATATTATCTATGTAAAAATAAGTAACTATATAAAATAACTGTCTATATAAAATCACTGTCTATATAAAATCACTGTCTATATAAAATCACTGTCTATATATAACAACTGCTATATGAAACTGCTACCTTTGTAAAATAACTGTCTATGTATAACAACTGCCTATATAAAACAACTGCTATATGAAACTGCTACCTATGTAAAATAACTGTCTATATATAACAACTGCCTATATAAAACAACTGCTATATGAAACTGCTACCTATGTAAAATAACTGTCTATATATAACAACTGCCTATATAAAGATAACACCATATAAAAAGCCCTTCTAAAAGAGCAACAAAAAAACGCCCCTATAGATGCTATTTTTCCCTACATTACTTTCACATCAATTAGAGCGTTTTATATAATTTAAAATATATTACTTTTACGATGTTTATTCTACAAAATTGACAATTTTAATATCGATTATCACAACATTATTATTTCAGATATTTTCTCCGCAAAGTCAACAATTAAATATTGATATATTAATTACAATAATGTTACTTTTTAAGATATTTCTTTTCTGCAGAATCGACAGTTTGAGACATTAACATTGCAATTGTCATTGGACCTACACCGCCAGGGACTGGAGTATATGCACTAGATAATGGTGCACAATTTTCTAGATCAATGTCTCCTATATTGCCCTCATTGTATCCAGCATCAATTAAAACAGCACCTTTTTTTATCCAACTTGCTTTGACAAATTTTGGAACTCCAACTGCTGCTACAACGATATCTGCTTGTTTTACGATCTCTGGAAGATTTTTTGTTTTTGAGTGACAAATAGTCACAGTTGAATTTGCATTTAATAATAGCATTGCTACAGGCTTTCCAAGTATGGGACTGCGGCCAATAACAACTGCATTTTTACCAGTAGTTTCAATATTGTATCTACGAAGAATTTCCATTATGCCAGCGGGGGTTGCACATTTATATGCATCTTGTCCCATTGTAACTGCACCAAAAGATGAAACATTTGTTCCATCAACATCTTTTTCCATCAAAACTCTATTAAAACATTTTCTCTCATCTATTTGTTTTGGCACGGGGTGTTGAAGCAAAATACCACAAACTTTATCATCAGCATTTAATTTATCAATAACTGCAAGTAATTCTTCCGTTGTTGTTTCTTCTGGAAGCTCTACTTTTAGTGGTTCCATGCCTACTCTTCTACAAGCATTTCCCTTCATTCTAACATATGTAACTGAAGCAGGATTGTCGCCTACTATTATGGTTGCTAAAACAGGAGTAACACCTGATTCTTCTTTAATTTTTGCTACCCTCTCTTTTAATTCTTCTTCAATTTGAATTGATAATGCTTTTCCATTTAAAATTACTGGTTCCATATTCACCTCAAAAAAACCATTTTGGCTAAAATGAGCCTGGCTAATACCTTAATTTTAATATCTTGCTCTACTTTGGTCAAGAAATAAAGCCACCTCTAATTTATAACATTGCTTTTTGTTAAGTCTAAAGGTAAGTGCAACTAGTTTTTCGCAACTAAAGGCTCAACTCCCTAATTGCTTTTCTATAGGTCTAAGGGTAAGTGCAACTAGTTTTTAGTAACTAAAAACTTAACTCATCATTGCTTTTCTCTAAGTCTAAAGGTAAGTACAACTAATTTTCCGCAACTAAAGACTTAACACCCTCATTGCTTTTCTATAGGTCTAAGGGTAAGTGCAACTAGTTTTCTGTAACTAAAGACTTAACTCATCATTGCTTTTTTTATTAAATTTAATGTCGAGCATGACTGTGCATCATTTTGATATTATGGTTTTCAAACACTCAGTTTCATTCTAAAAGTGTTTAAATGTGTAATTTTGGTGGAATTTTGTTCAATTTTTCATTTTGAAAAAATTAAATATTGACATTTTCTATATAATATATTAGATTATGAGTGTGTGTAGAATTCTATAAAATTTTATTTTGCACACGGGCGTGCGTTTTTTAATTTATATATAAATAATTGCAAATATAAGTCACAAAAACATAAATATCTCTTCAAAGTATCGCAGCAAATTAAAAAGGCATAAAATGCAAGCAACAAAAAAGACATTTAAAGGAAAATTTTTATTAGTAGCACTAATTTTAGTGATTGCTTTTCTTACCCTTTTTATTTTAATGCCAAATTTCAAAGCAAAAATTGATACTTTCTTATCAAATTCTAGTTTTGCCAACATTCTAAATTTAAAAACCATAAAATATGCAGAAGCTGTAGATTGTACAACGTTTAACACCACTCTGAATTTACATAATGATGGAGGTATAGGATCTGGAGGGGAAAAGTCTAGAAGTTATGACATATATTTGTCTCAAGATATGCTCGCTGCTGCCAAAAATGGGAAAATATCAATAAAGGCAGAGGGTCAAGTTTATGTTAAATATCTTTTTGGCGCCACAATGAAAGGAATAATTGAAATTTTGAATTCATCTGGTGGCGTGATTGCTAACTCTGGTTGGTTTGAGACCGCCAAAAACTATAGTGGAACTAAATATGCAACTGGAAGCGTTGATGTTAATGCTAGTAGTATAGGTAGTTATTTTAAAGTTAGGATACGAGTAGATTCAAATACAGGCAGTGCTGAACGCTATATTGGTTATCTTAGATGTAGCGTCAATAAATCAGGTTCTGCTAGCAATAGTTGTAATATTACTAGTGGAATAAATACTAATACAGGGGAAGTTTCAAGCACAATCGGAGCAGTTAAGGCGACTATTACTTCAACTGCTGGAGTAAAACGAATACTAGTTGAAAAGCAAGAACCTGGTAGTAGCAGTTGGGTAGGTGCAGGTATAGATACAACTTATAATAGTGAAAGTGTTAGTACTAGCTGTGATGCATCCACAACAAAATATTTGACATTATCGGGCTCATATAAATACGGAACTAAACTTAAAATTAGATATCAAAACAATTTTAGAGATTGGAGTGAATGTAGCACTATAATCACTTTTAAACCAAAATTTACTGTTGTATCTGAAAATACTGGTGTACTTCCTAATACTAGTTTTGGAATTAATGGCACGAGCACTCGCACTTTTAGTGGGTGGACATATGGCAGTAATGATCCCACTTTTTATGTTGAAACAAACTTGCCTGCAGATGGATATTTTTTAAGAGGTATTGTCTGTCCACAGATTGGGATTAACGATCCTGTCAATTTTAAAAGTGGAAGGAAAGCTTCCATATCTTCAAATATGAGAAATAACAACCTAACCTATTCTAATATTAATGTTACCATCACGATAAAACTTGAAAGTTTCAGTACAAAGCAAAAAGATACAACTATAGTATATAACGGAATACCAAACGGCAGTTCACAAGATAGCCATGCAAACAACATAAATGAATATGTAGTATCATCTACATCTTTACCAACAGGATTTTCTCTTTCTTCTAAAAAATCTAGCAATCTTGCAAGGTACATGACTGATATAGGACCATATGGATATATCACTAGTGTCATGTGTGATGGAGTAGAGGTAGGCAAAAAAACAGTTGCTTCTACTAGCACAAGTGAGCGTCTCACAATAGAAAGAAGAGATATTACTTCAGCATTTAACTTTAGTTACTTAGATTATATAACTAAGACATATAATAACTCCACTGGTGCAACACTTCCAACATCAGGGTTTAGCATTTCATCACATGCTAATCCTGACACTGGTCAAGCCAATTCAAATGATGGGTTGGTGCTTTCAATATCATCTGCTACTTTTAATGATAAAAATGTTGGTAGCGATAAAGAAATAATATTTAAGTTTAAACTTTCAGGTTTAGATTCTAGAGCCAATAACTACAAAGCAAAATTGATTTTTGTCCAAGAAACAAGAAATGGTTCTTATATTCCTGATACCTCTACAATTACAAATTTGTATAATGATGTAGAAGTAACTGTGACAAGAAAGCAAGGCGGTTCAATTAGTCATAAAATTTTAGATGAAAATGCACTTTCGGTAACAATTGCTGGAAAAACTTATGACAAAACAAATGCAGCAACTATTACTGGTGCCACCATTAGCACAACAGAAAATGATAATTTAACTGTAACATGGACTGGAGCAGGTTCCGCTATCTTTACTAATGTGAATGTTGGAACACAAAATGTTAATGTTACAGGGCTTAAATTTAGTTTTAATTTGCCTAGTGTAGCAGCAAATTATAAGCTTCAAGAGAAAGTATTAACTACAAGTGCAGAATTTGAAAAAATTGTCTCTGTTAATATTACACCAGCATCACTTACCTTAGTGATTGCAAATGAACCCACTGATAAAATAGAAAAAGTATATGATGGAAATATTGATATACAACAAGGTTTGTTAAAATATGAATTTGGTACTGCCCCTATTGGAACGGATGCTAATGTTATATCAGTAAGGAAAAATGTCTTCCTTGCAAAATATGACAATCAAAATGTAGGTGAAAGTAAAACAGTTATTAATATTCCAACTGCTGGGCATAGACCTAAGGTAATTAGCGAAGCTTTAGAAGTAAATGATCCTGGGCTCAGCTATTTATTAGGCAATTATCAGATAATAAGTGCTGAGACACAAAAGGAAGGAATTGGTAAAATTACACGAAGAGAAATAACTATGTCTATGTCAGTTCCTGGCGAGGTTGCAAAAATATTTGACTGGAACACCAACACTAAAGGTGTATATACATCAAAAAATGCTACAACAACTAGCGATGTCAATATAGTATTTTCTGTCAATGGCTTAGTTGCTGGCGATATTGTTTCCCCTACTGATGATGTAAGAAATGGAGCATATTTTACAGATTGGAAAGTTGGCATTCAAACTATTGAAGCTAACGCAGCTATTACAAGTACAAATGGTGTTCATAACAACTATAAACTTCCAGAAAACAAAAAAATATCTTGCACCGCAAGAATAGAAAAAAAACCACTAACTCATCAAACAATCACCATAAGATACAATGGTAATTTTGCTAATAATTCTACACTTGCTCAAACCTTCATATTCAATGGAAAATCACATGAACCAATTGTAACAATACAAGATAGCCAAAAAAACAATGAAAATGGTGGTGGAACTGTAGAACTTACAAAAGGCACTCATTTTGCTGTTGAATATATAAACAATATAAATGTTAGTAGCTCTACAAATGGTACTGCCATTGTTAAAGTTTCTGCTCGTGGTGCATATTATCAAACTTCTACTGTTGGAACTGAAGAGTCTATTGATGTTACATTTAATATAGTTAAGGCAAATGTAAAACTCACATCAAATCCTATAAATATTGTATACGGTACTTTCTTAAACAACGAGAATTTGTCTGGTGTTGTTGAGCATTCAACAGATGCTAGTTATACCACTGAAATAGAGGGCACTTGGTATTTTGTTAATTCGCCTAACACTTTCTTTAATGCAGGCAATCATACACCTTCAGTTAGATATGTATTGGAAGAAGATTCATTATCAAAATTTAATCAACCAGCAGATATTACAGTAAATATTAATGTTTCAAAGCGCCCTATTAATGTAGTTGCCACTGGAGTTTCACAAAATTTTGGTGATAGATATATTAATATTGCTAAAAGCTTTCGTACCTCAGATCCTGCAGGTGAAGATGGATATCCAAATGGAATAGTAAAACTTGGCAACATGAGTTTTGATCCAAATATAACGCTTAAAACCACAGCAAAACAACTATACGATACTGATGTACCTGAAGAAAATACTTTTAACACAGCAATTGTGGGAGAATATGATGTTTTGCTTGATGCAATTGGAAATACAAACTATAAACTTGGTACTTATACAAAAGCAAAATACACAGTTACAAAAAGAGCCATCAAAATAACACCTGATACTGGAAATAGAATTGTTAATGGAGAAACTCAAAATACTAGCAAAAAAACTTATGGAGAAGATGATCCAGTATTTTTCTATAAAACAGAACTTACAAATCCAGATAATAACACTTATCTCTTGCATGTCGTTATTCCAGGATTTCCACTAGAAGGATACATTGATAGAGAAAAAAATGTTGAAGATGAACGTGAAAGTGAAAATGTTGGTTCATATTATTACACAGAAGGTAATATTACCATTCCAGAACTAAATCCAAACTATGAAATAACCTTTAATAGAGGTGCTAGAGATTTTGAAATAACCAGAAGAGATATTGAATTAACAATGAAAAATGTAGAGCAAATTTATGGTGATCCCGCCATAGGTTTATCTGAAGTTGGTGTAGGTTACACAATTACAAAAGGCTTAATGCCAAATGGCAAGCTTCCTTTTGATGACACATTAGTTGGTTCACCTCTTAGAGTTAACTTAGACTATGAGCTTACAAATAATACAGATGCAGGCTTGTATTATATAATAAATCGTTCAGATGAAGAAGTTTGTATTAGAAATGGAAATAATCCAAACTATAATATCATCGATGACCCATATCCATTTTCAAGAAAAGCACAATACACCATTACAAGACGAACAATTACAATAATTCCAAAACATAATGTAATTGATGGCAAACAAATCTATCATATAGAAAGTAAATATGGCGATAAAATACCAGTGATTTCATTAAATAGTAATGAAGAACCTTTTGTTTTCCAAAACACTCTATATCCTGAAAAACCTGCACTTGCTTCATGGGATACCATTGTTACAAGAATAAAAGTAAAAAATGCAACAAATCAAGATGACATTTGTATAAATGTTGGAGATAGAGAATTTGATATTTCAGATTTTAAAAATAATCAAACATGGAATAAAAACTATATAATCTTATTAAGTGGCGAAAGTGAAACAAATTCAGATCCAGTCTACTTTAGGATAAATAAAAGACCTATTACCATAAGCCCTAGCATTGTAAATATTGACTATTTAAGTGCACCTCCTGCTGAAGAAACTCTAACTTTTGCTCCCGTTGTAGTTAATGCTGAAAGTTATGGCTTAGTTCTTGGTGATACTTTAGGACAACCTAAACCTGAAGGACAAACGCAACCTATAATAAGTATCAGTTTAGCATATGAAAGAGATGACTTTGGCAATATTCCAACAGAAACAGGATTTTATAATATAATTGCTACAAGTTCACTTGAACATTCAAAATATTTAATAACTTTTGATGGTAACAACAAATTTGTAATTAATAAACTAGAAGCACATATTCAACCAATAACTGGACAAAATATTGTTTATGGTAATTTGGTTCCAACTATTACATATGTTGCTTGGACAAGAAGTGGTGCTATTATTGATTCTTCTTTGTTAAGCGGAAGTTTGGAAATTGAATATACAGGAACATATGCTACACCTGGAAATTACGAAATTAAACAAGGAACACTTGTTAATGATCTTGATGGAACTAATCCAAATGAAGACTATGTCATCGTCTTCAATTCACGATATGATAATACAATATCTGAGTGTGTAGACATTAATCCAGTTTCCTTCCAAGTTAAGAAAAAACCTATTGAAATCATCCCAGATGCTGGACAATATAAATATTTTGATGGTAAATATTCTGACGATGAACCAGCATACGGCTACATTTTATCTACTACATTAGTTGAAAATGATAGCATTCAAGGCAATTTAAAAAGAGCGGAAGGTAATTTAGTTGGATTATATAGTTATTTACTTGGCACTATTGAAACTGTAAATGGAGATAGTGAAGTCGTACAAAACTATGATTTTACAATCAGAGCAGACACGAATTTCCAAATTAAACAAAGACCTATAATGATAACGCCAGATTCAAATATCAGTAGTGTTTATGGTGCAGCACAAGATACTCAAATTACATATACAGTTCAACCAAGAAGTCCTCTAGAAGCATCTGATGTTGGTATTATCGATTCATTCCCTCTTAGCGGAAATCTTCAAAGAAATCCAGGTAGAAATGTTGCTTTATATGCAATTCAATTAGGCACAATTTCTGGCGCACAATATGATATTAAACTAAATCCTATAACAGTATATTATGAAATAACTAAACGTAATTTGGAAATTACCGCCAATGCAACTTTTGCTGCTTTTGGTGAATATGAAAAAGCAATAACATATAGATTTACTGGTGGTGCTCAACCAGCATATGGTGAAACATTAAATGGTGCACTTGTAAGAGAAAATTTAGATATAATTACAGTTGGTCAATATGATATCTTGCAAGGTACTTTAACAAATGACAACAATCCAAACTATAACATCAATTTTGTATCTGCAAAATATACAATAACGAAAAGAAAAATTAATATAGCACCAAATACAAATCAAAATAAAATTTATGGTCAAAGTGATCCTACATTTACATATTCAGTAAACGCAGAATATGCAGGAAATCCTTTAGTTGTTGGACATCCATTATCTGGAGTTTTATCAAGAGAAGAAGGTGAAGATGTTGGATCGTATAGCATTTTACAAGGCACTTTATCAAATTATATAGATGGCAATGATCCAAATCCAAATTATCAAATATATTTTGAAGCAAGCGTGAGATTTGAAATAAAGAAAAGCCCTACTGTTATTACTGTTGAAGGTATGACAGTTATAGATGATGTAACTACAAAAACTTTAACATATAAGGGTGAAGAACAATTTATTAAAATGACACATACAAATACAGATACACCAGGACCTAATGTTGGAGATTGGGAATATAAAGGAACACACTTTGAAAAAGGTGGCTATCAAAATGCAGGAAACTATAATTTGATAATAAGGACTAGTTCAACTAAGAATTTTGAAGAAGGCGTTTTAATGTTAGTTGTTGTTGTTGAAAAAGCAAGATTAGACGACATTGAAACAAATCAAATTGCATCAGAATCACTAACAAAAATCTATGGTGATTTTGATCCAGTCTTTTCTATCACTCGTACTGGTTTAGGATTCGATGGAGAACTTACAATTAGTTTTGAAAGAGAAAATGGCGAAGATTTTGGTTCCTATGATTTTCTAGATTCTTCCATATTAATTGATAATCCAAACTATATTATTTCTTTTGCTGCAGGAGAAAATGTAGATGCATTTTCTATTACAAAACGTGAAAAATTCATAGAGCCTAATAAATTTACAAAAATTTATGGTACAGAAGATACCTTAATACGACAAGTTATCACAACTACAAATCCACTTTTCTCTGACACTGTTACTTTGACTTATGAAAGAGATTTAGATAATAAAAACGTTGGAATTTATGATTTAATAAGTGTTAGTTGTAATAATGCAAACTATATCTACTCTTTCAGTGGCAATTCAAATATTAATAAATTTGAAATTTTGAGAAGAAATGTTTATGTAAGTGCAGATGATAAAGAATCTACATATTCTGAGAGTCTAAAATCTCTTTCATATACTGTTCAAGGAACAACTCAAAATGAAGGTCTATTTGGAACTGACACACTTATTGGTGATGTAGCATGTGACACAGAAGAGAATTATGCTGGTTCATATGTTATAACAATTGGAACTTTAACAAATGAAAACAATCCAAACTATAATATAATCTTTACTAATGGAACATATGTAATTAAACAAATAGAAGTAACAATTACACCAAATAATATAGTATTAGAGTATGGAGATGATCCACAAGACTTAACATATGAAATCAGCCCTCTTGATGCAGTTTTATCAACCGATAGTCTTGAAGGTGAACTTTATGTTGCTGATAAAGAAAATGTTGGCATTTATCCAATAGAACAAGGAACCTTAAATAATGAAGATGGCAGAAACAGAAACTACAAAATCATTTTCATAACAACTTCAACCTACACTATTAATATTAGAAAACTAGTTGTTTTACCTGAAGAAGTACATATAGTTTATGGTGAAGAATATACAATAAATTATACCATCGTAGAAGGTTCATTAATAAATGATGACATATTACTAGGAAAACTTGGACACAGTGGTGGAAATTCTAAAAATGTTGGTGAATACAAAGTAACAATTGGCACTTTAAATTCTGCAAATCAAAACTATAATGTAACACTTGCAAATAATAACATTGGTTTCTCCATTACAAAAAGACCGCTTACCATTACGGCAAGAGATGTTGAACAAGAATATGGTGCTAATGGAAAACCTTTATCATATGATATAACTTCTGGTAATTTAGTTTATAACGATACCTTATCTGGAGTCTTAAGAAGAACAAATGGATATGCTGTAGGAGTATATACAATATATCAAGGTAATTTAGATAATCCAAATTATGACATTACCTTTATTACTGCAGATTACAAAATAACAAAAGCAAAACTTACCATAAAAATACACGATATTTCTATAGAACGTGGTGAACCAATTGAAATAGATCAACACGGTTACACAATTATCTCTGGTAGAGTGGTATCAAATGATAACTTAAATATTTCTTTATACAAAGATCCTACTGGAACAGCAATTGGTGAATATGCAATTATTGGAACATACGACAATGCTAACTATGAAATCACTTTCATAGACGGTGTATTTACAATTAGAAAATTAAATGCAGTAATTAATATTAATAGTACACATATAGTTAAAAAATATGATGGAAAGCCAATATCTATAGCAGCAACATCTTCTTCAAGTCAACCAATTGAAGTTTATATTGGAGATGAAAAGGTTGAAAATAATTTCATTGAACCAGGTAATTATTATCTAACATTAAAATCTTTGGGAACAGATGAATATAATGCTCCTGCACCACTAGATATTACTTTGACAATTTTGAAAGATACACTAACAGTAGAAAATCTTGGAATTGACATTGTCCTTCAATCAGAAGAAGGTTACGATCCAGATTATATTGTAGAACTTGAAAGAAATGAAAAAGATGAGCCTATAATTTCATCAGCATTAACCAGATCTCAAAAATTAATAAGAAGTTATAAAATCGTGGTTGTTGATAGTCAAAGTAATGAAAAAATTACAACTGGTACATCTACACTTAAAATTAAAGTTCCAGAGGCTTTATCTGGTAATGATACAGCAAAAATTATTGTCTTTGATGATAACACTAATAACTACAGTTATAAAACCGCAATAATCGATAATAGCGGCTATATTACAGTTGATATTACAAATGCTTCAAGCATTGCTTTTGTTCAAGAAAGTTCAAGCAATATCTTAATCTATATCATAATCGGCATTGTTTCCCTAATCATAGTAGTTACAGTTATGATATTTGCATTAAGAAAGAGAAGATAATATTTAATTTATTTTCTTTTTGCATTTGAAAAAATATACTTAGTTTAACTTATTTCTTTTGCCCTACAATCTAATTGAAAAACTAGCACGCACTGTAATTTAACTAAAATCTTTTGGTGCAATAATAACAATTGCAAAACTAACATACTTTATAACTTAACTAAAATCTTTTGAGCCTACGCTCTAGTTAAAAATAAAGTTTCAAAATTAACATAAAAAATAAAAAGGTGCAATTTTGCACCTTTTTGTCACTTTTATTTATGTTTACTCTGATTATTTTATATCGTCTAGACGGTCCATTTTTTTGATAATTTCATCAATTACTTTTTCATCTGCTTCTTGTATAGTTTCGTGATTTAATTCTCTAACCATAACTACAATTTCCTTTATTAATTCTCTTCTTGCAAAAGTTAAAGTAATGTCTTCAGTCCTATCATCTTGTGAGATATAAAACTCTGCACTTTCAATATAATTTTGTGCGGCCATTACATGAATCTTATCTTTTTTAGTCTTTTTTGCCTTAATTAATTGTATTTTACTTTTTTTCGTAAACTTATATGCTAAAGCAGTATTTGTTTTCTTGTTCCACAAAGCAAGTATTATTGAACAAACAATGATAACTGCTCCTAAAAATATAAAATAAAAATACCATTTAACTCCATAAACATCATGTTCTGCTGTTGCTGCGGCTAGTAATATATTAATCATCTATCTCACCTCCAGCATTGTTGTTTTCAATATCAGGCAAGGAATTTTCTTGTTTTGCAATTTCATATATTGGTCTTGCTGCTTTAATGCCATTTTCTTTAAAGAATTTTAAAACTATAGAATAAAAATTATTCTTAACAGTAAAATAATCTTCAGTTTTAACATATAATTTCATCATATATTTAACAGTGTAAGCTTCTAAATCAACAACTTGAATGTCTGATTTTGGATTTTCTAATATCAATGGTTCTGTACCAATGGCTTTAAATAAAACATCTAAAACCATATCCACATCATATTGATATCCAACACTTACAGCAAGATCAACTCTTCTAACTGGTTGTGAACTATAATTTACAACTTCATTTAAGACAATTTTGTTGTTTGGAATAATAACGGTTACATTGTCGCCAGTTAATAGTTCTGTCGTTGTAATGGTAATTTTCTTAACTGACCCAGAAAAACCACCAATCATTACAAAATCATTTTGTTTAAATGGTTTGTTAACTAATAACATCACACCACTTGCTAGATTTGACAAAGTATCTTTTAATGCAAAACCAATTGCAATACCAGAAGCACCAGCAATTGCAGCAATTGATGTAGGATCAATATTAAATGCTCTAAGGACTAAAAAGAAAAATAGAAGTGCTATTGCAGCTTTTGCAATGGAAAATATAAAAGAAACTATTGAACCATCAACTTTAGTTTTGCTAAATATAGTTCTTATTATGCCAACCACAAGTTTTGCTATTACTATACCTACTAGTATTAGTGCAACAGATTCTAAAATGCTTTTTCCATAAGTTATACCTATTTTTGCTAAAGCATCCTTCATTTGTTGTGAGTTTGCCAAAAACATATTATTTTAACTCCACTTACATAATGTTAGTTATATTTAACCTAGTTGGTTATAACATTACATATATATTAATAATATTTTATAATATTACTTTCCCTTTAGAGCATTATATTAATTTATATAGTTATTGTAAAGAAAAAACACCCCAAATACCCCTTTAACTGCAAAAAATGATGCTTAACATTATCATATGTGTTTTCTTTCTACGCTTTCATATCTTCAAAAATTGACGCTTAACATTATCACATGTGTTTTCTTTCTACGCTTTCATATCTTCAAAAATTGACACTTAACATTATCTTCATGTATTTTCCTTCATATTCTCTATTAGTGTCAAAATATGCTTTTTAATCGCTTTGATAAAAGGCTTAATCTATTCAAAACACCTTCCTTTTGTTGCTTTATACTTCATTTTAGTTCATAATATTAAAACACGGCATAGTTATGTAGAAAAATACTAATATTTGGAAGTGTGACCGAGCTGGCCGAAGGTGCACGACTGGAAATCGTGTGTGCCCTACAAAGGCACCAAGGGTTCAAATCCCTTCGCTTCCGCCATAGACACACGGCGTCAAGGCAGTACTTACGCCGTGTTTTTATTTGTAAAAAAGCCCTGTTTTATCGCATTTTTGATAGGGGTTTTTCTTTTCTATCGGATATTCTTACTTTTGGTTGTTCGTCTATCTTGCACTATACCTTACGGGATTTGAACTTAGTACCATTCTTACTTTTGGTTTTCCTACTTATTGTTCGGTTGGTGTCTAACTTGATTACCCCGCAAAATCAAAATTTTAATCAAGTTTTTTCAAAATAATCACCAAAAGCGACAAAAACGACAGGTTTTACTCCTGCCGCTGTTGTTTTATATAGTATGTTTTATTTGCTCAACTTTTTATAATTTAG
>DUUO01000051.1 GCA_012841525.1 Clostridiales bacterium
TTTGCTGGAAAGGCTAGATGATAGGAATAAATATATGATGTTTATTGATAAGGTGAGAGGGTAAAATGAGGGTTAAAAAGTTAGTTAGTTATATATTAATATTTTTCGTGTTTGCTATCGTTATTTGGGGTGTTGGAAATGGTATGGTGGCTTTTGCTGGTAATGTTACTACGACGCCAAGATATTTAGTAAATGGAGAATGGATAATACAAAATGGTTCAAACATATTAGATGATGGCAATGGAAGAGTTTTATCTGAAGGAGATGAAATGTTAAATATTTTTATTTACTCACAAAACTCTAGTGGAGAAGGGTCGCTAGCAAACAATAGTCTAACCAATTTTAGTACATATAATATTCAAGCAAGTGCATATAAAGCAAACAAAAAAAGAGTAGTTCATGAAAAATTTGAAATATATAAAGATAATTCAATATATAAAACAAGCACCTTTAGTAGCGATGGAACTATAATTTTACTTTCGCAGAGTTTAGCAGATGGTTTATATAAATTTACATATCGTGGTTCATTGTATAAAAGCTCATTGTACAGAGGAGAAATAACATATGAATTTGCTTTTATTGTAGATAACACAAATCCTATTTGTAGTTTAAAAACTCTTGATGGTGCAAATATTTCAAATGGTGCATATTCAAATAAATCTTCTAGGTATACTGCAAGTGATAAAAATTTTAGTAAAATTTTTTATAGAAAAAATAGTGGCACTTGGTCTAGTACAACGACTACATCTTTTAGTGTTAGTGGACAAAATAATAATGGTTTTTGGGAATTTTATGCAGTTGATAAAATTGGAAATAAGTCTTCTACATCCAGTTTTTATTTCGACAACATTTTGCCAGAAGGCACAATCAAAGATGCAAATGACAACACTTTGCAAAGTGGCGGCGTTACAAATAAACCTTTCAAAGCACTCTTTACTGATGCAAATTTAGACACCAATAACATATATGTAAAAAATCCTGATTCAAGTACTTTTGCAAAATATACAAACAATTCATTGATAAACGGTGTTAATGGAAAATATGTCTTTAAGGCAACTGATAAAGCAGGAAATACAAGTGCAGAAATTAGTTATACCCTTGATAAAATAAATCCTACACTAAAAATTTATCTTGATAATGTAGAGGTTCAAAGTGGACTATCCTTAAATGGTGAAGCGGTAAAAGTAGCAGCATTTGATGAAGGTGGTGCTGGAATACTTGAAACATATGTTAAAAAACCAGGTTCAAATGTTTTTGAAATATATAACGCTAACACCACATATACAAATGAAGGTAAATATGAATTTTACACTAAAGATAAAGCAGGCAATGAATCAAATAAAGTTAATATCTTAATAGATAGAACTCCACCAATATTAAATCTTTTTACTGATAAAGATGTAACAGGTGATAGTTACGCTGCAATAAATAAAATTAAGTGTAGCAGCCTAGATAATCTTAGTGGAATATTTAAGATGTTTGTAAAAACTAGTCAAGATATAGATTTTGTTGAATATGCTGACAACACATATGTATATACTGAAGGAGAGGTAAAGTTTTATGGAATGGATAAAGCACAAAACAAAAGCCTAGTTCATAGCATCATTTTAGATGCAACGCCACCAGTTGGAAACATCTATGTTGATAGTGAAATTTATGAAAATCAATATGTAACAAAACCTTTTAAATATCAAGCAAATGATAGTACCTCTGGCATTAAAAAATTAGAAGTTTTTTATGATAATTTATGGAAAACATATGATGGTGAAGTTATAGAAACAATTATGCCAGAAGGCATATATAAATTTAAATCAATAGACAATGCAGGAAATGTTTCAGATGTTAAATCTGTCATATTAAGTACAAGCCCACCAAGTGTAGAAATCTATGTTGATGATATAGAAGTAGAAGATGGAATATGGTTAAATAGGCCTTTTAGCTTTAAGGCAATACCATATGATACTGAAATAGTTAAAAACGAAATAAGGTATCCAAATAGTGAAATATGGCAAACATATATTGAAAATAGTGTTATAGGCTTTCCATTAGAAAATGGTACATATTCTTTTAGAACTAAAGATGATAAAGGCATATATTCTAAAATATATACTGTTAATGTAGATACAATAAAGCCTCAAATTAAAGGATATTTAGATGGTTATTTAATTGAGAAAAAATATTTAAAAGGCAGTGCCATTTCATTTGAATATGAAGATTTAAACGAAACTAATATTTATATAAAAGTACCAGGTGGGGCTGACTTTAGTCCATATCAACTAAACACTAAAATATATTCAGAAGGAAAATATTTTGCATATGCAAAAGACTATACGGGAAATGAAAGTGACACTATTGAGTTTGTCTTAGATAACTCTAAAAAATCAATATCTTTAACTAATACAAAAATTGAAGATAGCACACTTTCAACCTTTACTTTAACTAGTGAAATTTTAACTCTTTGTAAAAATCCAACAGTAAGTTATGAAACAATTGAAACTGATATTAATCTTGCTCCAATTGAAAGAGTGCAAATTAATGGTGTAGATGTTTTGCCAAATGAAGAGATTGAAACTTTATCTGGTGGAGAGTATTTAGTAAAGGTATTAGATAAGGCTGGAAATGAAGCAACATATACATTTACATCAAATGTTATTCCCATATCATATGAAAAAATCTATACAATTTGGTATGAAGTAAGTTATATAGATGCTACCCCCGAAGTCTTAGAAAAAATACAGGCTTTTCAAAATATAAAAAATACCCCTTTTAGTTACAATAATTTTACTGACAAAAATGCTGCATATGAATATAGCTATCAAAAAGAAGAAGCCTTATTAAAAGAGATAAATTGGAGTATTGATGATGTATTTTCCTTAGATGAATTAGATAGAGCAAATAGAAAAGAAGGTCCAGCATATATCTATAGACATGCAACAAATGAAGAGCAATTTGTCATCTACTTTACAAAAGATAGACTTTTAGAAGTGATGCAAAGTTATGCAAATAAACATATAACAAAGAAAACTTTTTTAGATGGCGACATTATAGGTCAAATAGATGATAGCTTTGAATATATTGAAGGCATAATTTCAAATGAAATAACTTTAGATAATAAATATACTTTTATGCTACAAGGTGAAGTGTTATTAAACGAAAATGTTTTTAACCAAAATGGCAAAACTCTTTTAGTAGCAAACGATAAATATGGAAATTCTTTAGATATACCTGTAAACATAATTTCAAATATGCCAATAATTGAAATTACAAAATCTAGCATAACTTCAATATTAGATAGTGAAAACACATATTTAACATCTATTTTTGCAGTTCAAGTCATAAAAGAAAATGCACCCATTACAATACTTGAGATATATAAAGGGGAAAATTTAGTTAAAACAATATATGATGATGCTTTGTTTGAAATAAAAACATCTGGAATATATACCTTAAAAGCATATAACCATAGTGGCATAGTAAATGTAAAAACAATTTATCTATCGCTTTTGCCACAAAATGCAAACTTTGATAAAGAAGATGTTTTAGTATTAAATGTTTCACCTTCAAAAGACATATTTGCACCGCTTGAAACTATTTCGGTTTTTGTAAAATATCCAACTTCTGCTCAATATGTAGAGTTATTTCAAGATGATCTTGGCAATGCCTTTAGTCCTTCAAAAAAGACATATACTTTCTTAAAATCTGGAGATTACAAAGTCATATTAGAAGATAGATACAGAAGAGGCTCAAACTCTATTGAAGCAACATATCAATATGAACTTTTATTAACTCCAATACAAATTGAAGGAATAAAAGATGGTGAGTCAACTAAAAATAAAACCTTAACATATATCCCAAGAAAAAATATTGAAACAAAAGTTTTAAAAGATGGCGAACTTTTACCACAAAATTCCTCATATTCTTTTAGAAAAGAAGGAACATACAAAATCATTGAAACCAATGCAGATGGCATCACGCAAGAGTTTACTTTTAGTGTAGAATCTTCAGATCCTAGCCTCATACAAGATGTTGTAAAGGGAGACAAAGGTGGTAATGGAAATAAAGATAATATTGAAAACACTAATCAAATAGAAGAATCTGAAAAAAGCAAAGGTCTTTCTAAAGGTGCAATTGTTCTTTTAGTAATTTTTGGAATAACAGTTTTTGCCATCATCGTTTCATTAATAATTAAGAACAGGAAAAGAAGATATTAAATCAACATCTCATTAATAATTAAGAACAGGAAAAGAAGATATTAAATCAACATCTCATTAATAATTAAGAACAGAAAAAGAAGATATTAAATCAACATCTCATTAATAATTAAGAACAGGAAAAGAAGATATTAAATCAACATCAAAAGCCCAATCAACAAAAGATTAAAAGCAACATTAAAACTTTTATCTAACAAAAAATTTAAAACAACATTAAAAATTTATCTAACAAAAAAGCAAAAAAACATTAAAAATTTATCTAACAAAAAAGCAAAAAAACATTGTAAAACAAACAAATAGAAAGGAGAAACAGTTTATGTTTTTAGTAGATTTAAATCCAGTCGTAAGTCCAGTTATAGAAATAATAGATGCCTTGCTTTGGCCTGCACTTGCTCTTATCGGCTCAATTGGAACAATATACTGCATAGTACTAGGTGTGAGGCTTGCAAAATCAGATGATCAAAACTCAAGACTTAGAGCAAAAAAAGATTTAATTGGAGCTTTAATAGGCTTTATTGTCATATTCATTTTAATTATCGCCTTAAAAATAGCGATGCCAATTCTTCAAAACTGGCTAGAGATAAGGTTGCAATCATAAAAGTTATCTTAATTTCAAAAATGTTACATTGCAAAAAACTAGAAACCTAAAATGACATCAAAAATGGTGGTATAAAAAGCTGTAGTCATAAAAATTATTTTGATTTCAAAATGTTGCATCTGAGATGAGTGACATAAAAGGTTGCAATCATAAAAGTTATCTTGATTTCAAAATGTTACATTGCGAAAAACTAGAAACCTAAAGTGACATCAAAAATGGTGGCTAGAAAAAGAATGGATCTATAAAAAATTGGTTGCAATAACCACCATATAAAGAAATTAAAATGAAAGAAATATTTTATTCAATTGTATACAAACTAAATAAAAGCATACTATACATCATAGATTTTTTCGTTGAGATTTTCTATAAACTCTCAGGCTTTGAAAATATTGATGGTGAAAATGGGGAGATCTTATCTCATTTAGTTAGACAAAAAAGTGTGACTGATACCTTTTTTATGGTGGCTTTAATCGGCATTGCATTACTCGGTGTAGTTACAATACTTGCAATATTAAAAGCACAAAGTAGAAAAGATATATCAAACTCAATGGCTCTTGAAAGATCTCTAAAAGCCTTTATTGGAATTTGGCTCATACCTTTTTTTGTGATTGCTGTGGTGCTTGGTCTAAATGTATTGTTTAGGGCAATACATGTTGCAATGAGTATCAATGGAGCAGGTGTTCAAAGAGCAAAGATTGGAGCGGAACTTTTTGTAATTGCAGCAAGTGATGCATATATTGGAGAAGAAATAGCAAGAGAAGGAATTGAAGCAGCAATTGTAAATGGAACAATTTCATATATGGATGTAAGTGCAATAAGCACATATTACAACATTGAAGATATAAACTATTTAGTTTCGCTTTTAGGTGGCGGAGTCTTGCTTTTTCTTTTTAGTATCTCATCCATTTCATTAGTGCAAAGAATATTTGAAGTAGTTTTTCTGTATCTCATCTCGCCACTTGCAGCATCAACTATGCCTTTAGATGATGGTCAAAGATTTGCTTCTTGGAGAACGCTTGTTATAGGGAAAATAGTGTCATCATATTCAATAGTTTTAAGCATGAATGTATATTTAATGGTTTTACCATATGCAACCTCTATTAGATATTTAGAGAACAACTTTCAAAATGCCTTAGTCCATCTATTAATTGTAATTGCAGGAGCTTTTTCAGTTGTAAAAACATCAAGCATTGTTTCATCAATCATAGGAATGCACGGAAATTCAATTGCGGCCTTTATGTCTGAAATTAGAGTTGCTTCATCGCTTGCAAGAGGCACAACAAACACGATTTTACATACAAGTCACCACATTGCAGAAACATCAAGACATTTTAGTGGAGATAAAGATGATAAAAACAACATACAAGAAGCAGCACTAACTAATAAAGAAAGCACTTTAGAAAATCTATATAAATAACTCCAAAATTAAAATCAGCATATTAGGGAACAAGTGCAATAAAGAGAAGGAAAAGGCAGTGAAATTAGGGAATGGGCGTAATAAATTCTAGGTGAAGTTAATAAAATTAGGGAATGGGTATAATTTAGCATTAGAAAATAAAGGAAATAGGGAGCAAGACTAGTAAATAAGAGTAAAAGCAATAAATATTAGGGAATAAGCCTAAAGTTAAGTAATAAAAGATAGAAAAAATAGGGAAGCAGCAATAATTGAAAAAATCAAACTTGGAAGAGTGAAAACCTAAAAGAGAGTAGCAAAAATAGGGAAGTATAAAACATCAATTTTAGAAGAGTAAACAGTTAAAGATTGAATTAAAAAGGAAAATATGAAAATTAAAGGACCACAAGACATAAATGTAAAGACATACATATTTAGAAGTTTTACTTTTAAGGACATTTTAGCATTAATATTAATATTTCTAGCGTTAGCATTAATGGTAGTTTTGCCAATAAAGGGAAAGACCATTGTAATCACTATCTTTATTCCAATTTCAATGCTTTTAATAATTAGATTTAACAATAAAAGAGGTTATGAATATTTAATACAAGTCTTTGATTTTTTAATAACTAAAAAAGGATACACAAATTTTGAATATATCCGTGAGTGTAACATAACTAAAATTGAAAGTGACTCTGTTTTACTTGGTAGCTATGTTTTGAAGGTTGTAAAACTTTTCCCAAAGACCACCATTTATTTAAATGAAGGAGAAAGAAATCTTTTAGAAGGAAAATTTTCAAGCTTTCTAAAAACTACTGATGTTGAAATGAGAGTAATAAAAATTAAAGAGAAAATTGAATATGAAGATAGAGCAAAAGAAGAAATTGAAAGAGCAAAAAGACTAAAAGACAAAGATAATGGAAAGGTACTAGTTAACATAGTTCAATCAAGACTTGATGTCTTAAATGAGATAGGAAAAAATGCCCTTCAAAAAGACCAAATATATTTTGCCTTTATCGGTTCAAAAAACCTAGTAAATGAAAGCATATTTAACTTTCAAAAAACATTTGGAAATATCAAAGTGTTAGAAGATGAATCGCTATCAAACTTTATGAAAACTTATCTGTTTTTAGATGGCAATGATACATTAAATTTTGAAAGCAAAGAAGATGCAAATAAAAACAAAAATAAAAAATTTAGTGTTAAGATTGAACCTTGCTGCATATCTTTAGATGATAAATGCATTTCTCATATTACTGTAAATAAGTTTCCAAGATATATTAATAATGGCTACATAAATTCAATATTAAATATAGACGCCGATATTGTTGAAGTTAGGTTAAATAAAGAAGATTCCATAAAAGCAATAAAGCAAATGGATAAAGCAGCACTTGAAATAGCAACAAGACAAAAGACAACTAAGAGTAAAGAAATTGAAGAAGAAGTACAAGATGAAAACTTTGGTGATTTAATATATAAAATCGGTCAGGAAAATCAAAGTTTCTATACATTAAAAATCCTAATAAGAGTTAAAGATAAAAAGGAAGTTATAGAGGGCAAAAAATCTAAGACTTCATCCAATGTTTTTAATAGAAATTTAATCAATGCAAAGAAAGTTGAAAGTGCACTTAAATCATTAAATCTAGTAGCATCAAAAATGTATTTTGCTCAGCAAGATGGTATGCGACTTTTTACAAAAAACATTGAATATAAAAGAAATTCTTTTTTTGAAAATGGCATAAAAGGACAAACCACAACAAATGAAGTTATTGCAAAAGGGCTTTCATTTTTCAAGGGTGAAATTAATGAAGAAAATGGTCTTTTACTTGGAGATAATCCTTTACCAATATATCTAAATATGTTCAAAAGAAATGGTGAATATCTCAATTCAAATTGCATGGTAATTGGAAATAGCGGGAGCGGTAAATCATTTGCAGTTAAAACTTTAATAGCAAATATGACAACTGAAAACATTAAAATTTATGTTTTAGATCCTGAAGGTGAATATGAAAAACTTACAAGACTTTTAGGTGGACAAAATATAAGTGTTGGTGATGAAGATGGTCTTTGTTTAAATCCCTTCTACATTCCAAAAGGTGGCAATTTGAAAATGCATTTGCAGTTTTTAGATGAGTTTTTCAAAACATCTTGCACGCTTACTCCTTTAGAACAAGAAATATTAAACAATCAAATATCTTTAATGTATAGCAGGCGACAAATAACGCAAAAAAACTTAAATGAAGATAAGGTTCAATATTTCCCAAGTTTTGAAAAGCTTTTGGAAACACTTCGCATTGCACTAAAAGCGGAAAATGAAAAGGTAAGTTCTTTAGAAAAAGAAAGTTTAGAAAATCTATTAATTCAATGTAGAAAATTTCAAGGTGCAGGAAGAGAATCAAACTTGTATTCTAGTAACTTTAATTTCAAAAATGATGCTGACATTACATCTTTTAACTTTTCAAAACTGTTTCAAAGTAAAAATACAAATTTAATAAACACACAAATGCTATTAACTCTAAAGTTAGTTGAAGGATTAATAATTGAAAACTTTAATAGGGGATATAAAACTTTAGTAGTTGTAGATGAGGCTCATTTGTTTTTCTCAGAAGAAAATATTGAAGCACTAGACTTTATGTATCAGTTAGCAAAGCGAATTAGAAAATATAATGGCATGCAAGTGGTTGTTACGCAAAGTATTAAAGATTTTACCGCAAGTAAAGCATTGCAAAAAAAGACACAAGCAATAATAAATGCTTCTCAATATTCCCTAATTTTTCCACTACATTCAGCAGATGTAAAAGAGTTAAAAACCATATATTCAGCAGGATTAAATCTATCGGATTTTGAATGTGAAACCATAACTAAAAACTTAAGAGGCAGTGCATTTTTAATAAGTTCTTCAAAAAGCAAAGACAACATCAAAATTTTTGCAACTCCATATGTTAGAAGTCTATTTGAATAAAA
>DUUO01000052.1 GCA_012841525.1 Clostridiales bacterium
AAAGCATTAAACTTTTATTCAAACCATCTTAAGAAATGAAACTTATTTCCCACTACCCCAAAGCATTAAACTTTTATTATTGGGCAAACATAAGCTGATGGAGATTTAGATAATGTAGAAAATAGCACTTGAACATCACTAAAAGCAATTTTTGTATCGATAATATCTGTAAGAGATAATTCTTTTTGTGCTAAAAGATTTATTGCAGATGGAAATTCGTCAATACCATCGGATATTCCCTTGATGACTAATTTTTTGTTTAGAATTCCACCTATATCCAAATTAACTTTTGCAAGTGTTCTGTATGAAGCATTAGCAATTATGCAATCTCCGCCATAACTAGTTATTAAATGCAAAAAGTTTGTAGATATACCTGTATTTAAGTTAAAAATTGTATGTTTTGCAAGCCTGCCACCTGTTATTTCATAAATACGCTCAATAACATTTTCTTTTATTTCATTTACAACAAAATAGCAACCTACTTTTTTAGCAAGTTTAATATATCTTTCATCTCTAGAAACAAAAATTGGTATTGTTTTATAGTATCTTAAAAGTTGTGCCAAAATTAAATTTAATATACTATCGCCAACTAGTGCAATATATGAACCTTCCTCAATTGTCATATTACTTAAAACAGTTAAAGCAAGTGCAATGATATATGTAAATATTGCTTCATCATCTTTTACACCATCAGGGAATAAAATTAAATTTTCATATGGTACTGCTGTAAAGTCACATAAAAAACCATTTTCCTCAAAACCATATCTTGGGAAATCTAAAAAATCTTCACTAGTTTCATATTTAGTAATATATGGATTTATGATTACTCTTTGGCCACGCTTTAACTTGTATTGCACATTATCTTCACTAATAATTGCTGTTGCAAGACCACAAGGAACAACTGGATATTTAACATTTAGTTTACCCTCATAAACAGCGACATCATCGTTTATTGGCAATATTGAACTTATTTTAACTTTAATAAACGAATCATCTTGTGGTAAGTTATCAATTACTGTAAGTTTTCTGCTTCCAGGTGCCAAATATGCTTTCATTTTATCTAAATCCTCTTTGTTTTTTGCATATAATAAATATGCTTTCGCAATAAAAATATTATATATAAAAATGCGACTTATAGCAAGGTACAAAACTATCCTTCCTTTTGCTTTTTCACCATTTCATATTATTCTAATTACCAACAAACTTCCTTATTTTTTGCAAAAAAAATAAAAAAAGGCTTTATAAACAAAATTTTTGCTTGAGAAATAAAAAAAGGCTTTGTAAATAAAATCTTGAGAAATAAAAAAAGGCTTTGTAAATAAAATCTTGAGAAATAAAAAAAGACTTTGTAAATATAAAAGCCTGTTTAAAAAAATAAGAATACAAAGCTGCATTGCTACAGCCCTATTTTTCTTATTAAATTTTCAGATTTCTAAATATTAATTATTTAGATTAAGCGTACAATTTTAGTTGTAAACTTGCTAAAGAGTAAAAGTCTATGCTTCGTTTTATCGTTCAGCAAGTGCCTTATTATATGCTGCAAGAATCTCTTCTTTTACATACTCTCTAAATTTATTGTTTAGAGGATGTGCGATATCTTTGTATTCGCCTGAAGGAATTTTTCTTGAGGGCATTACAACAAACAAACTTCCGTCGTTGCTCTCAATAACTTTTACATCGTGCACTACAAACACTTCATCAAACACCATACTAACTACACATTTTAATTTAGCATCTTCTTTGTCAATCACCTTTACACGTATGTCTGTAATTTTCATCTCGGTCACCTTCCTAGTTTATTATTTTAATTATACAATAGAAAAAATCAATAAACAATAGGCATTATTAAAATATATGCCGTTAAATGTGAAGTTTAAAGGTAAATTTTGCTACTTGAATTTTAATGCAAGAAAATGCATGCCATACAAGGCATGCACCCATTTTAATATCTAATTTTGTTCATAATTTTTAGCAGAGTTTCAATATGAAATTTAGTTTTTTATTCTTCTTTTTCATATGAGGCATAGTCTACTTTACCTACATTTGTTAATCTTATTTTATCTACCTTTGTAATTTTTCTTGGAACTGCATAAACTATTATATCTTCAGCGACTTTTTTAGTTATTATGTCTTCTGCATTTGCTTCAGGATATTTTTCTATAACTAAAAGTTCAATATATGGTTTTCCCTCTTCGTTTTTCCTTCTAACTGCACAGCAATTTTTAACAAAAGGCAATGAACAAACAACTTGTTCAATTTGAGCTGGGAATACATTGTTTCCACCTATTTTTATACTTCTTTTAATTCTATCCATGAAGTATATATTACCTTCAGCATCGAGTTTTCCCATATCGCCTGTAGCAATCCATTTTTCACCTTCAAAGTCTACCATTGCTTTTTTTGTTTCTTCTTCATCATTTAGATAACCACTCATAATAGCAGGAGTTTTAACATAAATTTCTCCCTCTTTATCAAAACCTACATCAACACCATCTACTACAATTTTAAATTGTGCTCCGTGAATAGCTTTTCCTTGAGATGACAATCCTTTTTTAGGCGGTGTATTATCCAAATTAACACTGCAAACTGTAACTACTTCTGTTAATCCATAGCCTTCTTCAATTGATGCTTTACTTCCTGACAAACTGACTTTTTTATCAAACTCCTCTTTGAATTTTTGATCTAATCTGTCACCCCCACAAAATACGTGTTCTAGACTTTGAACGCTTTCTACAAAATTATCTTCAGCAGCCATTTTTCTATACATACTAGGTATACCTGCAAGATGTGTAATTTTATATTTTTTTATTAATTTATTAGCATTTTTAGGAACAAATTTTGGCATTAATATGACTCTTTGATTATTTGCAACAAAGGTATGGGCACAAACACCAGCTCCAAATCCGTGAGAAATTGGCAAAACCATAAGCATGGAATAATCTACTGAATTTATATCGCGGCCTCCCAATATTGTTTCTTTCAATCCTTCAGAAATTGAGTTTATTGCTCTTGAAGATAACATAACTGTTTTTTGTTTTCCTGTAGTACCAGCACTATGGATATATACAGCACAATCTTCACCATCACCATCGCTTAGTTCATTTTTTTCTAATGGTCCTAAAAACAAAGTATCTCTAAAATATGTTTCATGACTATATAGAGCTTGGAAATAGCTAAAAAAACTAATTGGTTTTATATATGTATATGCACTACATACTATTATCTTTAATCCTTTTGGTAAATGCTTTTTGAACTTTTTATATATCCCATCAAATATGAACAAAACTTTAGTATTAGTCTCCTTTAATATGGAGTTTAGCATACCATGACCAACTCTTGGATCAATCAAGTTTGCTATTCCACCTACTGCATTTACGCTATAAAAAGAAAAAATGCATTGAGGAATATTAGGTAGCATTATACCTACTGAATCACCTTTTGCAACGCCACACCTTTCTCTTAAAAATCTTGCATTTCTTAAAACAATATCTAAAACTTCTTTTGAATTAAACTTTCTTCCAAAATATACTAAGTTAATTCTTTCACTATCTTGTAAGTTTTTATTTAGTAGATCAAATGTGCCTAAATTAATACTCATTTATAAAATCCTCTATGCTCTATAATTTACATTATCAAAGCTTTATATTTTCTTACTTTTTCTCTTTAACGATTTAAGTTTTTAAAGCCTTATCTTTTATGTTCTTTCAAACTTTAACTCGTATGTTCTTTTGAACCTTATCTTTTATTATTTTTCAATCTTTAACTCGTATGTTCTTTTGAACCTTATCTTTTATTATCTTTCAATCTTTATTTTTTAATGTATTTAAATATTTTTTGCTTTTAATATATTATTCCATTTCCTCTATATATGCCATTGCACTTTCTGCTGCGATTGCTCCATCAGCACATGCGGTAATAACTTGCTTTAAGGGGGTGTTTCTAACATCGCCTGCAGCAAAAACTCCCTCAATATTTGTATTCATTTTAACATCAGTTATTATTTGGCCATATTCATCTAATTGAACTTGACCTGATAGGAAATCTACATTTGGTATTGTCCCAAGTGAAACAAAAACTGCATCTACATCAAGCTCTTTATCTTCATTTGTTATCTTGTTATGAACAACTATTTTCTCTAGTGACTCTTCTCCAATTAAAGTTTTAATGGTTGAATCTAAAACAAATTCAATTTTATCATTTGCTTTTGCCCTATCTACTAAAATTTGAGCTCCTCTAAATCCTTGTCTTCTATGAATTAAATATACTTTGGAGCAAAGATTTGCAAGGTATAGTGCTGATGTTAATGCGGTATTTCCGCCACCTGCTACAGCAACTGGTTTATTTCTAAAAAATCCACCATCACATGTTGCACAATATGCAACGCCATGTCCTGTAAGTTCATCTTCTTTTTCAACTCCAAGTTTTCTAGGTTTTGCACCTGTAGCAATTATTACTGTTTTTGCTTCTAAAACATTATTTGTATCAGTTTTAATCTTTTTAACTTTTCCATCTAAAAATACTTCAACTGCATTTTCATATCTTATTTCAACATCAAATGACATTGCTTGCTCTAACATTGTTGACATTAATGTAAAACCTTCAACATCTGCTACGCCGCTATAATTTTCAATTTTACTTGTTTTTGTTGCTTGTCCGCCAATATCAACGCCTGCTAAAACTGCACACTTTTTGCCACCACGTGCAGCATATATTGATGCGGTTAATCCCGCTGGTCCTGAACCTAAAATAATTACATCGTACATATTTATTCCTCTTTTTAAAAAAATTCACTTAGTATATTATATAAAAAAGTACAAACATATTAAAGGCTTTTTATTGCAAAAATGATTTTTACGCCTAAATAAAATCAAATTTAACACCTTTTCACAAATATTATATTAAGATTTATTTATATATTGTTACCTATTATTTACATATTGTTATTTATATATTGTTACCTGTTATTTACATCTTGTTATTAATATATTGTTATCCATTATTTATATATTGTAATTAATCTATACATTTAAAATAAAAAAGCTCCAATTTCTTGGAGCCTTTCTTTGATATTTTTGTAATTATCTCTTACTAAATTGTGGTGCCTTTCTTGCTTTGTGTAGACCGTATTTTTTACGTTCTTTCATTCTTGAGTCACGGGTTAAAAATCCTGCTTCTTTTAATGCTGGACGATTTTTTTCATTTGCTTCAACAAGTGCTCTTGAAATACCCATTCTAATTGCACCAGCTTGACCTGTAAGTCCGCCACCATGAACATTTACAACGATGTCATAAGTTTTCCCTGTTGGAACTAAATTAAGTGGTTGATTTACGATGTATCTTAATTTTTCTTGAACAAAATACTCTTCAATTGGTCTTTTGTTTATTGTTATATTTCCATTTCCATCTGGGAGTAAACGAACTCTTGCGATAGATTTTTTACGTCTACCTGTTCCCCAGTATTGAATTAATTGTGTTGTTGTCTTTTTTGCCATTTTAATACCTCACTAAATATCAAGTGTTAAAACTTGTGGCTTTTGAGCCTCTTGTTTGTGTTCAGGACCTGCATAAACGAATAAGCGTTTAATCATTTTTCTTCCTAAAGTAGTTTTTGGCAACATTCCTTTAACAGCCTTTTTAACTACAAACTCTGGATCTGTTTTCATTAACTTGCTATATGGAATAGCTTTTCTTCCACCAGGATAACCTGTGTGATAAACATATTCCTTTTGTTCAACTTTTTTACCAGTTAATAAAACATCTGCACAGTTTACTACAATAACAAAATCGCCACCATCTACATGCGGAGTAAAAGTTGGCTTATTTTTTCCACGTAATATTGAAGCGACACTTGATGCTAGACGTCCTAAAGGTAAACCTTTTGCATCTATTACATACCAATTTCTAGAGACCGCTTCCTTTTTCTCCATATATGATTTCATAGGATACCTACCTCCGATTTTTTATCTTTTTCTCTAATAACAATGGGGCTAAGATTGTTATCAAAATTTGCAATGCTTGTATATAATATAATAAAATATAAACCTTGTCAAACAATTAATACTTTAAAAAACTATGCATTTTTCAAATGTTTTTACACTTTTTTCGTTGCAACTTTAATTCGTATCTTTAATCGTTTTTTTGCCTTTCAGATGATTAAATTTTTACCATATTTAACATTAGATTTTTGACTTTTATGATTAAATAGATTTTTGACTTTTATGATTAAATAGGTTTTGACTTTTATGATTAAATAGGTTTTTGACTTTTATGATTAAATAGGTTTTGCCTTTTATGATTAAAATTGAACTATGTATCTTGCTAAATTTTATATTTTACTAAAATTTATCATTAATATTTAACTTCTTTTAAAGTTAAGCCTTTTGCTGCATATGTTTTTCCACCGTAATTTCTATCGCCTGTTTCTAACATTTTTTCAATTGCATCTTCACTTATTTGCCCTTTTCCTAAAAAGACTAAAGTTCCAATTATTATTCTTATCATATTGTATAAAAATCCATTACCTTCAAAACGGAAAATAATTGCACCATCTTCTTCTATGATATCGAGTGAATGTATTGTTCTAGTTGTATCTTTTATTTGAGAACCAACTGCACAAAAAGCCTTAAAATCATGAGTTCCAACAAGCAATTTTGCTTTTTCCCTAACTAAATCCATGTTTATAGGTGGAACAATTCTTGCATGATCTATTTCAAACATTGGCCTTTCATATCTACTTATATATGCCTTATATTCATATATTTTACTTTTAGCACTATATTGTGCATGAAAATCATTATCTACAATTTCTAAAGATTGAATTTTAATATCATCAGGTAAAATTATATTTACTGCTCTAATTATGTTATATTCTTTTATTTTTGTATCAACATCAAAATGTGCCACTTGACCTTTTGCATGAACACCTTTATCTGTTCTTCCGCTACCATGAATTTTTATCTTAGTCTTAAAAAATTCACTTAGTGCATTTTCTATTATTTCTTGAACACCTACACCTTTTGCTTGGCATTGCCAACCACTGTAATTTGTTCCTAAATATTCAACTGTCATCTTGTATCTTTTCATAGTTATGTTAACTTTTAATAAATTTTACACTTTATATAAGATAAAACTTTAATTTTTTATCGGTCACTTAATAAATTTTAACGCTTGATTTAAGGTGAAATTTTAATTCTTTATAGATCGCTCTATTGATTTTTTATAATTTTAACACTTGAATTAATGTGAAAGCCACCCTGTTTTTTATTAAACGAAAGGAATGCTATATATTAAATCTGGAATCCAAAATCTATGGTTGATTGCAACGATTAAAACTATATATGATATTCCTGATAAAAGTGCAATAAGGTCTCTATAGGTAAATTTTAGTTTTTTATATCTTGTTCTATTTGGAGTTGCATTATAGCATCTTGCATCAAGAGCTAAAGCAAGTTCGTCTGCTCTTCTAAAGGCTGAAATAAATAAGGGAATTAATATTGGTAGCAAGGCCTTTGCTCTTTTAATTAAACCCCCCTTATCAAATTCTGCACCTCTTGCTCTTTGTGCTTTCATTATTTTTTGAACTTCTTCCATTAAAATTGGAATGAATCTTAAAGAAATACTCATTATTATTGCAATGTCGTGAACTGGTATTTTTATCCAGCTAAGTGGAGTCATTAATCTTTCAAGTCCATCAGTTAAAGCCATTGGCGTTGTTGTATATGTTAACAGTGTTGTTCCTAAGACCAAAAGAATTAATCTAAGTGCCATTTTTACAGCAAAAAATACACCGCCTTCAGTAACTAAAAGTTTGCCGATTGTAAAATATACTCTACCTTCTTTATGGAAAAAGACATTCAATATTGCAGTAAATATGACAATAAAAAGTATACCTTTCAAGCTTTTCAAAACACTTAAAATTGGAACTCTAGAAATTAAGGTAGATAAAATTGCAAAAGCAGCAACAACGATAAAGCCGTACATATGCTTTACCAAAAAGACGCCAACAATGTACATAGTCATTATGATAAACTTAACTCTTGGATCAAGTTTATGAACAAATGACTCTACTGGATAATATTGACCTAATGTTAAATCTCTTGCCACGTTTTACCTTTTTATTTAATCTCTATAAAATATTCAAGATTTTAATTATCTTTTTTGAATACTTCTTTTTCTATTTCATTTATTAAACTATCTACTGTAAACTTTTCTAAATTTATATCTAGACCATTTTCTCTCAATAGATTTTGTATTCTAACTACATGTGGATATCTAAGTCCTGTACCATTTAAAGCATTTTCATCTCTAAAAAGATTATCAGGTGTTGTAGAATGAATTAAATATTTATCATTTAAAACAATTACTCTATCAGTAAACTCTGCAATTTCATCCATGTTATGTGAAATCATAATGACAGTTTTTACATATGCACTTTTTAATTTATGAATTAGCTCTAAAATTTCTCTTTTACCAACTGGGTCAAGTCCTGCAGTAGGTTCATCTAAAACTAATACTTTTGGTCTTGAAGCAATAACACCTGCTATTGCAACTCTTCTTTTTTCTCCACCTGATAATTCAAATGGTGATTTATCTTTAACTTCTTCATAATCTAAACCAACTAAGGTTATGGCCTCTTTTACTAAAAGATCTATTTCTTCTTTTTTATATCCAAAGTTTTTTGGTCCAAAAGCCACGTCTTTTGCAACAGTATCTTCAAAGAGTTGATACTCTGGATATTGGAAAAGCATTCCTATATCACGTCTTAGTTCTTTATAGTTTATTTTTTTTGCTGCAAGATCAATTCCATTTACAACAAGATCCCCAGATTGCAATTTAATTAAAGCATTAAAATGTTGAACTAAAGTTGATTTACCACTACCAGTTGAACCGATAATTCCAACGGTTTCACCTTCTTCAATGGTAAAAGTGATGTCTTCCAAAGCCTTATGTTCATAAGGAGTTTTGGGACTATATGTGTATGATAAATTTTTAACTTTAATCGACATCTTTTTCCTTTTTACTTAACTTAATTTATGGCCATTTTATTCTTTATTTATGCTTTTTTACTAACTCTTTTTGCTTTTTTTGTTTTACCAACTTAACTATAAAACTCGTTGTCTACGATATCCTATCTTTTTATGTTTTATTAAGCTTTAATCCGCCTTTATTAGCACTATTTATTCTCTTTTTTTGTTCTACTAATGCTTCTACTAATTCTTCATCTGTTAAAACAAAAGGTATATCATAGCCTTTTGAAATTAGATCTATACAAACTTGAGAAGGAATTGGAAGTTCAAGGCCTGCATCTTTAACTTTTCTAACTTCTTTAAATACTTCTTTTGGAGTTCCTTGTACAGTTATGACGCCTTGATTTAAGACAAAAACTCTATCTGCTTCAACGGCTTCATCCATATAGTGAGTAATTAATATTACAGTTAGACCTTCTTCTTTGTTTAATTTTTTAATTGTGGCCATAACTTCTTTTCTACCTTTTGGATCAAGCATTGCAGTACTTTCATCTAAAATTAAAATTTTAGGACGCATTGCTAAGATTGCAGCAATTGCGATTCTTTGTTTTTGACCACCAGAAAGTTTATTTGGCATTTTGTTTTTATGTTCTTTCATATCTACAACATCTAATGCCCAGTCTATTCTTTCAACTATTTCATCTCTTGGAATTCCTAAGTTCTCAGGGCCAAATGCTAAATCATCTTCTATCATAGTGGCAACCATTTGGTTATCTGGATTTTGAAAAACCATGCCAACTTGGCTACGTAGTTCATATATTCTTCTGTCGTCACTTGGATTAATTCCTAAAACACTAATGTCCCCAAAAGTTGCTTTCAAAAAACCATTAATTAGTTTTGACAATGTAGATTTACCACTTCCGTTATGACCTAAAATGGCGATAAATTCACCCTCATTAATGCTAAGGTTTAGACCAATAACTCCCCTATGAAAGTTCTCGCCTGACCTATATTCAAAACTGACATTTTTAAAACTAATTATTTCGCCCATTTAAAAATCCAACTATATTTTATTAAAATTGTCTATGCAATACTTAATATTTATCCTTGTTTTTAATTAAAATTTTAGATTTACCCTAAAATTTCTCACGTATTTTTTATTATATATTATATAAAATAATTAAACAAATAAAAGGCAATATACAAGATTTTTATATTTGCTATGTTTTTAATTTTTCTTCGTTTAATCTTTTTTTAACAAAACCATTTTTAATTTATTTAATGCACCTATAAATATAATTTTATTCAGCAGTTTTTTTATTATTTATTTTTGTTTCAGCATCAGTTTTTAAATTGTCTATTTTTGTTTCAGTATCATTTTTTTGAGGTAAAAAATGCTCTTTTAATTTCTCTAGCATTTTTGAAAGTGGTAAAAAAGCAAACCCTACAACTAAAGTGTTTGAAACAATATGCGTGAGGAAAAATGGTATGCCTTTAACATACATAGCTCCAAACATTTTAAGATACAAATCAGGAGTTGTATATACCAAAGTATCAACAAAAGATGTCAAAACTCCAAATAGTAAAGTTATTACAAAAGCAAATATTGCAGGAAATATTGCTCTGTTTTTAGATATTATCTTACTAAATAAAAAGGCCATAATTGAAACTAAAGGCCAGTGAATGAAGTATGAAATTACCCATGAACCCATTGGAAAAATAAACATCTCAACTACACAAAAAATAAGTGTTGCACTAAGGCCAATCCCTAAGCCAAACACATAGGTGAATAATATGATAAATAAAGTTACTACTTCAATATTTGGCAAAGCCATTAAGGCAAATTTGCCACCAATTATTGTCGCGGCAAACATCCCTATTAACACTAATTTCTTAGTGTACTCAAGCGATTTAGTTTTAACTATACTTTTATCCACTGATACATCAACTCAATTTTTTTAACTATTAAAATATTTGATATGTAATTATATATGTTTCACCATCAACAAGTGGCATAGTATTTATGCCTTCACCGTTTGTGTTATATTGAGTTCCTTTAATTACAACATTAAATCCTGGTGAAATATTGTCAATTTTAGTATCACTTGTATAAAACATAGGGGTGCCGCCAACAGTTAAAGAAGAGACTTTATCTTTAACTTCATACTCAGTAACAAATCCAGTTTTATTAACTTTATATGTAAAATTAATATCTTTATCATCTTTTGCAAGATTTAATAGATCAACTAGATATGCACCATTTAATGTGTATTCTTTTGTAACAAAAACATCTTTTGCTTCTAAATAAGTTTTTGCATCAAAGCCTTCCCCAACAGTTACATTTGCTGCTAGGCCTGTGATCATTAAAGTTACAGTTTTTTCAGTAAGATCTTCTTCTTTCTTACAAGCTGTTAATGAAAATATTGCCAAAACTAGTGCTGCAATTAGCAAAATAGGCAAAACTTTTTTTGCACATTTTTTCATAAAAAACCTCCCGTTATTTTTTATCTAGTGTAAGAAAAATCTGCACCCATAAAGAGAGGAAATCCAGATCTTCCACACCGAAAATCTTTGTAATTCTATTTGGTAAGTCTCCTGGCTAGATAGAAAAAACTTTCTTGCGACCTTCACAACTAAAAGTCATTGGTTTAATCGCATTCTCATACAGTTACGGGGGTAGCGGCAATTATGCACTTCCTCGTTATGCTTTCGCACCAAATAGTTTTTAATTAATGTCTAAATTTTAAACTCTCAAACAACTAAAGTCAACAAAGAAGCCTTTATTTTAAAAATATCGGTTGCACTTAACTTTAGAAATTTATATTTGTTTGC
>DUUO01000053.1 GCA_012841525.1 Clostridiales bacterium
CCAACTTTTGTGTGTGCCTTACGAGCAATATTTAATTGAGTGTATTTTATAGATCGTCTACAATTGCACCAACTTTTGCATATGCTGTTGAACGTGCTTCAAAAAAGTCTGTTTTAATTAAATTAGCATTGCTATATTGTGATATCCATTTCATAGAATCTGGATCTTCTTCATAGCCTTTGCAAATCGGTTCAAAATTTAGACCTCTTGATCTTAGATTTCCAAGATATTTTATATAATCTTCAACCATTTGTTCATTTAATCCTGGGATATCATTTCCTATGATATATTTACCCCATGCTATCTCTTGGCGGACACCCTCTTCCATCATTGCTCTATACTCTGCAATATCTTCTTCTGTAAATAAATCTGGTCTTTCTTTTCTTAATTCATTTATGATGTTTCTAAATAGCCATAAATGTGTATTTTCATCTCTATTTATATATCTAATTTCTTGAACAGAACCTGGCATTTTTCCATTTCTTCCAAGGTTGTAGAAAAACATAAAACCAGAATAGAAATATATACCCTCTAAGATATAGTTTGCGATTAAAACTTTAACAAAGGTCTTTTCATCTTTATTTACTAAAAGTTCGTTGTATAGATCGCCAATAAATTTATTTCTTCTTAGTAGATGTTCATCATCTTTCCATTGATACAAAATTTCAGTTCTTTCTTCAGGAGAGCAAATTGTATCTAACATATAACTATAACTTTGGGAATGAATAGCCTCTTGATATGTTTGAATAGCAAGACATAAGTTTACTTCGTTTGCAGTAATGTATTGACTAACATTTGGCAAGTTTGAAGTTTGAACGCTATCTAAGAAAATTAAAAACGATAAGATCTTATCATATGCAGTTTTTTCAGGTACGCTTAATTTTCTATAATCGTGAATATCAGGACTCATATTTACTTCTTCTGGTAACCAAAAATTGTTCATTGCTTGTCTATACCAATCACTAACCCATGTATATTTCATATTGTTAAAGTCATAGATATTTGTAGTATTTCCACCAATCATATGTCTTTTTGTCAATTCAATATCACCATGTTCATTAAACAATGGACGTCTTTCTAATTTATCTTTTTTCATAAAATCCTCCAATTTCATTTGTTATTTTTTTAATTATGCTTTATTTCTATTAAACCATCGACTTTATTTTGTTTGTTGTAAATTTGAACTATGTTTTTATGTTTAGTTTTTCTCAATTTTGTAAAATATGAACTACATTTTTGCGTTTTATGCAGAACATGAATCACATTCTTCAACTTCAAGTGATTTGCTTCTAAAATAATATATGGTTTTTACACCTTGTTCCCAAGATAGGATATATAAATGTAAAATTTGTCTCATAGTGTAATCATTTGTAATATACATATTCATTGACTGTGCTTGATCAATATGGCGTTGTCTGATGCCGCAAGCTTTAATTGAATAATCTTGATTTATTGTATGTGCATTTTTATATAACCAGAAGTTTCTCATAGTTAGATCGGGGGCTACTCTTGGAATGATTGCTCCCTTCTTTTCTTCTAAGAAATATCTTTTCATAATAGGATCAACACCTGCTGTTGTACCTGCTAAAATAGAAGTTGAACTTGTTGGTGCAATTGCAAGTAAATATGCATTTCTAATTCCTGTTTTTTGAACTTCTTTGCTTAAATCTTGCCACTTTTTGCTAGTGTAATTTCTCTTTTCAAAATATTTACCATTTGACCAATCTGAGCCTTCAAATAGAGGGTATGATCCTTTTTCTTTTGCAAGTTGATTGCTTGCCTTAATTGTGTAGTAATTGATTCTTTCAAAAAGCTCATCTACAAAAGTTAAATGTTCTTCGCTTTCCCAAGCAATACCATTTTTTGCAAGCATATGATGGTAGCCACTAATTCCAAGGCCTATTGGTCTATATCTACCATTTGTAACTTTTGCATATTTCAATGGATAGTAATTTAAGTCAATGACATTATCTAGTGCTTTTACAATTGTTGAAGTAATATATTCTAATTCAGCATTGTTTTTAACATCAATATTTCCTAAAACAAGTGATGCTAAATTACAAACAACAAAATCTCCTGCTTTAGTTTCTTCGGTTATTATGATTTCTCCATCTTTATTTTGAATTCTCTTTTCACCTTGAATTATTGGACTCATATTTTGAGCTATTTCAGTACACAAGTTAGATGAATATATCATTCCTTTGTCTGGATTTGTATTGAATTCATTGACTATGTCTCTATTAAATATGAAAGGTGTTCCAGTTTCAACTGCTGACTTTATTATCAATCTAACTAAGTCTTTAACACTAATTTCTTTTTTAATTATTCTTGGATCTTCTATACAATCATAATATTTTTCTTCCCATTCTTTTCCATAGTAGTCTTCTAGTGAGTATCCTTTTATTGTTTTAACTTCATGAGGACACATTAAATACCACATGCCATTGATATTATCTCTTGCCATTTGCCAAAACAAATTAGGAACACAAATTGCAGGGAAAACATCGTGTGCTTTTAATCTTTCATCGCCATTTGTTGTTCTAAGTTGCAAAAATTCTAAAATATCGCGATGCCACAAATCTAAATATACTGCAACAGCACCTTGTCTCATTCCTAATTGATCAACTGCTACCGCGGTATCATTTACAAGTCTTATCCAACGAACAACTCCACCAGCAGCACCCTTGAATCCTCTAATATCTGAACCTGTTGCTCTGACTTTTCCAAAATACATGCCCATTCCACCACCCATTTTTGAAACTTTAGCAAAATTTGTGATGCTTCTATATATGCTTTCTAAAGAATCTGGAACTGTGTCTATGAAACAAGAAGATAGTTGATGAAATGGCTTTCTAGCATTTGACATTGTTGGTGTTGCCATAGTAACTTTTAGCGAACTTAAAATATCATATAGACGATAAACAAAATCAAGTCTTGTTTCTTTAGGTTCATTCATTCCTAAATGCATTGCAATTCCCATAAACATTTCTTGAGGTGTTTCAATTGAAATGCCATCTCTTGTTCTTATGACATATCTTGATAGTAGCAATCTTAAGCTTGAATATGTTAAAAGATTATTTCTTTTTACATCCATCTTTTTTTCAAGTTTATCTATTTCTTCTTTTGTATAATGTTCTAGAATATATGAACCATATAGATTCTCTTTTGTTAAAAAGACAATTTTGTCGTAAAAACTGTTTATATTAAATGTTCTTAAGGTTTGTGCTAATTTTATTTCAAATTGCTTCATTAAAAACATAGAAGCGATAAATTCCCAGCTAGGTGCTTCTTGAGATGTTAATTCGCAAGATGCGGTAATTAATAAATTTAATTTTTGATTATCACTAAGGCCTTCTTTACTGAAAGAAAGATATTTGTTATATAACATTTCCATATCATATGCCTTATCAGTAAATCTTTTTTCAATTCCTTTTATTACTGGATTTAAATCAATTACTTCAAACTCTTTTAAGATAAGCATTCTTGTCTTTCTTTTTTGAGTTCTCATATCTCTATACAAAACAAAACTTCTAAAGGCTTCATAGTGCCCTTGTTTCATTATTTCTTTTTCAACTAAATCTTGAATTTCTTCAACAGATATAGAGTCTAATGTTTTAATGTTTTCATAAACGCCTAAAACAATGGCTTTAAGTTCGTCTTCTGTAATGGCTTGATTTACACTTTTAAATGCTGCTTTAACTGCATTTTTAATTTTCTTTTCATTATATTTTTCTTTTGTTCCGTCTCGCTTAAAAATTTCCATATTCCACTTCCTATTCTAAAAAATTATTAATAAATATTAAAAATAGTCCATATATTGTGCTTTGCTATTTTTTGACCACAATATATGGTGCATGTATTTAACTATACCGAAAAACTCACTTGAAATCAAGAGACTTTTTATTAGAAATAAATTTATTTAAATAAATTATTTTTATTGTTATTTTTCATTTACTTATATTAATTAAAAACATTACCTTTTACTTAAATTAATGAGCAAATTTATCTTTTGTGCTCAATATCTATATACACATTGTTTAAATAATCAAAACCTACCATATTACTTTTATATTTTATATATGCATTGTTCCAACAATCAAGTTCACTAGCATTACCTTTAACATTTAATGTATAGCATTGTTTCAATAAATAGTTATATGTTAATATTTAACTATGTTACAAGAAGAATTTCCAAGACCAGATTTTGTCCGTCCAAGACTTAGAATGCTAAATGGAAGATGGGATTTTGACATCAGTAAATCTGATGATATTTCTCTTGATGCTCCATTCAATTATTTAATTGAAGTTCCATATCTACCACATACAGCATTATCAAATCTCAACCTATCAGTAGATGGTAATTTTTTATGGTATAGGAAAAAATTCAATATTTCAAAAGCAGAGCTTGTAGGGACTATTTTATTAAATTTTGCAGGAGTTAAAGGATATACTGAAGTTTTCTTAAATGGTAAAAACCTTGGGAATAATATGTTTTCTTTTGCACCTTTTGCTTTTAATGTTACTGACTTTTTAGTTGAAGGTGAAAATACTTTAGTTTTAAAAGTTAGATCACTAAAGCCAAAAGCCTATAAAACAGAAATCGGTGTTTGGCAAAATATATGGTTAGAATTTGCATCAAAAACCTTTATTGAAAACTTACATGTACAAGCAGGATTAAAGTCTTCTCAAGTTTTTTTACAAGGCAAAATTAAAAACATTTTAGATGATATGAAAATGGAAATATCATTGTATTGTCAAGGTAAAAAATTATTAACTAATACATATTTAGCACAAGAAACAATTAATATTCAACTTAAAGTTCCAAGCCCCCTAATGTATTGGAATCCAGGCGATGGAAATCTTTATGATATTAAAATTATTTTGAAAAATAAAGCAGGCGGAGTTTCAGATACTGTATATACTTATTGTGCTTTTAGAGAAATTTCTATTGTTGAAAATAATATTGCAATTAATGGTGCTCCAGTATTTTTGAGGCAAGTTAGAGATAAGCATATTTATCCAGATTCAAAAAACACTGTTTCAAATATTGCTCAAATTAAACAAGATTTATCACTAATATTAAAACTAGGATTTAATGGTATATATCTTGAAGGTTCGTGCCCTGATCCAAGATATCTATATATGGCAGACAAGCTTGGTTTATTAGTTACAGTGGCCTTTGATGGTCTAGATTATGATGTAGATAATAAAAACGATTTAGCAATGCTTATAAATGAAATAGATAGAATCATTATTAGAGATTATAGACACCCTTCAATTGTAATTTGGTCACCGTTATCAAACTATTTTGGTGATAAAGTACCTTCAACAGAATTATATGATTTTATTAGAAAATGCGATCCAACAAGATTAATTTCATCTGTCGCTGGTGGCTATCAATATTATACTGACATCTATGACAAAAGAGTTTTTTCTGATGATTATGAGTTTTTTAAAGAGTCAGTTTTATACGCAACTAATGGCCCATTAATTTCTCCAAAGGAAGAAGAAAAGTTGTTAAAATCTAATCCTGATTTATTAAATCAAGACATATTAAATGATATGCCTTTATATATTAGTGCCTTTGGTGTTTATCCATTAGAACAAGAATTTGGCATACCAAAGTTTCAAGAAGAAGATTTTTTATTCTACTACAAAAGATATACGCACTTAATAAAAGAATCTGGTGCTATAGGTTATGTTTATGCTGACCTTTATGATTCATCTACAGAGGGTTTTGGTTTATATGATTTTAATAGAAATCAAAAACTTTCAGACCGTGTTATTTTAGAGTTAAGAGCTGCAAATTTGGAAAAGTCTGAAAACGAAACTAAGTATTTAGAAGCCCTAGAACAACAAGCACAAATTGCAAAAGAAATGCAGCAAAATCAACAATCTCAAACTTATATTATGCAACCACCTCAAGGTGCAAACTCAACAATTCAAATGCCACCCATCCAATAAAAAAAACTAGAATTCTCTAGTTTTTTTAATATCCATCTAAAGCCTTTTATCATATTTCAATTTATTTATAGATAACTTTTTCGCTTTTATATATTTTTATTGAACCGTTTTTCTATATCATTTTGTTTTAATCATATTTTTATTGAACTGTTTGTCTATATCTTTGAATGTATGATTCTAATTCATTTGCAGTGAAATCGACATCTAAAATATCTCTTTCACTCATGAATTTACCCCTAGTTATTGCACCACTTAAAACTGTATCTTTAAAACTCATATTATTATTTAATCCATAAATGAATCCAGTTAAAAAACTATCTCCTGAACCAGTTTGACCAATATGTCTAAATTCTCTAATTGTGGGAACCATATAAACATCTTGACCGTCATAACCTAAAACACCATCTTTTCCAAGTTTGATAATGCCTTTTTTGTAATATGTGGATAAAATTCTGGCTTGATCTCTTGGTTCTGTCATGCCTGTGAGCTTTTCTGCTTCTTTTCTATTTGGAAAGAAATAATGAGCCATTTGAATGTACTCTCTAAAAGTTGTAAAAGATAAATTTTCACTCCAGCCAGCATCAAGCAGCAATATTTTTCCTTCTATTTTTAAGCGTCTATAAATATCTGGATCTACCCCTATTTTCATAATCACATAGTCTGCATCTTTCAAGTAATTATATAATTTTTGACTATCATATTTTGCAATATTATCTGATATATCATATGAAAAAATTGTTTTATTCCAAGCAGTATTAACAATTGAATTTACATTTATTGGAGATTCAATAGATTCTGTAGCAATATTAATATGCTCTAGTCCATATTTTTCATATTGATTTTTACAGTATTGACTAATGGCATCATTAGAAAGCCAAGTTGCAAATCCAGTTTTAAAACCTAGGCACATAAGTTGTATTAATGTGACTTGTGGACCACTTCCAAGGGAATAATGAAAATTTTTAGCAAAAACTTGCTCAGATTCTCTAGGCCATTTATTAACTTGACTTAAAATGAAATTAACTTCAGCAAGACCAACACTTTTAATTATTGTCATAATATAATACTGACAAGGCCTTGATTAACCAAAGCAATATAAAATTTCATAGTTGACCTTATCATCTCCTATAAATCTAGTATCTAAAAAAATAATTTCCTATATTAATTTAATCACAAAAACTAAGATTTGGTCAATACTGCCTAAAAAAACAGAAAGGCGAATTTTTCATGTTTTTATGCCAATTTTGCTGATTTTGCATCATAAATTGACATTTTTTGCTTTAAATGCTACATCAACAATTAATAAATTTTTTCTAATTTCATAAATATTTAAACTTAAAATCACTATATAGTTTTATAAAAAAAAAGAGCAACAAGTGCTCTTTTAATAAATCTAATTAAATTTTTGTTTTATTTTTCTTTTTCAATTAATCAAAGCCTTCAAATTGTTCTTCAGTTTCACCTTTAAGCCATTCTACTGAGAATTTTGCAAATGAAATAGCGGTAAAAGTTTCATCTGGTTCGAAAAGCAATCCAATGTTTTGATCTGGTAAAAATGCAAGTGAGCTGTATCCAAAATATCCTGCCATAGTTTTTTCATCAGGAGTTAATTGTCTTGAATATGGGAAAGTTTCACCACCATCTTCACTAAGTCTAATTGTTCCATTTATTCTAACCTTTTCATTTGCTGGATTAGCAGTTACAACTAATTTTTTCCCTTTATAATCAAATGAAATTGCAGCAAATTGTGAAACAGGATGAACTAAAGTTTTATTGTACTTTGAATCTACCCATGTTTGTCCACCATCATAACTTAAAGCAGTTGCAATTCTTCTCTTAGGATTGTGATTTCTCATGAAAATCTTTAAGACTCCACCTTCAAGTTCTACTATTTGTGCTTCTGTTAGTCTTGCGGATAAAAGCATAAATTTTGCATTAACTTTTGGCCATTTACCAGGAACATGTGGACTCGTACCAACATTCCAGGTTTTACCATGGTCATCGCTATATATTGCAGCACATTCCATTTTTAAATCAGCATAAAGCCAAGAATAATATATTGGAAATACTAATCTACCTTTGTATTTACCCTCTTTAATTTGGATTCCACATCCAGGACCTGCTCCTATAAATCTCCAATGTTTTTTCTTAATAGACTCATTTAAGCAAATTGGAGTTGTCCAAGTTTCTCCCTCATCATTACTGCTGCAAATCATCAAATATGAGGTTTTTTCTATAGCATAACTACTTGTACCAAGATATATATTGCCATCGCCTTGAATAAATCCTTGTTCATCAACTTTTATATCTGTTGCTTTTCCATTTTTATACAACATACCATCTTTTAAGATGTATTTTTGATGATCTTTTCTAACAATATATCCCCCATCTTCCATTCCAACAGAGGCCTTACTATTTAATAAGCCAACACCTGCTGGAGTTTTACAATACAACATAAATGTAGTATCAGTGTCTGCATCGTGTAAAAGTGCAGGATCTATTGCAGCAACTGAAGTTTCTTGAGACATGCCAACAGAACCAACGGCAGTTCTTAGTCGTCCCCAAGTTTTGCCATCATCAAAACTTCTTCTTACTACTTTATCAATTTTATTTGGATTATCTGTAGCGGTAAAAAACCTTTCATCAGCACATGCAATAACAGTATTTTTGTTTGTAACAACTAAGGCAGGAATCCTATAATTATCTGCATTACCAGTACCTTGATTAAAAACTTTTTGTGAATAAAACATTTGTTCTCACATATAATGTTGTTTAAATTTAACTTTTAAGTTAGCAACATTAAGCATTTTTATTTAAGTCTTGTCTTTTTTGTTTTATAATCAACTAAAAACATATATTTTTCAAGACTATAAAATCTTCTTAAACTTACATAAAATATAAACAAGAAGGACTTTTTTGTCAAACGATATATGCTTTTACATTTAAAAATAAATATATATATAAGTTATTTTATTATATTCAAAAAAGTTCATATATAGTAATATATATTTAAATATTTTTGCATTAAAATGTGTCTTATTTTAGTAATAAGAATTTTAAATATGTGATAACATCTAACTAACAAAAAAAGAGAGAATAAAAATGAAAAATAAATATAATGGAATATACATAGCACTAATGACACCTTTTGATGAAAAAGAAAATATAAATGAAAAGGTACTTGAAGCATATATAAAATATTTATTAAAATTTGATATTCAAGGCTTTTATGTAGGGGGTTCTACAGCAGAAGCTTTAATGATGCAAGATGAAGAAAGAAAAAACCTTTTCAAATTAGTAAAAAAATATACAACAAAAGATATTAAACTAATTGCACATGTCGGTTCACTATCTACAAAATCTGCAATTGATATGGGCTTATATGCTAAAGAATTAGGCTATGATGCTATTTCTGCTATCGTTCCTTTTTATTATGGCCTTTCACAAGATGAAATTTTATCATACTATTTTGACATTGTATCTGCTGTAAAACACGATATGATTATATATAATTTTTCACCAAGTGGAAACTCCCCCTTTACTCTTCAAACTTTCAAAAAGCTTTTTGAAAATGAACATATAGTCGGGATTAAACACACATCACAAAATCTTTTTGCATTAAATCAAATTAAATCACTTGGGAATATATCTATTTTTAATGGTTATGATGAACTTATGCTTGCAGGACTTTCTATGGGAGCAACTGGTGGTATAGGAAGCACATACAATATTATGCCTCAAAAATATATTGATTTATATTCTGCATTTAATAGCGGCGATATGGAAAAAGCAAAAGCTATACAAGATGAAATTTGTGAGATAATAACTACTTTAATCGAATGTGGTGTTTTACCTTCAGAAAAATATCTTGTTTCAAAAAACGGTTTTGATATGGGCGACTGCAAAAAACCATTTGCAAAACTTACCGCAGACAATAAAAAAATATTAGATAAACTCTATGAAGAAAAATTGTCATAAGTTAACTTTATAATGAAAAACTCTAAATACATCAACATAAGAATGTTGTCATAGGTTAACTTTACATTTAAAACATTGAGTGCATCTATGCAATAATGTTGTAAAAAACATCTTTGTATTACTAATACGCATTGGATTTGCATTAAAATATTAAAATTCCTTTTTACATTTTATTTAATATAACTAGTAATATCTGCATAGAATACACTAGTTATTTTTTATTCTTATTAACGCGATATAAAATTTTATATAATCAATTGCGCCTATATAATATGTGATATATAATATTAACATTGAGGAATTGAGGTGTTTTAGTGGAAAATTTAGAAACTGTTGACAATATATATGGTCTTACAGATGCAGAAGTTGCAAAACGCGTTGAAGAAGGCAAGGTCAACGGTGATCAAAATGTCAAAACAAAATCTATTGCACAAATTTTCAGAGAACACACTTTAACTTTTTTTAATACGATTTTTATTACTTTTGCAATAGTAATAATTATTTTCAATTTAGGCTGGCAAGAACTTGGATTTATGGTTTTGGTTATTGTAAATACAGTAACTGGTCTTTGGCAAGAAATAAAGGCTAAAAGGACAATTGATAAACTTACTTTGATATCACAACCAAAAGCTGTTGCTATGCGAAATGGAGTTGAAAAAACAATTGAAATTTCAGAAATTGTACAAGATGACATAATTTTGTTAAAAACTGGAAATCAAGTTTCTGCTGATTCAAAAATTATTGCAGGCTTTATAGAAGTGAATGAATCTTTATTAACAGGTGAACCAGATCCAATTCCTAAAAACACAGGAGACACTATTTTATCTGGAAGTTTTGTTGTTTCAGGAAAAGCAACCACTAAAGTTACTAGCGTAGGAAAAGATAATTATGCAACCAAAATACAATCTGGTGCAAAATATTTAAAAAAGCCAAATAGTGAAATTATGTTTTCACTAAACACTTTGATAAAAATAATAACCTTTATTATGATACCACTTGGTATAGCACTATTAGTTGTAAAAATTGCTTTAAGAGATACTGTAATGAAGGTTGCGTTGTTAGATACAGTTACAATGCTAGTTTCTTTGATTCCATCTGGTCTTGTCGCTTTAACTACCGCAGTTTTTGCTATATCAGTTATTAGAATTTCCACTCATAATGCCCTAGCACAAGATTTATATGTAACTGAAACTCTTGCAAGAGTTGATGTCTTATGTCTTGATAAAACAGGAACTATAACTGAAGGTGTTATGATGGTAGAATCTATAATGCCAATTAATCAAACTGAATTAAAATTAAGACAATTATTAAAAAATATTGACTCCGCTATAAATGATAAAAACCCAACCTCTATTGCAATTAGTGAATTTTTAGTTGATACACCACAAACAGAAACTGCAAGTTCTTTTATTGCTTTTTCATCTTCTAGAAAATGGAGCGGCGCAAATTTCGGTGAAAATGGCTATGCAATGGGTGCTGCTGAATTTATATTAAAAGAAATTCCTGAAGATATACAAGAAGTCATTGAAAAAGAATCAAATCTTGGCAATAGAGTTTTAGCGGTTGCAAAATCTAATAGTCCTTTAATTGATCAAAAATTAAACGATGATATGGAACTTGTAGGTCTTGTTTTTATTACTGACAAAATCAGAAAAGAAGCAAATGCGACTCTAAACTTTTTCAAAAATCAAGGTGTAAATATAAAAATTATATCTGGCGACAATCCTTTAACTGTTTCCAATGTCGCAAGAAAAGCAGGAGTTGACCAATCAGATAAATATATTGATGTGTCAACGGTAAAAGATGAAAATTTGCCTGAAATAGTAGATGAGTATACTGTTTTTGGAAGAGTAAATCCCGATCAAAAACAAACTTTAGTAAAAGCATTAAAATCTAAAGGACATACAGTTGCTATGACAGGAGATGGTGTAAACGACGTTCTTGCACTTAAAGAAAGTGATTGTTCTATTGCAATGGTTGCAGGTAGTGATGCAGCAAAAAATGTTTCGCAGATAGTTTTATTGGATAATAATTTTGCAAGTTTGCCATATATTGTGGCAGAAGGTAGAAGATCAGTAAATAACCTTGAAAGATCTGCTTCACTTTATCTAGTAAAGACAATTTACAGCATGCTTGTAGCATTTTTATTTTTATTTCTTAATCAAGATTTACCCTATTCACTAATAAATATAACTTTTGTTAGCACATTTACAGTTGGTATACCTTCATTTTTCTTAGCACTTGAAAAAAATGATGAACGAATAACTGGAACATTCATTGATAAGGTTATATATAAGGCTATTCCTGGTGCAATTTGTATTTTCGCTATAATTTTCACAATGGCTATGATTAGAAGATTTATACCAGTAGTTCAAGAATCTTTTACAATGCCAGAGTTCAAAACAATGACCGTTATTTTGATAGGTTTTGTATGTTTTCTAGTACTATTTAAAATTTCTATTCCATTAAATGGTATGCGTATTATATTATTCATTACTTTACTTGTAGGCTTTATTATTTCATTCTTTATTCCAGTTGCACAAAATGTCTACAAGCTTGCAATCATACCATCAAATTCTTTATTCTTATTAATTCCAATAGCGCTTGCTATTACGCCAATATTCTTATTACTCACGTACATTACAGAAAAATTAAGTAAAAAAAGTGGCATTGATAATATGCTAAGAGTTTTAACAAGAAAAGTTGAAGATTCAAAAGCGAAAAGTAAAAAACTTAAAAAAGAAAAAACAAAATAATAACACTTAAAATATTATTAACTTAGATTATTATTAACTTAGATAAAATAAATGGTATAATTATAAATTAGGAAAATACATGCATTCAAATTGAATGTTATATAGATAAAAAATAGAACTAAAAAACTGAGAAAATATATGCAATTAGGATTTAAAAACTTAAATAAAAAATTATTTGAATCAGCAATGGCGGTGCTCCCTATTACATTGCTAGTAATTTTTTTAGGTTTAGGATTCGATGAAGTTAAAAATATAGAACTTGGCCTTTTTGCTTTTGGTGCAGTGATGTTAACCTTAGGGATGGCATTTTTTACTCTTGGTGCTGATATGGCAATTATGGAAATTGGCCGTGAAATTGGAGCAAATCTTGCCGCGAATAAAAAATTTCTGATGTTTTTAATCCCTTTGGTTTTAGGTTTCTTTGTAGCATTTTCAGAACCAGACATACAAATTCTAGGTGAACTTTTTCAAACAAAACCTGGAGAAAAAAATATGACAATTATCATAGTGGTTTCTGTTGCGGTTGCTATTATGCTATTAATTGCAATTTTAAGAGCAAATTACAATTGGAGATTAAGAATAATATTTTTAATAGCATATTCAATAATCTTTGTTTTAGGAATTTTAGTGGAAATTTATACCCCTTATTTCGTTCCAACTGCATTTGACAGTGGCGGAATTGCTACAGGACCCATGTTAGTTCCGTTTTTGCTTGCCTTTGGAGTAGGTTTTTCCAATGCAAAAGGTGGAAAAAATCAATCCCAAAACAGCTTTGGTGTTTTAGGTTTAGCAACGGCTGGACCTATAATGGCAGTTTTATTAATGGCACTCATATTAAAACCAGATGCACAAGTTAAGCAATTTAATGACATTGTATTAACAAACTTCAATGATATATTGAAAATATTTGGAAGTGCCTTACCTGAAGAATTTAAATTAGTTGCAATTGCACTTGCACCTACTGTAATAATATTTTTAATTTTTCAATTTACAACACTTAAATTACCAAGACAATCTTTTTTGAGAATATTAATCGGTGCCGTATATACCTTTTTTGGACTATCAATATTTCTTGCTGCTGCAAGCTCATGCTTTTCACCAGTTGGACGCAAATTAGGATTTGCAATTGCTTCTAAATCTTTCAAATGGATACTTATTCCTTTAGGATTTTTAATCGGTGCTATGATAGCATTTGCTGAACCTTCAATTCACATTTTAGCAAAACAAGTAGATACTCTTACTGGTGGTTCTGTTTCAAAAAGATTTATGTTAATCGCTCTTTGTACTGGAATAGGTCTTGCTGTTGTCCTTGCAATGATAAGAATTTTAACCAGTATAAAAATTTGGTGGTTCTTAGTTCCAACATATGTTATCAGTATTGGTTTAATGTTCTTTGTTGAGCCAATTTTTACGGCAATTGCATTTGATAGTGGCAGTGCTGCATCGGGTGCAATAGTTGCAACATTTGCCCTCCCTTTTGCTCTTGGTGCAAGTAGTTCCGTAGGTGGGAATCCACTCCTTGATGCTTTTGGAATTGTAGCCTATGTTTCAATGATACCGATATTGCTGTTACAATTAACAGGGGTAGTTTACAAAATTAAAACAGCAGCAATTCAAAAGAAAAAGCTTGTCCCTGCAACCGAAGATATTTCATCTCATCCACAAGTTGAACCAAATAATATTGATGCTGAAAAAGAAACCGACAATAAATTAGAAGATGATAAAGTCGCAGTAGAGAGTGTAATAAGTAATGAACAAACACTTGATGAAATCGGCGATGAACCAATTGATTTTGACTAAAATAAATAATAAAACGCTACTTAAAGACTAAAAAAATAACACTATTGCTAAAATAAACGACAACAAAGATCGCTTAATACTATAAAATAAATGACAACAAAGATTGCTTAATACTATAAAATAAACGACAACAAAGATCGCTTAATACTATAAAATAAACGACAACAAAGATCGCTTAATACTATAAAATAAACGACAA
>DUUO01000054.1 GCA_012841525.1 Clostridiales bacterium
CTAACTTAATCACAACTTAAAGCTTTACATTCAATTTAGATTTTGTTCACAATTTTATATCTTGATCATAAATTAAAATGTTACAAGTTTTTATATTTTTTGGTTGTTTTTATCATATCATATTTAACAAAGTCTTACACCCTAATATTTTGTATAATATTTAAAAATAAAAAAGGCGACTGTTTTTCACAATCGCCTTTTGTAAGATTATATTCTAGTGATTGCTCCTTGCAACATAACTTGTATGCAATATCTTATGAGCTTTATGACTATTTGGTTTTTCAAGATATGTTTCATAGATTTCTTTAATGACTGGATTTTCGTGAGATTTTCTAAGTGTCATCTTTGCATCTGTATCATAAATACCTTTTGCTCTTAATTCTCTTAAATCATAGTTGTTTCTAATATATGCTGATCTAATTGGTTGACCACCACCATTTACACAACCGCCTGGGCAGCTCATAATTTCTATGAAGTGATAATCTTTTGCTTCACCTGATTTAATCTTTTCAATTAGTTCTCTTGCATTTGCAAGTCCTGATGCTACTGCAACTTTTACATCGATATCTTTTCCATCAATTGTTAGTGGAACAGTTGCTTCTTTTATACCTTTAATTCCTCTTACATCAGTATATTCAAAGCTATCTAAATCTTTACCTGTTACAAGATCTGCAATGGTTCTTAGTGCTGCTTCCATAACACCACCAGTTGCACCAAAAATCAATCCAGCACCAGATCCAATTCCAATTGGTGCATCAAATTTTGAGTCTTTAAGATCTCTAAATAAAATGCCTTGCTTTTTAATTAATTTTGCAAGTTCTCTTGTTGTTAAAGAGTAATCAATATCTGGAATTCCTTCACCTGCTGCACTTTGGTTTCCTCTTGTTTTTTCAAACTTTTTAGCAGTACATGGCATTATTGAAACAACTACTATATCCTTTGGATCTTTACCAATTTTTTCTGCATAATATGTTTTACAAATTGCACCAAACATTTGTTGAGGTGACTTACAAGATGATAGATTAGGTATCATTTCTGGGTAGTAATGTTCCACAAACTTAATCCATGCAGGAGAACAGCTAGTCATCATTGGTAGCACTCCACCATTTTTAACTCTGTCTAAAAACTCTGTTCCTTCTTCCATAATTGTAAGGTCTGCTGTGAAGTTAACATCAAATACATCATCAAATCCTAGCATCTTAAGTGCTGTTACCATTTGACCTTCAACGTTTGATCCTATTGGATATCCAAACTCTTCTCCAAGTCCAACTCTTACTGATGGAGCAGTTCCAACAATAACATATTTTGAAGGATCATTAATTGCTTCAAGAACTTTATCCGTTTCATCTTTTTCTGTCAATGCTCCAACTGGGCAAACATTAATACATTGTCCACAACCTACACAAGCAACATCCATTAAAGGTAATGAAAATTGTGAAGCGATGTGAGTATTAAATCCTCTTGAGTTTGCACCAATTACACCGATTGATTGATATTGTTTACATGCAGAAACACATCTTCTACATAAAATACATTTGCTATTATCTCTTACTAGATATGGAGTTGAATCATCTATTGTTGAAGGTGTTTTTGCACCTGAAAAATGTTCAGCGTCACAACCTAATTCTTCAGATAATGCTTGAAGCTCACAGTTTAGACTTCTAACACAAGATAGACAAGCTTTATTGTGATTAGACAATATTAATTCAACTGTTGTTTTTCTGCTTTTTAAAACTCTTGGTGTTGATGTGAAAACTTCCATTCCTTCACTTACAGGATATACACAAGATGCAACTAAGCTTCTTGCACCTTTTACTTCAACAACACAAACTCTACATGCGCCTATTGCATTTATATCTTTCAAATAGCATAATGTTGGAATTTTAATGCCTACTTTTTTTGCTGCTTCTAAAATAGTAGTGCCTGCTTTAACTTCGACATCTATGCCATTAATTTTTAAATTCACCATTTTATCTGCCATATTCTGCCTCCTTATTGTTTTTCAATTGCACTAAATCTACATGAATCAAAACATACACCACATTTAATACATTTATCTTGGTCGATTACATGTTTTTCTTTAACTGTTCCTGTTATTGCATTAACTGGGCATTTTCTTGCACATAGCGTACAACCTGTACATTTATCAGTGATAACATAATGTAATAGATCTTTACATACACCTGCTGGACATCTCTTGTTTTGAACGTGTTCAATATATTCATCTCTAAAATATTTTAGAGTAGATAAAACTGGGTTTGGAGCAGTTTGTCCTAGTCCGCAAAGAGAGTTGTCTTTAATGTAATAGCATAGTGCTTCCATTTCATCTAAATCTTGCATAGTTGCATTACCCTTTGTAATTTTTTCTAGATATTCTAATAGTCTTTTTGTTCCTATTCTACAAGGTGTACATTTTCCACAACTTTCATCTTTTGTAAAGTCAAGGAAGAATTTTGCAATGTCAACCATACAGTTATCTTCGTCCATAATGATAAGACCACCAGATCCTACAATTGAACCGATTTTTGCAAGGTTTTCATAATCTATTGGAACATCAAGAAGTGATGCTGGTATACACCCACCAGATGGACCACCAGTTTGAGCAGCTTTAAATTTCTTACCATTTGGAATTCCGCCACCAATATTTTCAACAATTTCTCTTAGTGGTGTTCCCATTGGAATTTCTACAAGACCAGTATTAACAATTTTTCCACCAAGTGCAAAAACTTTTGTTCCTTTTGATGTTTCAGTTCCCATTGAACCAAACCATTCTGGACCATTTAATATGATTTGTGGAATATTTGCATATGTTTCAACGTTGTTTAATAAAGTTGGTTTTCCGAACAAACCTTTTGTTGCTGGGAATGGAGGTCTTGGACGAGGTTCACCTCTTCTACCTTCAATTGATGCCATTAATGCAGTTTCTTCACCGCAAACAAAAGCACCTGCACCAAGTCTGATTTCTAAGTCAAAATCAAAGCCTGTATTTAAGATATTTTTTCCAAGTAAGCCATATTCTTTTGCTTGTTTAATTGCAATTCCAAGTCTGCTTACAGCAATTGGATATTCTGCTCTTACATATATATATCCTTTTCTTGCATCGATTGCATATGCTGCAATTGCCATAGCCTCAATTACTGCATGTGGATCTCCTTCTAGAATCGATCTATCCATAAATGCACCTGGATCTCCTTCGTCTGCATTACAACAAACAACTTTATCATTTCCTGGTGCATTATATGTAAATTGCCATTTTAATCCTGTTGGGAAACCACCACCACCTCTACCTCTAAGGCCTGATGCTTTTACAATTTCAATAACTTCTTCAGGTTTCATTTCAGTTAAGACTTTAATCAATGCTTGATATCCATCTTTTCCAATATATTCATCAATATCTTCTGGATTTATGACACCACAATTTCTAAGAGCAACTCTTGTTTGCTTTTGATAAAATTCTGTGTCTGATAATGCTTTGATAATTTTTTTAGATTTAGCATCTTCATGAAGTAATCTTTGTACAATTCTTCCTTTAATTAAATGCTCTTCAACAACTTCAATAACATCATCAACAGTCATTCCGTTATAGAAAGCACCTTCAGGATATACAATAACAACTGGACCTGTTGCACATAGACCAAAACATCCAGTCATAACAACCAAAACATCATCTTCAATTCCGTGCTTTTTGATTTGCTCTTGGAATTTATCAAAAATAAGATCACTCTTATTTGAATGACAACCAGTTCCTCCACAAACTAATATAGTACTTTTATACATATTTTACTTCCTCCCTTATGCTTCTTGAATTAAAAATTCAGAACATACTTTTCCTTTTTCTATGTGATCATCCATAATCTTTTTAACTTTATCTGGCGTGATATATACATAAGTAACTTTTTCTTCGCCAGGAACAAAAACTTCTACCATTGGTTCAAGTTTGCACATTCCAAGACAACCAGACCTTACTACACGAACATTTTCCAAATTTCGTTTTTGAACTTCTTCTACAAAAGCGTTAAAAACAGGAACTGCACCTGCTGCAATACCACAAGTAGCAAGACCTACTACAATACGGGTTTCTGTTGAATCATCTGCATTATCGCGATTTGAAATTTGAGCTTTCATCTTATCTCTTATAGCCATAATTTCTTCTATTGATTTCATAAAATTTTTCCTCCGTTAATATTTTTTATATTATCTGCCAGATAGCCATTTAAGTATGCTAGTATTTCTTGTGAGTCTATTGGCACTCCATCTAACATTTTTTTAATTTCTTTGGTGTCAAAAATAAAAATTTCACCATCTACTTCGTAATGCATAAAAAAATCAAAGTTTTCGCTTATTACTGGGATTAAAGCATCTGCCAAATTTCCAAGTGGAGCTCTGTCAATATGTTTTAATATGAAAGAGGCTTTGACAGTTGTTCCTTTCCCTAAAGTAGATTCAATTTTAAATTTGCCACCAGCAGCCTCTGCTGCTTGTTTTAATAGTGGGATACCCATTCCAATATTTCTTGTTGTTCTTGTCGTTTTGAAAGGATCAACCACTTTCTCTAAAAACTCTTCACTCATTCCCTTGCCATCATCAATTATTTCCATATTTAATACATTGTCTTTTACTATGATGTAAAATCTAATGTTTTTGGCATCTGCTTTAATTGAGTTTGTAATGATGTCTAGAAAGTGTAAAGATAACTCTCGCATTAATATTTTTTAATTATTCCTGGTATTTGATTTGATGTTAGTTTGCCATAAACATCTTCATTTACAGTGATAACTGGTGCAAGACCACAACAACCAATACATCTTGTTTCAACTAATGAAAATTTTCCATCTGCTGTACATTCGCCTGCTTCGATTTTCAAAACTTCTTTAACTTTATCGACTAAATCGCCTGCTCCTTTAACATAGCAAGCAGTTCCAAGGCAAACACCAATTTTGTATTTTCCACTTGGATTTAGCGTAAATTGAGAATAAAAAGTAGAAACACCAAAAACTTCTTCTAATGAAAGGTTTAGTGCTTCTGCAACTTTTGTTTGAACTTCAATTGGTAAATATCCGTAAATTTCTTGTGCCTTTTGTAATGCTGGCATTAGTCCCCCTGGCATTTTTTTGAAACCTTCTAGTGCTTTATCTAGTCGTTCTGCTTGTTCTGCCGTTCCATTAAATGGGACTTTAGTGTGCTTGTTTATACTAGCCATTTTGTCCTCCTAACTAAAATTTATATTTTGACTCCATATTTGGAGTTTATATCCTTTGATAAAATTTAAAAAACCTCTCCCCATTGAGGAAAACAATAAAAAAACGTGTTAAACTCATTTGGTCAGACGGACTTATTTATTCCCAGTATTTCTCACATGCTTAGTAATTATACAATATATATTAATTGTAAGCAAGAAATATATAGCGAAAAAAAAGCATTTTTTTATAGTATATCATGTCTAATATTAAACGCAGCTACATATAAATTTATAACATTGTTTTCATAGCATGTTAACTCTGCAATTTAGTGTTCCAATATACAAATTTATAACATTGTTTTTATAGCATGTTAATTCTGCAATTTAGTGTTCCAACATATAAATTTATAACCTTGTTTTATAGTAAATTTTAGTCATAAAAATATACTTTTACCTGTTACAAAAAATCATTGTTTATGCACCTACAACATTCTATCCCATAATCTGCATCACTTTATTCACATATGTCTGCATCGCTTTATCCAGCAATAGAAGTGATATTTCTTGATATGTTGCCACATTCTATATATACTAAAAATTGATAAACACATACTTGAACTTATACAAATGAGGTAATTTTGGAAAATACAACAAATAAAAAACCAAATTGGTTTAATGTAGCATCAATCTTTTTTACAAACTTATATGACAGTGAATTGCCAATGATTTTTCTTGCCATAATGGTATTTTTTTCATGGCTATTTTCAATAGAAGCAATGGCTATGATAACTGCCGTAATTTATACGACTATAGCATTTATTTTTATTGACGACACTGCACATTTAATTGCTCCGCTATTGTTGATACCTTTTATGTTTTCTAACGGTAATGCTGATGTATCTCAATATTTTTGGCTTTCATATTTTTTCATCTTTATCGTTTTGGCATTAATTTTTCATATGTTCTATTACAAAAAACGATTCAAATTAGGGAAAATGTTTTGGCCTCAAGTTGCAATTTCAATAGCATTACTCTTAGGTGGAGTTGGAAATATATCTGGTAAGAGTTATATGAATGGATTTGCAACATCTATGACTTTGGGCATCTTAATTTTAGTGTTATATTACCTATTTTATCAATATAGAAACCCAAAATCTGAACTTGATTCAAAAAAGTTTTTGGCAAAAGTTTTATTATGGGCTGGTATAATTGTAGGATTACAAGTTATAACATATCACATTAGATCTCCCTATTCACTACTTGAAACCTTTAATCAATTGAGATATAAATTTATGGAACTTGGCTGGGGCATTGATAATAACGCTGCAACTATGCTACTTATAACAGCTCCAATGACACTATACCTTGCCTGCAGAAAAGATACGGCATATCCATTTATATATGTACTTTTAGGAGCCTTTCAGTATATATGTATTTTACTCACTAAAAGTAGAGGTGGAATCTTAGCAGGAGCAATTACTGCAATAATTTCAATTATTATGCTTATTAAAAAAACTCCCAAAAGAAAACAAGTTTTACTTTCAGGTGGTCTTATTATTTTAGCAATGCTTATTGTTTTTGCTGTTAAATTTAAGGCGTTCGTTGGTTTTTTTGATTCTATACCTAAAAAAGAAATAGCAAACGATAGTGGTAGATTTAAGTTATATAAAGAAGCTTGGAATTGCTTTTTAAAACACCCCCTAGTTGGTGTAGGAATGGGCTATGTCGGTACTAACTTTGAACTTTATGGTGTGGAACAATATTTTTTCCATTCAACACTATTTCAAGTTATGGCTTCAACAGGACTTGTAGGAATAGCAGCATATCTATACCATTACATAGTGAGATTTAAAATAATATTCAAAAACATCAAAAAATCCACTTTCATCATTTTCGTTTTTATTTCAATGCTAGGCTTTGAAGGTTATTCAATGATTGATACAGGAACATTTATTCCAGTTCCTTTTATGTTTTCAATGATTATAATGACAATGTTTGTGGAAGAAGAGAATGAACAATTGAAGCAGAATCAAGGAAAACAAAATAGAGAAACTGCACAATTGAAAAATGGTGAAGAAACTGTGCAATTAAAAAATAATAAAGAAACTGCACAATTGAAAAATAATAAAGAAACTGTATAAATAAAACATACATAAAAAATGCAAAAATTTATGAGCACATATCAAAGTCTAATGGCACATTGCACCGAACCAGTAAAAATAAGATAAAAAAATATATTGCTTTATTATATATCTAGTAGTAAAATTATCTCAGTATTAATTATATATTTATTACTAAACAAACATTTAAGGAGAAGGCTTATGCAAGAAAAATTTAAGCAATATTTAGAGGGTGAATTTAGAAAAGTTCCACCAACAAGACAAAATAGAGATTATAGAATTGAGTTGTTTCACCAACTTACAGATTATGCTCAAGAATTGAGATTAAAAGGCATTGATAATGATGATGTTATTTTTGATTTAGCAATTAAAAGCCTTGGAAATTTAGATGAAAAATTGCAAGATTTTCAAAAACAAAAACAAGTAAAAAAACAAGCTAAAACAAAAAAGACTGCAACTTTAATTTCAGTCCTTGTAGGAATTGGGCTTGGATTATTGCTAATGATTATTGTAGGTCTTGCAGTTCCAAGTGGATTTAAGTTTTCATGGATTTTTATGCTTTTCGGTGTTTTTGCAATGGTTACCGCTGTTTTATTAATTAACGTTATTCAAAATCCATCTGAAAAAAAGCAAGTAATTCTTAGACTGTCAATTTTTGCCATTGTCACTTTATGGCTTATTTTTATAACTTTAGCACTTTTGGTTATTCAAATTGGAACCAATAATGAAATTAAAGTAAAAGGATGGTGGATTGGTTTTATTGTAATACCATTTGCTATTGCACTTTCAGATGCCATAACTGCATTTACTACTAATCAACAAGGTAAATGGATTAATTTTTCCGTTGATTTAATCGTTGTTTCAGTTATGCTATATGTAATTATAGGCTTAATCTTAGGATCAGTCTTAAATGTTGCATCTATGTTTTGGGCATATGGATGGCTAATAATTATTGCTGGAGTTATTGGCGCAGTATTAAATTTAGTTTTAGTTAAAAAAGCAAAAGAAAAAAGAGAAAGAGCAGAACTTGGCATCTCTGGCAATGAAGATGAAATTGATGAAAAATACTATACTGAATGGTAGTCCAAGTTAAAAACAAACATCAGTTAATTAAATCTTAATATTTGCAATTAAAATAAACTCTAAAACATAAAAAATAACTTGACCTAAGTCTTAATATTTTAAAAAAGCGGTCAAATGTTTTATATTTAGATATATAATATTGCAAAACTTATATGAGGTAATAAATGAAAGTTAAAGCAGAATTATGGGATAAAATGCAATATATGTTTAGAAACTTCTATGACAGAATGGTTCATGGATATATGGTATATGATGGCATAGTTGATGTAGATATATTAAAAACTGTATTGATTGGTTTTACAGAGTTAGAACAAATACTACATTCTAAATTTGTAGAGCACCCTATTGAGCCTTATTGGGAAGTATGTCCATATTCAATAGATGATATTTTGACAGTTAAAGAATCAACAGATATAGAAAAAGACACAAATGATTTTTTAACTGGTACCATTCCACTTGATAGTAATGTTCAATACAAAGTTGCAATTTTTTTCCATGAAGGTAAAACTCATTTTTGCATGATAGTAAATCATATGTGTTTTGATGGTGGAGACTTTAAATATTTTCTATCTATGCTTGCTACTAACTACAACAATCTTAAAATGGGAATTAATAAAATTGAATTAAAAACTGGTAGCAGAGCATATTGTGAAGTTTATACTGGTCTTACAAAAGCAGAACAAAAAGCCGCGAAGAAACTATATAAAAATATTAGCACTGTAAAAGATAAGCACGGGTTTCCTTTAACCCCATCAAATCCTGCTGATAAAAATATGATTTGCAAAAGAAAAATTTCAAAAGAACTTTTTGAAACCGCAAGACTTATCGCTAAAAAGTTTGATGCAACGGCAAATGATTTATTACTTGCTGTATACATACATGCTCTTTATGACATTGGTAATTTTGATAAAAATGATACCATTACAATTCCATGTATGGTTGATTTGAGAAGACACATTTCACATAAAGGTTTGACAACTGGCCTTACAAATCATACAGGATTTATGCAATGCAGTGTAAATGCACAAGGAGAAACAATAAATGATACATTAATCAATGTTTTACGCTCTGTAAACAAATCTAAAAGAGATAAATATATTGGTCTATATTCCCTACCATTATTAAAACTTGCATATACGATATTACCATATAAACTTTCTGAGTTTGCTATAATGATAGGCTATATCAATCCATTAATTGGTATGAGTAATATTGGCATATTAAATCCAGATCTTTTAAGTTTAACAGATGCACCTTTAGTAGATGGATTTATGACTGGAGCAGTAAAATATAAACCATATATGCAACTTGCAATCACAACTCTAAATGGTGATGCAACATTAACAATAGCAATTAGAGGAAACAAAGAAGATAAAATAATAGTTGAAAAGTTTTTCGATTTAATTGAAGAAAACTTTAAGGCCTTTATTGAACAAAACAAATAATTAAAAAATTGAGATGAACACATAAAAAAGAAGCGACTATTA
>DUUO01000055.1 GCA_012841525.1 Clostridiales bacterium
CAACAGCTGCAACATCTTCTTTTACTTCTTCTTTTTGCTCAGCAACTTCAACAGCTGCAACTTCTTCTTTTGCTTCTTCTTTTTGCTCAACAACTTCTTCAACAGCAGCAACTTTTTCTTCTTTTACTTCAACTTCTTTGTTTTCAACTTTATCTTCTTTTTTGATATCGCTCATATTGTTCCTCTCCTTTTGAGTTTATTTTGAATATTTCGCACTTTTAACATATTATATACAAAATAGTGTCTTTATTCAATCTAACAACGGATATATAATATTTTAGGTTAAAATGTGTTAATGCTTTGAAATCTTGAAATTAAATTTATTAGCAATTTTTATGTTTTTTGTATGTTATATTTGCAATTTTTAAGTTAAATTATTTAAGTAATTTTTATGTTTTTTATATTAAGCCATTGCAATCTTTTGTCTAAACAAATCAAGCAAAGTAATGTATTGTTTCAATTTTTAGGTTAACGATTTAAGCAAAGTTTATGTTTTTAATGAAATATTGTTGGAACCTTGGATGCGAGGCTAAATCTAGGTAATATATTTTTTCTTTGCTATCTAAATATTTGGAGGTTTTTAGATAATTAAGTAAGCCTAAAATTGAGCTGTTTGGTATGCTTTGAGTTTTGTTATAAAAACTTGCAGGAATTAAAGTTGATTTAATTGCACTCTCAATTGAAATTTTTGAAGATATGCCACCAGATAAAAAGACTGTTTCAATATTTTGTTCAGTTGTTAGCATTTCTTCTAATAAAATTTGTATACCTGCTCTGATTGCTGCTTTTGCAAGTTGATATGTTCTAATATCTTGTTGGGTTAAATGAATTCCATGCATTAAAGTATATGAGGTTTGTCCATTTTTTAATGCTCCAGTTTTATCAATTGTTCCACTATCATACAAAAAGGCAATGACATCAATTAAACCAGTTCCGCATAGGCCTTTTGGAATTACATCATTTTTCGCATCACACTTTTCAATGTTATCTGATGCAATTACTTTACAATCTACAATGCCACCTTTTTGGCTAAAGGAATATATGGCGCCTTTTGTTGCACTCATACCACAAGAAATGTGCCCACCTTCAAAACAAGGTCCTGCAGATGATGAAGTAGATAGATATGTATCATCATTAAAAATGACAATTTCAGCATTTGTGCCAAGATCAATTAAAATGTTGTATTTACCTTTTTGTGGCTTTGGTAAAATGGAAAGTCCAGATACAATATCTGCTCCGACAAAACTATTTACACTAGGAAGTGCAACTAGTTCAAAGTTATTAATAAAGCCTAGTTTTTTACTAGATTCTTTTCTAAAGTTTAGAAACTTTGGTTTGTATGGGAAAGTTCCAAGTGGTGCAATATTTTCTCTAAAAAGACAATGTAACATCACTGTATTTGCAGCAAATGCAACTAGATTAATTTTTGCGTTGTTATATTTTTTTATGATATTAGAAATTTTATCATCTAAAGTTGAAATCAATGTATCTTCTAAGATTTTTTGACCACCCTTTACTGCATATGAAATTCTAGAAATTACATCTGCTCCATATTTAATTTGAGGATTATTAATTGATATGAGTTCAACAGGATAACTTTGCCCTTTTTCTAAAACTGCAATGCTTATTACTGTAGTTCCAATGTCAACCGCAAGATTTAGTTCGCCGCCAAAATATTTGGGGGCAAAAGAAATATCTGTAAAAGTGGCAATATTTTTTTCTTCAAAAACTCTAACATCAATGTCAGAGCATATTTTATATTGGCAAGAAAGCACTTTTTTGCCATCAACTTCTACAAGGCATTTACCACATTGACCCCTACCTCCACAATATGAAGGGATGTTATATCCTGCGTTTTGTAATATGTGTAAAAGATTTTGGCCGTATTTTGCCAAAACCTTTTTTCCACTATTTAATATGTTGACTTTGAGAAATTGCTTTTCCAAAAATATCACCAAATTTTTTACAAGACAAAATTACAAACATATTGTCTATAATTTTAAGTTTTATTTTTCTATTTCAAAAAAGGATTTTTATTTGGGTTTTCCGTCTGAAAATACGACATCGTATTTCTCAACGTTTCTTCTAACTGATTCAATACCATTTAAGCATGCTGCTTTTGTGGTATAGCTATCTTCTGCAATTGCAATATTATTTCCATTATTTGCAATTAAACGGAATCTAAATTTTTCAGCCTTATCCTTGTAAACTTCCCACCTTGGTGCTTTCAAACTTTCTTGTTTTCTTACAAGTGTTTGATCTTCAATATCCGAACCTGCAAATCTTGCAATACTTTCAATTCCACCTAAACAACCAGGTTTGGTTTTATATGGTGTTGAACTTACAAGTAACACTGCTTTATTGCTTGCTGCAAGGTTAAACATGAAGTTTCCTTTATCTGTTTTCCAATATGTAAATGTACCCATACTTACCCCAAAAAAATATTTATTGTAATATATTTTAAAAAAATAGCATACTAGTATATTTTAAAGCATTTGAACAAAAAAGTCCATAGAGGATTTTTTATTTCTAAGTAAAATTTTGCTTGTTAAATCTTATTTATCTATGTATTTCACACTATCTCTTTTGTTGCTTTTGTGGTTACTTTATATCTGCCAGTACGCACAAACACAACAACAGTTTTTGAATTTTTTATTCAAATTAAGTATATGAAAAATTAAAAATATCATATTTAAACAACATCTTTTTGACTGTTAAAAACACATTAAATGATGTCACGCCAAACTCTCAAAACAATAGTTTTTAGTTTCCCTAACTAAAATATTAAGACCGCTTAAATTTGTTTAACCTCTTTTACGAAATGTTTATATATGCTTTAGAATTGGATTTCTTGCAGCAGTTGTTTCATCAGGTCTTTTTATTATTGCGTTGTGCGGAGCATCATGACAATACTCGGGATTTGAATGAGCAAGTTCATATATTTCTAGCATTGAATTTATAGCGTAATCTAAAGTTTCTTTGCTCTCAGTTTCAGTAGGTTCAAACATCAATGCTTCTTGTACAATTAATGGGAAATACATTGTTGGCGGATGTATGTTTTTATCAATTAAACATTTTGCTACATCCATTCCACTGACGCCAGTTTCTTTTTTAAGATCTTCTAAACTAAGGACAAATTCATGCATGCAATATTTACTTTTAGAATTTATTGCTTTGTATTTTGTTTCAAGATTGTGCTTTAGGTAATTTGCATTTAATACTGCAAGTTTTGCAGATTGTGGTATTCCATCACTTCCTAAAGTTTCGATATATGCTAAAGCTCTTAGACATACTAAAAAGTTTCCGTAAAAAGAACCAACCTTTCCGATGCTTGATTCATATGAATTGAAAAAGTATTCATTACCAACTTTTACAACTTTTGGATTTGGCAAATATTTGGATAAAAGTTCTTTACAACCTATTGGTCCAGAACCTGGTCCACCACCACCATGAGGTGTAGAAAATGTTTTGTGTAAATTTAGATGCACTACATCAAATCCCATATCTCCAGGTCTTACAACTCCCATAATTGGATTTAGATTTGCACCATCGTAATACAATAGACCACCTAAATCATGAACAATTTTTGCAATTTTTTTGATGTTTTTTTCAAATAGACCAAGTGTTGTAGGATTTGTTAACATTAACGCTGCAGTATCATCTCCTACTACTTTTTTTAGTTCATCTAAATCAACACCATATTCGGAATTACTTTTTACATTTAAAACTTCATAACCAGCAAGTCTTGCACTTGCAGGATTAGTTCCATGTGCACTATCTGGAACAATGATTTTTGTTCTTGGAGTTTTTGAATTTTCTTTATGATATGCCTCAATTAATTTAAGGGCAGAATATTCACCTTGTGCTCCTGCAAAAGGTTGAAGCGAAACTGCATCCATCCCTGTTATTTCTTTCAATCTTTCTGAAAGTGTATACATGACTTCTAATGCTCCTTGAACATCAACTTCATCTTGTAGTGGATGAATTGCATTAAAGCCTTTAAGACTTGCAACTTCTTCATTTAATTTAGGATTATATTTCATTGTGCAAGAACCTAAAGGATAAAAGACATTGTCTACTCCCTTTGCCTCTCCAGCATAATTTGAATAATGTCTAACTAAATCAATTTCTGCAGCTTCTGGAAGATTAGCATCATTTTCTCTTAAAAAACTAGAATCAAAATTATATTTTTCAACTTCTGGCTTTTTAATATCTACACATTTTCTACCTTTTTTAGTCTTTTCAAAAATTAACATAACAACCTCAAAATATTTTAATATCTTTACTTTATCTTAATATCATTAATCGAACTGAATACCATTAATCGAATCTTTATATTATCTTTACAACTTTGCTTAATTCTTTAAATTGTCTTTACAACTCGGATTTTAATTAAGCAAATCTAGATATTATCTCTACTGCTTTATCTAAATCTTTTTTATCTACCATTTCAGTAGTACACCATAAAATTTCATCGTTATCTAACAAATGTCCACCAAGTATGTTTTCTTCTTTTAGTGCTTTCAAAACATCTCTTGCTCTTGATTTAGTAATGGTTACAAACTCATGGAAAAACTCACCTTTATCTACAACACATACATTTGCTTTTTTAAGTTCACTTGCGAAATAGTGGGATAAATCAACACAAGCATTTGCTACATCTTTAAGGCCTTCTTTTCCAAGTGCTGCAAGATATATTGTGGCAGTTAAAGCACATAGAGCTTGATTAGAACATATGTTAGATAAAGCTCTTTCTCTACGTATATGTTGCTCCCTTGCTTGCAATGTTAAAACATATGCATCATTGCCCTCTGCATCTTTTGTTTTCCCAACAATTCTACCAGGCATTTTTCTAACTTCTTTTTCTAGACATGTCATGAAACCTAAATATGGACCGCCAAAGCTTAAAGGCATTCCAAGTGGTTGTCCTTCGCCAACTGCAATGTCTGCACCACATTCTCTTGGAGTTTTTAATATTGCCATTGCAATGGGATTTACACCCATTACAAATTTAATTCCTTTTTCTTTTAATATGTCGCCTACTTTCTTGGCATCTTCAATGCTGCCGAAATAGTTTGGTTGTTCTAGATATACACAAGCAGTATCATCTGAAAGTTCTTTTTCAAGATTTTGGATATCAACTTTCCCATCTTCAGTTTCCAATACTACAACTTCTCCATGTCCATCAACATATGTTTTAATGGTTTTTAATGTGTCTGGTTTTATTTCATTTGCTACAATTACTTTTTTGCGTTTTCTATCAATGCACATTATTGCAGCCTCAGCGGCAGCAGATGAGCCATTATATACAGAGGCATTTGAAACATCCATTTCTAATAGATTGCATATCATTGTTTGATATTCAAAAAAGATTTTTAATATGCCTTGACTCATTTCTGCTTGATATGGAGTATATGCAGTTACAAATTCCGCTTTTGAAGAAAGTGCTTTCACTACTGGGGGGATATAATGGTGGTAACTACCCGCACCTTTTAGTATCGTTTTATATACTACATTTTTACTTGCTAATTCTTCAAATTGATCCAATATTTCTTGCTCAGTTTTACCTTCTGGAATGTTCAATTTTTTAGCAAATAAATCCTTTGGCACATCTGCATAAAGGTCATCTAAACTACTTGCATTACAAGCCTTTAGCATTTCATCAATATCTTTTTGTGTATGTGGAAAATATGTACTCATCGCATCCTCTCTAAATATTTTTATCTATACTTTTTTTGTTTATATTTATGTTCTTGTTTTAACTTTTTTCTATGGTTAACTTGTTTATCTATTGTTAACTTTCATTCCTTAATCTAATTGAATTCAATATACTCTTTACTTTATGGATATATGTTTCTTAAATGATTTAGACTATATTCCATACTTTTGTATGGGTTAAATGAAAAGTCTAATTCTACAACTGCATTTTCTACTTTAGACTCTTCTGCTACTTTTAGTATATCTACAAAATCTAAATCACCTTTTCCTATTGCTCTAAATATTGGTAAACCCAGTATTTTTTTATAGTCTTTAAGGTGCAAGGTGTTTATTCTTCCATTTAACTTTTTAATGTATTCTTGTGGAGAATATCCACCAACTTTAATCCAAAATGTATCAGGAATAAATTGAACTGCATTATCAGTTTGCTCAATTAACATGTCATATATTAAGTCATCATCATATTTTTTAAATTCAATGTGATGGTTGTGATATGCAATTGTCATATCATATTTTTTAAGTTTTTCTGCTGTTTCATTTAGAAGATCAATAAAGGCAAGCAGTCCATCTTTAGACTCTCTATATTCTTTTGGCATCATACCAATTCCAATATTTTTACATCCAAAATCTAGATGTTCTTCTGCTAGTCTATCTAGATCGTTTTTTATTCTATCGACTTTTGAGTGAGTTATACAAATTGGCAAATCAAAATCTCTAGAAATTTGGCCAAGTTTTTTGCTATCAATTTCACACATTTGAGATACTTGCACAACTTCAGCCCCCATATTTTTAAGTTTTTCAAAAACTATGGGAACATTTTCTTCTTTTTGCAAATATTTTTTGAGCGAAAACAACTGTGTCCCTATTTTTATTTTTCTCATTTTTATTGCCTCTTATATTGTTGTAATTTTTTACTATGTGATTAACAAATGGTTTTATATTAGTAAAATAAATCTTTTTTGTTTGAATTTTAATGTGTTTATGTGCTTTTTTAATACAACCCAAAAATCAATATTTTATCTTTAATATCCAATATATTTATGTACTTTTAATATATCAGTTCAAAGTCAATATTTAATCTTTAATATCCAATATATTTATGTGCTTTTAATATATCAGTTCAAAATCAATATTTAATCTTTAAAATCAATATCAACTTTGCGGTTATATATTAAACAAAAAAG
>DUUO01000056.1 GCA_012841525.1 Clostridiales bacterium
AACTTGAAAAGAATATAAAGATTAAAGATGCTTATTTAGCATACAAAATTAAAGATTAATAATATTGAGTTAAAAATTAATTAATGATATAGGAGGTATTATGTTTATTTATCCAGAATTTGAAGATGGAGTAAAAGTAATTTGTAGAATGCAAGGAAAGACTGCTTCAATGCTTCAAAATATCACCATATATCAAATGAAAAAAGGTGAAGAACTTTCGCTGTTAGATGAAGGTTGTGAAATGGCAGTTTTACTGCTTGAGGGCGATATCACATACTATTTTGAAGATGAAAAAGTTAATGCAAAAAGGAAAAGCGTTTTTGAAGAAGTGGCAACTTGTTTGCATGTATGTAAAGATACTGAGATTGCTGTTGTTGCAAACTCTGATTCTGAGATATTAGTTCAAAGCACAAACAATGAAAAAGAATTTTCACCAGTAATATATAATAAAGACAATATTACATCTTTTGTCTCTTGTGAGGGAAAATGGGAAAATACCGCTGTTAGAGATGTAATAGATATAATAAATATTAAAATTGCTCCATATTCAAATATGGTGCTTGGCGAAGTCATTGCAAGACAAGGCAGATGGTGGTCATATATCCCACATAACCATCCACAACCAGAAGTATATTATTACAAATTTGAAAAAGATAAAGAGGGTGGTTTTGGAGCATGTTTTATTGGAGAAGAGGCTCATACAATTAAAGATGGCTCAGCAGGATTGTTTGAAGGTGGGAATAATCATGCACAAGTTACTGCGCCAGGATATCCAATGTATTGTGCCTGGATGATAAGACATTTAGATGGAAATGTCTGGGATAATACAAGAACTGATGATCCAAGATATTCATGGCTTTTAGAAGAATAAAATCTGACTTTGCAAAGTAATTAAAATAGTTAATTATGGCTACTAAAATATAAACTTTAGTATCCGTAAGTAAAATGAGGTGTAATATGATAAACACAATGAGAGTTTCTGTTGGAGATGCCATTATTCGTTTTTTAGACAAGCAATATGTATCATTTGATGGGAAAGAAACAAAGTTCATAGATGGAGTTTTTACAATATTTGGTCATGGTTGTGTTTTGGGAATAGGTGAAGCATTAGCACTTGGTGATCATACATTAAAAACCTATCAAGGAAAAAATGAACAGGGAATGGCACATGTTGCAATTTCATATGCTAAACAAAATAATAGAAGAAAAATTTTACCCTGCATTTCAAGCATAGGACCAGGAGCAGCAAACATGGTTACTGCTGCAGCACTTGCAACTGTAAACAATATACCTCTATTGTTGTTTCCAGGAGATACATTTGCAACTAGAAGACCAGATCCAGTTTTACAACAACTAGAACAACCCTCTGATTTGAATATTACAACAAACGATGCATTTAAACCTGTAGTTAAATTTTTCGATAGAATTGTAAGACCTGAAATGCTAGAAAGTGCTTTGCTAAATGCAATGAGAGTTTTAGTAGATCCTGCAAATACAGGAGCTGTATGTATTGCACTTCCTCAAGATGTTCAAGGTGAATCATATGACTTTCCATTAGACTTATTTGAAAAAAGAGTTCATGTGATTAAGAGAGCAGTGCCAACTGATGAAGAAATTAGAAATGCTACAAAGTTAATTAAAGAATCTAAAAAACCATTAGTAATTGTAGGTGGCGGTGTTAGATATAGCGAAGCAGGAGATGTACTTGGAGATTTTTGCAAAGAGTACAATATTCCATTTGCAGAAACTCAAGCAGGCAAATCTGCAATTAGTGCTGATCATCCGATGTATTTAGGTGGAATTGGTGTTACTGGCAATTTAGCAGCAAATCAAATAGCAAAAGATGCTGATTTAATAATTGGCATTGGTACAAGATTTTCAGATTTTACAACATCAAGTAAAACCCTATTTAACAACACAAAAGTTTTAACAATTAATGTTTCAGATTTTCATGCTTCAAAATTAAATGCAGAAAAAATTGTAGGTGATGCTAAAAAGTCAGTTGAAATGCTTTTTGGTGCACTTATGGGATATAAATCAGGTTATACAAATGAAATAGAAAAGGCACAAAATGCATGGAAAAAAGAATACGATAGACTTTCTAATATTGAATATTCAAGTGAATTAAAACCTGAAGTTAGCGATATGACAAAGTCCACAATGCAAGATTTTAATGAAGCAACAGGGGCAAAGTTAACTCAAACCCAAGCTCTTGCAATAATAAGAGAGCATATTGAAAAAGATGCAATTGTAGTTGGTGCCTCTGGTTCACTTCCTGGATGTATGCAAAGAATGTGGGATACAACAAGTATAAATTCATACAATATGGAATATGGGTTTTCTTGTATGGGGTATGAAATAGCAGGAGCTTTAGGCAGCAAACTTGCAAACCCTAAAGCAAGTGTATATGCTTTTGCAGGCGATGGTAGCTTTTTAATGCTTCATTCAGAACTTGTAACTGCAATTCAAGAAAAGAGAAAAATAACAATACTTTTATTTGATAATGGCGGTTTTGGTTGTATTAATAATTTGCAAATGAGTAGTGGAATTTCTAGCCTTGCAACTGAGTTTAGATATGGTGCAAAATCATTAACTCCATTTTTAAAAATATCTTACGCTGATGTTGCAAAAGGCTATGGCTGTAATGGATATACGGCAACAACTAAAGAAGAATTAATTGACGCTTTAGAAAAACAAAAAGAAGATAAAGAAGTTGTTTTAATTGATATAAAAGTACTACCAAAAACCATGACAGCAGGATATGAAGGTGGCTTTTGGCAAACAGGTCTAACATACGAACCAAGAAATTCAAAACAAGCAAAAGCACTAGAGGAATTAAAAAGCAAAATTGAAAATTAAATTTGGTGTAGTTTATTGAATAAAAAATAACTTTGATTCAATGCAGTAAAAATATTCAATAAATATAAGACAAAATTAACATATGGGTAATTATAATTGCCAAAATATTGAACAATTAAAACATAATATATGATAAAATTTTATTAGAAAATATAAAAAATAATATAAATTAAGAGGTAAATAATGGAAGAGTTTAAGCTTGGAATAGCACCAATTGGTTGGTCAAATGATGACATGCCAGAACTTGGTGGTAATATTTCTTTTGAACAATGTATTGATGATATGGCAACTGCTGGATTTACTGGGACTGAAATTGGAAACAAATTTCCAAAAGAGCCAAGAATGTTGAAAGATAAATTAGCAAAAAAAGGTTTACAAGTTGTCAATGCTTGGTTTTCAACTTTTATCTTATCTAAAATTATGAGTGAAAACATCAATGACCTTAGAAAACTTTGTCAAAAACTTAGTATTTTGGGAGCAACAAAGGTTGGAGTTTCTGAGCAAACAGGCTCAGTGCAAGGCCAAAATGTATCTGTTTTTAATGCAAGAAAAATTTTGACAAGTGAAGATTTTGAAAGATTGTTCAATGGTCTTGAAGATCTTGGAAAAATGACAAAAGAAGAATTTAACATTGATTTAGTTTATCATCACCATATGGGTACAGTTATTCAAACAGCAAAGGAAACAGAAATTTTAATGAATAATACTAATGAATTTGTAGGACTTTTGTTGGATGTAGGTCATTTTGCATATGCTGGTGAAGATTATCTTGGAATAATAGATAATTATCATGAAAGAATAAAGCACGTTCACTTAAAAGATATTAGAAAAAGTGTTGTGCAAAAAGTTCAAGACGAAAATCTTTCATTTTTAGAAGGTGTAAAATTAGGCACATTTACTGTTCCTGGAGATGGAGATATAGATTTTGTTCCCGTAATTGAAGCACTTAGAAAATATGGATATAATGGATGGCTTTTAGTAGAGGCAGAACAAGATCCTGATATTGCAAATCCATTGGATTATGCTAAAAAAGCGATGACATACTTAAAAGAAATACTCAAATAAAAAAAATACAAGTTAATTAGATGTTTGAGTGTTAAGCAATTTAAGTTTGATATTAAAAAATGATGATATGCTTAAAAAAGGAAT
>DUUO01000057.1 GCA_012841525.1 Clostridiales bacterium
CTCTCTATATTGTATATTTTTAGTATATTGATTGTTTTTTTGCGAGGGATTTGGTGGATAATTTAGTTGAAAAAAAGTCATGGTCGATTGAGATTGATGCTAATAAAGGTATTGTATCTTTTATTTTTTTGTTTTTGTCTATTTTGATCTTTTTTGTTCAATTTGCAATTAGATTAAATATTGTTGCGGTAATAACGATGCTTTTTGCAATTATTATGGCAACTTTGATTTTACTTGGATTGATTTTCAAAAAACGCTTTTATGTGTTTTTTATGATTTCATATTTAATTTCACTAGGTAGTTTACTTAGTTATTACACAATTTTTGGAGCTGATGCTGGTTGGGGTGCTTTTGTAAAACCAGTTGCTGGTTTTTCAAGTGCTTCTCATCCTTTATGGCAAGGTAGTGGCAATTTTGGAACAAGGCTTGTTGGAAACTTTTTAATTTTATCTCCAGGTTTTGTTTTTGCCATTGGCATACTACTATGCGTTCATTTTTTAAGAGAAAAAAAGTTAACTCAAAAAATTGTAACTTTTAGTGGAAGTATTTTATTAATTTTATCCTCCATATCTTTTGTTTTTACATCTAATTTAAGATCTATTCCTAATATGCCAAGTCTTAAAAAAGGAGAAGATGATTATCTAAAGAGGATAAACAAAAACAAGACAAAAGAAAATGCTCCAAATGTTTTGTTTATTATGGCAGATGATCTTGGATATGCAGATATTTCTCTAAATGGTGGAGTTTTTGATACACCAAATATTGATTCTATTGGAGAAGATGGAATAAACTTTACTTCATTTTATTCAGGATATTCTGTTTGCTCCCCATCTCGTTTTGCTGCATTTACAGGAAGACATCCATATAGAGGTGGTGCAGATAATGTTGTTTTCCCAACAGTAAATACAATTTCTCCTTTTGCTTCAACAAGAATTTTTAACCCTACTCAAATGACAAACAATGTCGATGGTATGATGGGCGATGAAATTACAATGGCAGAAACATTTAGGAAAGCAGGATATGCAACTGGAATTTTTGGAAAATGGCATCTTGGAGACTATGGTGAATATCTTCCAACAAATCAAGGTTTTGACTGTTTTTACGGTTCACACCATGTAAATGATATGACTCCTTTTTATCATGTAAAAGAAACTGCAGGAGAATGGACTATTGCAAAAGGTCATAATGAATTAATAGATCAATCAAATGCAACAAAATATATTCACGAAGAAATGAATACATGGATAGATAATCTAACAAAAGCATCTTCACAAAACAACAAACCTTTCTTTGCTTGTTATACAACTCCATGGCCACATGCTCCTATTTTTGTAGGAGAAGAATTTAGAGGAAAAACTGGACTTGGAAACTATGCTGATTGTGTTTTTGAATTTGATTATTATCTTGGACAAATTTTTAAAACTCTAGAAAAAAATGGAGTTTTAGATGATACAATTATTATTTTTACTTCTGATAATGGACCTGCTCTTGAAGGGTCTCCAGGAGTTTTAAGGGGTGGGAAATATACGCCATATGAAGCAGGCACAGGAGTTCCTTTTTTAGTTAAATGGACAAATGCTCCAGCATGGTTTAATAACCATAAAGGAAGTAAGGTTGATTCAATTATTTCTATGGTTGATATATATCCAACTTTGGTTGATTGGTGCAATATTACTGGAGATAACAATGTTGCTAACTTCCTTCCACAAGATAGAGATTTAGATGGCCTTAGCATTTCCCCAATTCTAAAGTCAGGAACACCAATTCACACAGAAAAGAACCCTATACTTCATATGAAAAACGAAAAGATATTAGCAATTCAATATGAGATTCCAGTTTCTAAATTAAAAGAAGCATCTGCTTTTTCCGATTTTGATAGTTACAATTTCGATCCAAATTCTTTTGCTAAAGTTAAGTTTTTACCATATGGCGCAAATGACAATCCTGCCTTTTTCAACTTAAAAAGAAAAGACTATTTGTTCTTGACTTCTAAAGATAGATCTGAAAGTTACAATGTATATTCTGTCTACCCCTCTTTGGCAGAAAAAATGAGAGGAGAAATACAAGACATTACAAAATCCTTTAAGCAAAATAGAAGAGGTATAAAATAAAGATTTTAACCATTATTCTTTTACCAACCCTTAAATTTTCTCATATAAAAACCAGCAATGATTTTCCACTGCTGGTTTGTTTTGTTTTTATGTCTCAAGAGCATTTTTGAATGAGGTTTTTATGGGGCATCAACATATACAGCTATTATTAAAATTTTGTATTCGTTTATATTAATGTCTAATCCACCAAGATCATTATTTACGGCTTTTATTAAAAGATTGTTTATTATATATTTATATCCATTAATTATTTTATCAAAATTAGTTGTCTGTATAGGCTCGCCTAAAATGTTTTCCTTCATTAAGTATTTTTAATTTTATTGCATTAAAAAGCGGTTCTGCTTTTTTGAAAAATTCTTTGTACACTTTGCAAAAATCATCTGATTGTCTAAGTCTTTTGCATCCACCTTGTCTGCATATATTGTAATACTTACAGTCCTTGCATTTTGAATCTATTTTGAAAGAGGATTCTATAAAAGACTTTGCTATATTTGAAGATAGTAAAGTTTTTAGAGATGTATCGTTGATGTTTCCTAGTTTATATTCATCAATGCAATAAAAATCACATGGATAAATATCACCGTTATATTCTGAAACTACTTGTCTATAACAATATCCCATTAAGCCGCATTGTTCTGGTGGCTCGGATAAAAATATTCTTACCCAATTATCAAATAGCCTAATACTTACATAACTATCATTTAGAAAATCTTTGGCATATAAAGTAAAGGCTTCATCTAAAAATATTTTCATTCCTTTTTCCGTTAAGAACTTTTTTTCACTACTTTTATTAAACGGATTAAGACATGGTGTAAATTGTAAAAACGATAGATTTTCTTTCTTAAAAAACTGATAGATTTCTTTAATGTTTTTAGAAACTAAATCTGTTAAAACAACAAGCATATTAAAATCAACTTTATATCTTTTTAGTATATGTGTTTTTTCATAAACCAAATCAAATGTATCTATGTTATATTTTGTTTTTCTATATACATTACTTAGTTTGTTTCCATCTAAACTAAGTCCTAACAAAAAATCATTATCTTTGAAAAAAGTTGCCCAATCTGTATTTATTAGTGTTCCGTTTGTTTGAATATTATAAAATATTTTTGAACCTAATTTATTGTTTTCTTTTACTAATTTTACAAAATTTTTGTAATAATCAAGCCCTGCAAGTAAAGGCTCTCCTCCTTGAAAAGCAAAATATATTTCATCTCCATTTGCATATTCTAGTGCTTCTAAAACAAGTCTTTTTTGAGTATCATAATCCATTATTGTTTTTGTAAAATTTTGAGTTTTTCTGCTTTCAATTACATCACAATAAAAGCAATATTTACATGCTAGATTACACATCCCTCCTGCAGGTTTTATCATTAAAGATAGGTTACTCATTTTTACTCTTTTTTTGCTTTTTTGTTTATCTTGGTTTTATTGATTATTCTTTTTTTGTTGTTTGTTTTTTTTATCTTTATTTTATTAATTTCTTTTTTCGTTTTATGATAAATGTTTTTTTGGTTATATACACATCGTCAACGTGCTGTCGTTACCTTGTATTTAAAATATCATTAAAAATATAAATCTACAAATATATATTTTTAAATTATTTAAAATAAAAACATTATTTTTATAAATTTTTTTTGTTTTTTCTTTCAATTTCTGCCCCCATCCTTTTGCAATTAATATATATTTTCTTTCTTTCAAAAAATTGCTTGTTGTGATATACTAAAAACTACTTATGATTGATTTAAAAAGATTTTGGAAAGAAATATTAAATGGGTTATCCATTAAGCTAAATGCTTTAGATTATTCTACCTGGATAGAAAATCTTATTCCACTATGCGAAAAAGATGGAACTTTTTATGTTGTTGCAAAAACTATTTCAGCAAAAGAATATGTAAATAAACATTTAATAGATACTATAAACGAATGTTTAGTTGAAAAATTTCCTTTTAGCATAATAAATAAAATAGAAGTTATTGCTGATGTTGAAAAAAAGGCATATATATCTGGAGAAAATATTTCTACTTTTGAAACTCCAGAAGTTGAAGAGATTCAATCCAATTTATTTCCAGAATATACTTTTGAAAATTTTGTAATTGGAAACAGTAATAGAATTGCATATTTTGCAGCACAAAATGTTGCAATGAAGCCTGGAAAAGAACAAGCATATATGTCTTTTAACCCTCTTTTCCTTTATGGTGGTATAGGACTTGGTAAAACTCACCTACTACATGCAATAGGAAATTATGTAAAGAAAAATTTAAGCCGTTTAAGAGTTTTATATGTCGCTGCTGAAACTTTATCTAGTGACTATATGAAAGCCTCTATAAATCAAAATAGGAGCGATTTTGAAAATACCTTTAATATTAACTCTTTTAGAGAAAAATATATAAATACTGATGTGCTACTTTTAGATGATATTCAATTTTTAGAAAACAAACCAGGTTCACAAGAAGTTTTATTTAATATTTTTAATCATTTAATTTTAGGTGGCAGCCAATTAGTTATTGCATCAGATAGACCTCCATCAGAAATTCCAACTTTAGAGGATAGATTAATTTCAAGACTTCAAAGTGGTCTTTTAATTGAAATAAAAAAACCTTCTTTAGAAACAAGAATTAATATTGTAAGAAAAAAAATGGAGCAATTTGAATTAAATTTAAGTGATGAAATTGTATATTATATTGCTGAAAATATAGACACAAATATTAGAGATTTAGAAAGAAACTTAAAAAACATTAAATTATATATAAGAATGACAAATACAATCACTCCATCTCTATCTATGGTTAAAGATTTTGTAAATAAAGAATTAAGAGAAAAAGAAGGTGTAGATAGTAATGATGTTTTAGAAGCTGTATCTAATTTTACAGGCATTACAATAGATAAAATTATTGGACAAAAAAGAAATAAAGAATATGTTGAAGCAAGAGATATATTTATTTATCTTATGAGAGAATATTTTAATTTACCCTATGTTGCAATAGGACAACTTCTTGGTGGAAGAGATCATTCAACCATTACATATTCACATGATAAAACATCTGAAAAAATTAAAACTAATAAAGATTTTGCAAAAAAAATAGAGGACCTTAAAATATCGCTAAATTTATAAATAAAAGTTATTCACATCATATGTTAATATCTTTTAGTTTTTTATCCTATTTTCCACAATATTATCCACAAAAAATACTAATAAAAAATATGTAAAAACATATATTATATGCCCTATTTTTTTGATTATTGAGAGTTTTCCACATATCCACATTATTTATTATTATTATTATTAAAATAATAACAAAAACTACATTTAATAATAGGCAAAAAAATGAAAAAATTTTAATTTAATTAAAAAATAACCTTTATAAAGCGACTTAAAAATGATATAATTAGAATATAATTATTGTTTTTTAATGTATTTTATACATTTTATATAAAAGAGGAGAGAATTATGAAATTTAAATGCGATCCAAAAGAGCTAAACAAAGCTTTAGAAATAACTTCAAAAGCATTGAATGAAAAATCAAAAATTATAGGCTTTGAAGGAGTTAGATTAAGCACAGAAAATAATTATGTTGTAGTAACTGCTGCAAGCGGTGAAATGTATATAGAAAAGAAAATAAATGCAAATATTTTAGTAGATGGAATAACTTTTATTAAACCAATGGAATTGAAAAATTTATTAAATCAATTAAGAGAAATGGAAAGTATAGAAGTTGAAAAAATAGGAAATGAATTATTTGTATATTATGGACATAGTACTGGTAGTTATGCCGTAAGTATGGGCGTAGATGAGGCTATTCCAAGTATTGATTTTGATAAAAAAGGTGATGAATTTGTAATAAAGGAAGGAGATTTAAAAGATGCCATAGAAAAAACTGCTTTTTGTGTTTCAATTGAAGAAAATAGAAAGGCATTAAAAGGTCTATTTTTTGATATTAAAGATAAAATCCTTACTCTTGTTGCAATTGATGGTGCAAGAGTTGCAATAGCAAAGAAAGATATAGTAACAGATATAGATACAGCATCATTTTTAATACCAGGAAAAATAATAGATGATATATCAAAAATATTTGAAAAAGCATCAAATGATCCAATAAAAATATCAATTTATAGAAATTATATTGTAATAAATAGAGATAATACTAATATTGTTATTAACTTAATTGATGAAAAATTCTTAGATTATCAAAAATTTACACAAATAGGTGCTCAAACTGTTGTAGTAGTAGATAAAAAAGAAATGTCAATTGTGTTAAATAGAGTATTTACTGTTTCTCAAAAGGCATTACAAAACTATATATCAATTGAAGCAAAAGATGACATGTTTAAGATTAATAGTAAAACATCCGAATCTTCAATAGATGATTATGTTCCAGTTAAAATTGAAGGTAAAGAGATCTTAATTGGATTTAATAGTAAATATCTAAAAGAAAGTATAGATAGAATTAATGAAGACTTTTTCAAGATTGAATTTAATGGTCCAATGTCCCCTATTTCAATTAAACCTATCTCTGGTGATGATTATGTCTATGTATTAATGCCACTAAAAGTAATGAAACAAAACTAATTTAACAAACTATATAAATTTGAGCCAACTTAGGTTGGCTTTTTTATTAAATTAAAAGGGAATATATGTTCCCTTTTTATAGTATAATATATAGAGAAATATATTAAATTGGGGAAAACTAACTCAATATTGGGGATAAGTAGCATAAAAAACAGCAGTTATCCCCAAAAAATTACTAAAATTAAAATTTAAATTAATAAAATTGCATACAAAATATTGGAAAAATCCAGTAAAAAACAACATAAAAATCTATCTATTTTAACTATATAAAATCATATCATTTTTAATAAAAAAATACATAGAAAAACAAATAAAGATGTAATAGTAATAGGTAGCCCTATTATTTATAAATAAAATTAATTAGTTTCACGTGAAACATAAAAAAAAACAATAAAATATTTAAATTTTGTAAAAAATATTACTACGAATTAAAAAATAAGTAAAAAATTAAAAAATCACATATAAAATACAACAATTTAATAAAAATATTGTATAAAATAAAAAAACTAAGTAAAAAACAACATATAAAATACAAAAATCAATTAAAATTAAATAAAAAAGAAAAAAATCTTATAATTTATTATAA
>DUUO01000058.1 GCA_012841525.1 Clostridiales bacterium
AAAATTATAACTAAAAATTAAAAGACAAAACATCGAAAGAGCTTCAAAGAAATATCAAATTTTTGCAACTCCATATGTTAGAAGTCTATTTGAATAAAAACACAAGAAGAAAGGCAAAAATAGGAAAAGTTTTAAAACAATAACAAAAAAATATAAAAATAGAGAGGTAAACATGTTAAGAATAGATGATATAGAACAATATTATGAACAATCAGATAAGACATTTTTGTCTTTAGTTAGAAATAACAAATTTGAAAAAATATTAGGAGCAATGGGACGCTTTGGAATATTTGGAATTAAAAATATTTTATTGATTTTACAGCAAGATGAAAACGCAAGTTATGTAAACAGTGCAAGAGGCTGGAATTTTAATGGTAGATATGTAATACCTGCTGCCGATCCAATACGGATAGTTAAAAAAGAATATTCAAAAGACTTTGGCTCTGATGAAGAAACTGCAACATATATACATGATTTAGTATATGACCACAAATGGACTAAAAAAGCATCATGTTCATCTAGAAAAGACTCAGAAGATTTTACTCATGTCTTTTCAGCAGATAGAGTTTTGAAACATCCAAAAGGTTTACTAAATGGTATATGCCAATGGGCTGAGCAAAATTGCAAGGCAAAAGGCGAAGAGGCAGATTTAATTAGAAATGATTTGAAAAACTTAAAAGATTCAAAAGAAATAGGGATAGAGGAAGTTAAAAAAGGTGTTGATTTTGCTTCAATTTTAGTTTCTATGGAAGTTTGTGATAAAACATATAGTCTTTCAAGATATCCAGAATTTATTTATGTTGTGCAAAATGCAGCAAAATATATTCTTGCAGAAAGATTTGAACTAGATAGACCAAAAATAACATTAGATCATGGAAGATATAGTGATACCGACTTAAAAGAAGGCCTATTAAAAGCCTTGTATCCACTTAGAGCATCTACACAAAAGATAATTAGAAAAATGGAAATCAGAGCATATAACCAAGAAGTAAATGAGCACTTTGAGAAAATGAGACAAAGACAAATTGCACAAGACAAACAAAACTTTGAAGATCAACAAAATGATGATAATTATTTATAAACCACTAAAAAACATATCAAGGTAAATTTTACTGTAACAAAAGCAAGCGTATAAAAACAGTTAAACTTCATAAAAAAAGTTTACTGTAACAAAAACAAATGTAATTAAATTAGTTAAACTTCATAAAAAAAGTTTACTGTAAAAAAATGTTAATGAATAGATAAAAGCATATTTTAATATGCACTACAAAAATCAATGTAAATGTTATTTATAATAACTAGAAATAAAACAGACACATTGTCTAAAAAACATACAGACTCATAAATGTTAGACCAATATAAAATGGTATTTTAGTAAAAGATAAAAGGGTTTGTTGAAACAAATAAATCGGAGGAAACATGGCAACAAGAAGTTTTATTGGAATAGAAAAAGAAGACGGTAAATATTTAGGCATTTATTGCCACTGTGATGGATACTTAACACATAATGGTGCACTTTTAATTGACCATTATAATTCAAAATCAAGAGTTGAAAAATTAATAAAACTCGGTTCACTTTCTTATCTTGGAGCAAAAATTGATCCAGATCCAGAATATCCTCATAGCTTTTCAAAACCACAAGAAGGAGTGGTAATTGCATATGGAAGAGATAGAGGAGAAAAAGATACTAAAGCAGAAGAAACAACACTAGAAGCAATCAATGATGATCCATGGATTGAATATGCATACTTTTTTGGTAAAGATGGGAAATGGAGATATTTTACTCATGGTGATCTTAAAGAAAAGGGATTAAGAGATTTGCAAGAAGGTTTAGACCAAGAGTTTAAAGGTATTGGAATTAGAAGACCAGAAGGTGTATATGGTTATTATCCACCACAATTTGTCAGAAAGTTAAAACAATTACAAAAAGAAGAAGATGAAGCAAAAAAGGCTCAAATGTCAAAAAACGATCCTTCACTTTAATCTTAAAATTTTAACTAGCAAAAATATTTTTATTTCAGAAGGGAGCAAATGCTCCTTTCTTTTTTATGTAATGTATAAGTTTAAGCAAATTATAATGTATAAAATTAAGTAAATTTTATTTGGTGTATATGAAATTTTTTATAATGATTTATTTTTTCTCCATTATTACAATATATTCTTGAGTCATAGTAGATGTTTGACTTCCTTTTTTGTTAGATGGAGATGATTTGTAAGGCATTCTTTTATTTAAAATATCTCTTACAATAGTTTCTTTATGAGTAAATCCAAGTCTTTCAAATGTTTTAAAAGTTACAATGTCAGTGGGCATTTTGTAATTTCTAACTCTTCTATTACCGACATTGTGAAATTCTTCCATATTTGCAAGATTTTTGCATTCATTTCATATATATCAATTTTTGTTTCATAATTGACTTTTTTGCTATATTCATAAATAAGATGGTGATTTCTTTCCAATATTTCTAAAAATTCCTTTATAGCATCTGGATTAAAATCTGGAATTTTACTTTTTTCTATACGATATAACTTAAACTCGCTATTTCTTGTCAAAGAAACACTTCTTACAACTATTGAAAATGCAATCCTAAAAAATAGTTTTACTTTTTCATCTTCAATTTCATCAATATATTTTTGGATAAAAGCAAGTTCAATTACATTTTTTTTCCTTAAACCAAAAATCTCTGATGCTAAAATTAAAAAACTCATTATCTTGTATATCAACATGATAATTAATTTGATTTGTATTATCGCGAAAGTGCCGTATTTGCTTATTTAGTTTTTCTAAATCATATTTAGTAGTTTTAGACTTGCTAATTAAAACAGCAAGAGGGTTTAGATCTATACCAATTGCTTGCTTTGCACCATAAAGCTGTGCTTCAACTAATGTAGTTCCTGCTCCTACATATGGATCTAATAACACAGTATCTTTTCCTTTGCCATATTGCTCTAAAAGATTTCTAACAATTAAAGGCATTAACATAGCAGGATAAGAAGGGAGCTGATGATTTAATTCATTCATAGCTCCCTCCTTAAAGTTCCATCTGGAATCATATTTGCGTTTGTATTGATCCATCATTATTTATTATTTTTTCTTGAAAGTAAATTTCTATCCCAAAAGACTCCATCTATATAGCCTTGTATGTTTTTATTTGTGTTTGCCATTTCAAGTCTTTGTTCTGCCCATATGCAAAATTGTTTATCTCTCTCTATTCCGAAATAGTGGCGGTTTAATTTTTTTGCTACAACACTTGTTGTACCTGAACCTAAAAAAGGATCGAAAACAATATCGTTTTCATTTGAACTTGCTAAAATCATCTTTGCAATAAGTTTTTCAGGTTTTTGTGTAGGATGGGCTGTGTTTTCTGGCATTGACCAAAAAGGTATGGTGATATCATCCCAAAAATTAGAAGGGCAAGTATCTCTAAAATTTCCATGCTTTGTTTCTTCCCAATCTTTTGGAGTTCCATTAACACGATACGGTGCCATAACTTTTTTTCTTACTTTTACTGCATCAAGATTAAAAGTGTATTCATTGCTTTTTGTTGCAAACCAAATATCTTCCATCCCATTTTTCCAGTTTTGTTTAGCACCTCTACCTTTTTCTCTTTGCCAAGTAATTCTATTTTGAATTTTGAAATAGTCATCTAAAACACTACCAATTATTATGCTAGTTTCCCAATCGCAACAAACATATATTGAACCATTAGGTTTTAATATTGGCATCACTAAAGAAAGCCATTTGCGTGTATATTTTTCATATTCATCTTTGGATTTTTTTGAAAAGGTTTTTGTGTTGTATTTTTTAGTTAGATTATATGGTGGATCTGCAATGATTAAATCCACGCTTTCTTTAGGTATATATTTCAATGTTTCTAGAGAATCTCCTAAAATTGTTTTATCTAAAATGCGAGAAATATCATTTACAAAACCATCTATGGTAATGCATCTATCTAAATAGGCTTTACCGCTTTCAATAGAGGTGTTAATCGTTTTATTTCTTGGAGATTTTTCTTTTGACATAACAAATACTTTTAACTTTTTTGGGATAAATTTATTGTATCATTTATGTACATCTAATTCAATAAAAAGAGTTGTTTTTATTTGTTTCAATGAAATATTGCACTTTAAATGGCCCACATTTTCAAAATATGAAGAGATAAATTAATAATGTTAGTAAAATTATGTTATAAAAAGCAATAAATTAGATAAAATGTGATTTTATATCACCAAAATAGATTTTGTTTAACTAAGGAAAATTATAAAACTTAATGTTAGTCTGCTAAAATTTTTTCTCTTTTGTCATTAACAAATTTGAATTCTTTTGCATAAAACTTGGTGTTACTCTGATAAAATTTCTTCTTTTTTACCATTGACAAATTTGAATGCTTTTCCGCCTGAAGAATATGAGGTTATTAATGATTCATTTTCAAAAAGTAGGGCGCAATTATCTTCAACTGCATATGCAAGTGGATAGTTTTTTGCTATATCGTCAAATTCTTTACGGTAGTTGTAATGTGGGGTCATAATGCCTTTTAATGTTTTAAGACCTTCATAAATTGCATAAGTGTTATTATCTCCGTGTAGCATTTCGCTATCAGTATACATTTTTTCAAAATGAAATATTGCACCAGCAGAAAGACCAGCAACAATAACACCTTTTTTGTAAGCATCCATTATCATTTTATCAACTCCAGTTTTTTTCCATACATCAAGCATAAAAATTGTGTCTCCGCCACCAATATATATAAAGTCTGCTTTATCTAATTTGTTTTGGATGTTTTCTAAAGGCACATCTTTTTTTGTAAGTAGGGCAATTTCTGCCTTTATATCAAAAACAGAAGTATATATTTTTCTAAATGAATTAAAGTATGGAAGGCTATCATGTGAAGCGGTGCCAAAAAATACACCCATAGCTCTTTTATCGCCTGCGTGTTCTTTTGCTCTTTTAGCAATTACTTTATCTATTTCTAATGTAGTTTTGTTTCTTAAATCGCCGCCACCTAAGGCAAAAATAACTCTATCCAATGTAAGTTCTCCTTAAAATCATTATCTAAAAATAACTCTCCAATATTGATACTCCTTAAAATCAT
>DUUO01000059.1 GCA_012841525.1 Clostridiales bacterium
ACAGCAAAAATATGTGAGTATTGATTTTGCTTGTCGGTGCAACTAATTGAAAAGACAGCAAAAATATGTGAACCGTGATTTTGCTTGTTATTGTATTAAATGAAAAGACAGCAAAAATATATGAGTATTGATTTTGCTTGTCGGTGCAACTAAATGAAAAGACAGCAAAAATATATGAGTATTGATTTTGCTTGAGATTGCACCAAAGAGAGGAATATAATAAAATATAAAAAATAAAGAGTGTTGCTAACCATTATGATGGTTAAATTCAAACAACATTACTCTGTGAGAAAAAATGATTACATTATTATTAATTTTAATTATTAGAGCATTGAAGTTTAAGCCTCATGAAGAAAAGCAAGTTACAATAGAAAAAATTGACTTTGATAAAGATAAGGCTGTAAAAGATTTTCAAGATATCATAAGGTGCAAAACAGTTTCATATAGAGATACATCAAGAGAAGATGATGCTGAATTTGAAAAAATTGAAAAACTAATAAAAGAAAGATTCCCAAATATTATTAAAAATTCAACATTTGAGCGTGTTGGTAGAAGAGGTCTACTTTATCGCATAAAAGGAAAGTCATCTGCTAATCCTTCAGTTTTAATGAGCCATTTTGATGTCGTTCCAGTTAATGAAGATCTCTGGTCTCATGATGCCTTTGATGCTGAAATTAGAGAGGGTGAAGTTTGGGGCAGAGGAACGCTAGATACAAAGATAACATTAAATGGTGCACTTCAAGGAGTTGAGCATCATTTAAAAAATGGATTTGTTCCAAAAGATGATATATATCTTGCATTTTCTGGTGAAGAAGAAACATCTGGAACTAGTGCTTTAGATATAGTTGATCTCTTTATTGAAAGGGGTGTAGATCCAAAATTTGTTCTAGATGAAGGGGGTGCTGTTGTAAGCGGTGTTTTCCCTGGTGTTTCAAGACCTTGTGCAGCAGTTGGAATTGCTGAAAAAGGTATGTTTAACTTAAAATATAGTGTAAAAAGTACAGGTGGTCATGCATCTACTCCTCCACCTGAAACTCCAATTGGCATACTTTCTAATGCATGTGCAAAAATAGAAAAAAATCCATTGCCACTATTTTTATCAAAACCTACTCAAAAAACTTTTGATACAATGGCAAGACATAGCAATTTTGCATATAGATTAATATTTGCTAACCTTTGGCTATTTAAGGGAATAATAGATAAAATTGCTAAAAAAACTGGCGGACAAATGAACGCAATGCTTAGAACTACAGTTGCTTTTACACAAATGGAAGGTTCAAAAGCAATGAATGTTTTACCTCCAGAAGCATATATGCTATCTAATCAAAGAGTTATTCCAGGTAGCAGCATCGCCGAAACTGTAGAGCAAATTAAAGAGATAGTAAACGATGATAGAATTGAATATGAAGTAATTGCACCAAGTGAGCCATCAAGAGTTTCAAAAACAGATTGTGAAGGTTATCAAGCCTTAACTGAAACAATATCACAAGTTTATACTGATGCAATTGTTGCACCATATTTAATGACAGCATGCTCAGACTCAAGACATTATTCTAAACTATCTGATAAAGTTTATCGCTTTAGTCCAATGCAACTAACTAGTGATGAATTAAAAGCAATTCATGGAAATGATGAAAAAATTAGCGTAGAAAATGTTGTAAAATGTGCGGAGTTTTATATTAGATTGGTAGAAAAACTTTAGGAGTTTTTTATAAATTGTTAAGTCAAGCGGTAAGAGTCGTTAATTGTTAACCAAAAAGTAAGGCCATTAATTTTTGCAAACCATCTAAAGTAGATGAAACAATTGCAAATATAATAATTTTGATATAAAGTCTAAGTTGAAAACAAAAACTTTATAGAGGAATATATAATGTTAAATAGTAAACAAAGAAGCAAGTTGAAAGCTATGGCAAATAAAATCGAAAGTACTTATCATATTGGAAAAGATGGCATTACAGATATGATAGTAAAAGAATTACTTGCACTACTTGAAGCAAGAGAACTTGTTAAAATTACAATAAATAGAAATAGTGACCTAAGTGCAAAAGATGCAATGAGTGAAATTTGTAATAAAACTGGTTCAGAGCCTGTTTTGGCAATAGGTAGTAAAGTAATAATTTTCAAACGTTCTATGAAAAATCCAAAAATAGTATTGGATTAATAACAATATAAAATAACGAGAAAATACATTTTATAATAGAGCAAATGGTGTAAAAGAATAAGTAAAGATACTTTCAAAATAGAACAATAGCATAAAACAATAAGCGAAGATGCTTTTATAACAATTAAAAACTTTTGTAAAGAAAGGGGCTGTAATTTTACGGCCCCTTTGTTTTTTGATAAAAACTATTTAGTTTTATAACTTGCAAAGAAGTTTATCAAGTGTTTCGCTAGCATCACCTAAAACTAAAGTTACTTGATCACTATTTTCATATAAAGGATTAGGAACGCCTGCATAGCCAGGTTGTAAGTCATAGTTAAATATTAGTATGTGTTTTGCATCGGCTACATTTAATACTGGCATACCATAAATTGGTGTGTCTTTTGCAGTATTTGCAGCAGGGTTAATAACATCATTTGCACCAATTACAATAACTAAATCAGTGTTTTTGAAGTCATCGTTTATTTCATCCATTTGATATAGTCTGTCGTAATCAATATCTGCTTCAGCAAGTAATACATTCATATGGCCAGGCATTCTTCCTGCAACTTGGTGAATAGCATATCTAACTTCTATTCCTTTACTTTCTAGTTTTGTTTCAAGTTGTTTTACAAGATGCTGTGCTTGTGAAAGTGCCATTCCATAACCTGGAACTATTATGATGTTTTTTGCTTCATCGATTTTTTCTACACAATAATCAATATCATCTTTGGTTTCTTTAACTTCTTCACAAACATCTTGGTCCATAGTTTCTAGGAAATTAGTTAAAGTTTCTTTAGCATCTCCAAGGAATATTGTAGTTTTTTCTTTATTTTCATATAAAGGATTATCTACTCCTGCATAACCTGGTTTTAAGTCATAGTTAAATATCAATATATGTTTTGCATCTGCTACATTTAATATTGGCATACCATAAATTGGTGTATCTTTTGCAGTAT
>DUUO01000009.1 GCA_012841525.1 Clostridiales bacterium
AACTGCTATGTTTTAATTTCTTATATATAATATTAGCATATCGCACGCTTATATAAAATTTTATATTACTATAAAATAATAACACGAATAAACGCACTCTTCAAGTTAGAGATTAACTTTGATAAAATTTTACAGTTCACTACACCAAACTTTCAGTTTATATAAACAACTTTAATTAATTCTTCAATAAAAATGTCTTTTAAAACTGATTATTTAATAAGAAAACCATATGATTTTATCTATATCACACATTATATATTATAATATTATTTATTTAAATATGTGAAGCACATTATATACCTCAAATTTTAAAATATAAAGGGGTTACTAACTACAGCAACCCCCTTCTTATCTTATATTAAATTCTACTCTGCATCACTTTTTTATAACATTATGATGCCTTTTTCTTTACTTTTCACACTATTTAGAAAAATTATTTATCCTCGTCGTCATCGTCTAAATCTTCATCATCAAAGTCATAATCATCGTCATCTTCATAATCTTCTAAATTTAAGTGCAATTCTTCTTCATCGTCTTCATCAAGATCTAGATCGTCATAATCTTCATCATCGTCATAATCTTCATCAATGTCTAGATCTTCGTCGATATCTATATCTTCATCAATATCAATGTCTATATCTTCATCAATATCAATATCATCAAAATCTTCATCAATATCGTCGTCTAGATCATCATCTATATCATCGTCATCGCTCCATTCTTTTTCTGCAAGTGCCTCTAGAGATTGTGTACCGTCATCATCTTCATCTTCTTCATCTTCTTCATCTTCTTCATCTAAATCTTCTTCATCGTCTTCATAGAGCAAAAGTTCATCTTCCTCTTCTTGTATTTTCTTTTTCTTTTTTTCAGCACATTCTGAACAGATTTTTTCACCGTCTTCCAAATAATTTACCCCGCATTTTGGGCAAAGATTTTCTTCATTTTCTGCTTTAATTCCTTTAAGTTCTGATTCACAAATGGAGCAATATTCTTTGTCTAATGGTATGTAATTAATTTCGCACCTAGGGCATATTTTCATTTTTGGCATAATAACTACTCTAAACAAATGTTGTTGGAATTTAACCATAAAATGGCTAGCAACATTTAATCAATTTTAATTTATAAAACTTTACTACATAAACTCTTTATGTGTAAGTTGGCTATATTATATTGTTAAAAAATTAAAAATACAAGACTTTTTTTATATCTTTTTAAAATATTTTGAAATTTTGTTTTTCCAAGATGATTATCAGCCTCATTTCCCAAAATTTAGCCCATTTTTCATCAAAATCTAATCTATTTTTACTTTTATTTCTATCTTAAAATCAAATATTTGCAGCAAATAAAAATTTTTTACCTAAAAAAACACCTCCTAATTATAGGAGGCATCATATTAATTTTTTATATTATTTTTTTTCTATTTTATTTCTATCCTAATCTTCTTTTATTCTTCTTATTTTAGTTTTCTTATATTCTAATCTTCTTCAGTTTCTACTTTTTAAGCATAAAGTTTCAAGACATTATCTTTTTAAATTTTCTGTTTTAATCTTCTTCAATTTTCACTTCTTCAAGCAATGCTAGTTCATCGGCTTTAGAAATCTTGCCTACTTGACGAGCTACCATAGTTCTTTTATCTTTTTTCACAACTTTAGATGCATCGTAAAAATAAATATTTTTCAAAACATCTGAATTAAAATAATAATATTTTTGATCATGTACAACATCAAGTGAAAGCCATCCAGTATCAGCATTTTTATCAAATACTAGATATAGGCCTGCATTTAATGGCAATGGTTGGAATCCTTCACTTGTGATAGATAATATGGATTTATTATAAATTTTATTGTCTACCAAATATCTAACACTAACATCTTCTCCTTGGAAAACTTCAAGCAAAGTTATATTCGAACCATCTATTACTTGTGCTTGTGGAGTTTCTAAATCATACATAACTCCAAATTCACCAGGTGTATTTCTCTTTTGAGAGTAAAATAAGCCAGTAAGTGAACCAGATCTTTTTGCCAATACAAATTCGCCTTTTTTAATTTGATCTTTTGTTCCAATAAATCTCAATTCAGAAATATTTTCAAACTTTGTATATCTGACTTCTTTTTTATAATCAAAAGTAAATGAAGTAGAAAAGTCATAGGAATAAGTTCCTGTTGAACGATTGCTAGAATCAACTGCATTTGACTTATTGTATACTAAACGAAGTGTATCCTTATCAGCATATATTAATTGGTTTAGCGATATTACATATCCATTTTGATCTTCAATATTTGTTTTTCCATTATATGAGCCTTTAGGATTTCCGTTTAATATTTCTTTTTTATCTCCACCTGCTGTATATTGCCAAACAGTATTATATCTAGCGGTTTTATCTTCAGATGACTTTGTATAAATTATTGTTTTTGCAAAAACAGAATCTCTTTGTGTAGCATAATCCATAAATTTATAACTTGTTATTTCTTTGTCAATTTCTTTTGCTTTTGGCTTATTTTTTGAAAGGTTTAGAGAATATAATTTGCCTTCTGACATGTATAAAACAAAACCGTTGTTTGTTATTTTGTAATCAATATCATAAGTATCAAATTCTTTAATGACTTTAACATCACTTCCATCTAATTTTGCAGATAATAAAACCATCTTATTTGAAAGTGGTTCACCCTTACTATTTGTATTTGTTGATGGAGATGTAAAGAAAATTCTATCACCTAAAACCACTAAACCTGTTTTTTTCGTACCATGAACATTTTTAGGAATTATTGTTGTCAAAGTATTAGCAACTGGATTTTTATCAGCATCTAATTCGACCCTCATAATGGCACCTTTTTCAGTTTTACCCCATTTGTTATACCCATCTTCTCCTGCTGCGCCATTAATGAAATAGACATAATTTCCTACACCAACAGCAAGTCCGCCATTAGATGTAACATTCAAATTACTAAAATCAGTTTGTACTGCTTTTTGCTTAAAAGAAGTAGTACAACTTGCTAATAACATAGTTAAAGCAATGATTACTACTAATACTAAAATTATTCCTAAGTGCTTTTTCTTCATCAATTTATCCTAATTAAAATATTATGCAGTTATTATATATTAATATTTAAGTGTTGGCAATTATTACAATCTTATCTTAATTTAACATACACTCAAAATATATATTTACTGCAAAATTTATTCTTTATTTCACTTTATTTTTTTATTTTTATATTCAGCAATTATATTTTTATCAATTTATTGAATATAATTTATCTTAATTCAATTTATTTCTTTTGACATACAGCAATTATGTTTTTATCAATTTATTGAATACAATTTATTCTTCTTCAAAAAGATCCACAATAGAATCAAAGACATATGTTGGTTTTATTCCAGAAGCATCTAACATTTCTTTTGTTGTTTCTCCAGATAAAACTAAAATTGATTGCATATTATTATTTATTCCAAACAAAATATCCGTATATAGTCTATCACCTATCATAGCGATTCTAGATTTTTCTACATAGAATAAACTTGAAATTATTTCTGCCATTGGTGAGTGAGGCTTTCCACAAATTACACTTGGAGTTCTTCCAGATGAAGTTTCAAACAAAGCAATTATTGAGCCTACGTCTGGCATATCACCCAGTTCATGAGGACAGACCAAATCTGGGTGTGTTGCAATAAATTCTTTACCACTATTAAGTAATATATTTGCCTTCCACAATTTGTCATATGTAATTGTTGTATCAAAAGCTAGTAAAACAATGTCGGCATCTTCTTCTATTTTAATATGAGCATTTTCAATTTCTTTGACAAATGTAGGAGTTCCTAGAGGATACACACTTTTACCAGGTTTTCTTGTATGTAAATAATGAATGGTTGCCATTGTAGAAGTTACTATTTGAAACAAATCTACAGGATAACCCATTTTTGTAATTTTTTTAATATATTCAGTTTTATCTTTTGAACTATTGTTTGTCAAAAAACAAACCTTTTTACCCATTGCTGTTAATTGTTTTAATGTATCAATTACTCCAGGTATTGGCTTATCACCTAGATAGATGGTTCCATCTAAATCAAACAGAAACAAATCAGCATCTACAATTAATTTATTTTTTGGCACGAATATCCTTCCTTTTCTATTTCATTGTATATATTTTATACTATACTCTCTTTTATTTCTATCACTTAGCACGATGTTTACTAATTAATTGATTGTTTTTGTATATAAAATTGTCTTTTTGCTCTAATTTTCTGTGTTTTTTGTGATTTTACAAAGTGCATTTAGTTTTAGTAATATTTTTTGCTGTTTTTGTAAAGTGTATTAAATCTTCAGATGACTGTTTTTTTCTGCTGTTTGTACAAAATTTATTAAGTCTCCAAATGACCGTTTTTTCTTCTATTGTTTTAAGTGTATCAAGTATCTTGGCGACTATTTTTTTCTTCTACTGTTTTTGCAATTTTGCAAAGTGCATTAAGTCGTTTTGGCCGGTTATAATTTGAACCAATAAATTCTGCAAGTGGCATAAGTGCAGCCCTACCTTTTTCGCTATTTTCTAATAAAGTTTCAAATTTTAATTGTTGCAAAATGTTTTTTGGTATATCTACTTTTTCTATATCTTTATTGTGAAGGCATACATTTTGACAAACTTCACAACCTAAAAAATTAGAATTAAGTGAAACTAACTTATCGTGATTTTCTAAAGGACTATCCATAAGAAAACGTATACATCTTTCGCCATGAAAACCATCATAAGATAAAGCAGTAGATGGACAGGCACGAATACAGTTTAAACAATTTTCACAGTTTAATAATTCTTGTTGTTGCTCTTTTTTAGTATATATATTATTTTCTGGATTTTTTTCTATCATTAAATTGCCAGAAATTTCAATTACTTCTAGAACTATTCTAGTTCCAAATGGCGGAATAGCAATTAAGCCATTTTTTAACTTAAAACCAAGACCTGAATCTAAAAAAAGTTTTTGATAAGAAGCTTTTGTTTTAACAATATCATATGATGAACTAAGTTCTTTTTGCATTGCAGATTTTATATGATAAATTTGATTTGAATGTATGTAGTATGAATCTATTGGCGCATAGCCTTTTGGAAATTTTACAAATGGATTGTATGGAAGATATAACAAAATAAAGGTGTTAACACCGTCTGAATATATATCGTAATGTTTTATATATTTTTGTATTGTCTTATGTATGTCATTCATCTTTTATTTCTATTAAAGTCACAATAAATTGTTTATTTAATTAAAAGTCCATATATATAATATTTGCAATTTTGTAAACAAGTATTGTTAAAATGGAAGCCTAAAGATATATTTTTGAAAGAATGTTATATGTTTTATTTAACAAGGTTCTATCGCAATAAATACTGCTTACAGGCTGTGTTTAGTGTGATAATATGATGCTTTTTATTACAAGAATTACTATTGCTTTATCACATTAAATGATGTTTATTGGTTGTATTTTAATTTGACAATATTATGTAGTTTATATCACATCTTTTACATGTAGCGATGATACTTTAATAACAAAAATCACTATGGACTTATCAAAGTAAATAATGTTTCTTGATTATGTTCTAATGTAACAATATTACACTTTTTAACACAAAGATCGTTATAGTTATATAACATTAAATGATTGCTAAAAATCGCAATCGTACCCTACTTTTATATATATGATTTATATCGTTGATTTCTATTCTGGCACTATATTTTTATTGTTTGCGGTAAAGATATTTTGATAAATTGTGTCTGCTCTTAAAACTACTTTGCTTCTATTAATTGCTGTGCCATTTCCTGAAAAGACATTATTTTGCAAGCTAGTATTTGCTTTTTCAGTGACAAAGTTTAGCGCTGTTGTATTGCCGTTAAATATTACATTTTCGAAATATACATATTTATTTCTTGTTGTAATTTCACAGCCAATGGTATTATTTCCAAAAGTTGAATTTGTAACTTCAATTGAGCCACCACTAACTAACACTGCTTTTTCGTAGTTTTTAAATATTGAGTTATTTATAAATAGTGTATTTCCAAAAGTTTGCACCATGTGAATTGCTGTTGTCTTTGGTACCTTTGGTGAAACTTCACCTGGTTGATCGTTTACAGCAAAGAAATGTGTATTGCTTAGCGTAACTGCTGAAGCATTTTCAATCACAAGATTTGCTTTTTCTTCAAATCTGTTGAATTTGATTATATCTAAGTTTAGAGAACCATGTTTAACAATTATTTGAGTAAATTGAACTATTATTTTTTCTTCTTCAACTGATGGATCATAACAACCTATAATTGAAACTGATGCGTTTTTATCCAAAGTTATTATTCCATAATTCCCTGCTTTCAAATACCATCTAACAGTATCACCATCTCTTAAACTATTAATATTTGCTATTAATTGTGAAGAATTTTCAATGACCATTGCTCTTTCTGCTTCAATTACATATTCACCCCTAATATCGTCTTCTTCCAAAACTTCATAATTTTTGAAATTAAACTCAATGCTAGAATCAAAAGTCAATTCATATGAACCAATTAAATGTCTTGAAGTTAATTTGCCTGCTGTTGAAATTATTCTATAGCGAATATTTGAATCTTCTGCATCATGATTTAAGTTTTGATTCAATATGTTGATAGCCTCAAGACCTCTAATAACTTCGCTTGGATCGTTTACATTTACAATTGTTAATTGACTATCAAAAGGCTTGATATCAGATAAATATTCACTTCTTACAGTATTAATGTTGATGAAAATTTGTTTTTTCAAGATTTCAAATTCAGCATTAATTAATCCATGATTTATTGGAGCATCTTCAACGTTTACGGATGGATAGTTATTACCACCTTTTATTCTAACTGTTACTCTATATTTTCCTGCATCAACTATTTTTGAACCTGCTGGTAATTGTTGATATATTCCTGATGTTTCTTTACTGTAAAAATATGATACTTCCATTCCTGCAAGGTTTTGAGGTAATCCTAAAACTGGTGCATCTGCTGGTATTCCTGTATATTCCATATTTGGTAAAAGTTCATATTGAATATTTGGTTTTTTAATTTCTATTGTTATTCTTTTTGCAGCTGCTTCTTCAATTATGAAGTTTTGTTGACCTGGTGCAAAACGAAGTCTAAGTTCATACATTCCAACATCTATAGGTCTTAATGTTGTGGAAAAATCAGTTTCTACGCCATCAATAATTTTTCTATATTCTCTAATATATTGAACATTTCTGTAAACACCAACAACATCTGGAACTTGAGGTTCACCATTGTATTCATAAGCATTGTCTCCAGTTGCGGATGTAATTTCAATGCCATCTTTTTCAAATCTAATGTTAGAAGCATAAATGTTTAATGGACTAATTCTTAGATAAAATGCAATTGAACCTGTTACATTATAGTCATCAAGATCAGTTACTGAAATTCTAACTTGATAACGATGATCTAGTATATTTGCATCAATAGGTTGTTGTTGTTGCCAACTTACACCATTATCAATACTATATTCAATTGTATATTTTGCAAGTGGAGCATAAGATCCATCTGCTCTTAACAAAGGTTCTGATGTAATATGCGGAGTAATGTCAACTTCTTCACCAGTATATATTCTATTCAAGAAAGTTTCGTCAATGAAAAAGTCTTTTTTGCCGCCCTCTTCAGAATCATAAGTTAACTGGTATTTTTTAACTACAATATCAATTGAACCTTCAATTATATCGCCATAAGTATTTTTGAAGTAACAATATGCTTTATATGTTCCTGCTTTATTAGTATTAATATTATTTGCAATCCATAGAGGTTTTATTTCTCTATTTATTCCAACTATTACATTTGGAAGTTCTGATGCATTTATTGTAGAGCCAAGTTCAACTTCATAATAATCTTGTGTAAGTCTTGCTTCGCTTGCTTCAGCATTGTTATATACATAAGTTTTAACTGGTACTTTCATAGTTATCATTTGCTTGTCTTTATCATCAGAGAATATTGAATCTGAACCAAACAATCTGAAATCAGTGTCTGTTAATTTAAATACATAACTTGCTTTTATTAAAGCATAAGGCTCACCATCTTCTAATATATATTGGATTGATTTAATATCTGCATATGGGCCACCATAAATATCTGATGTTAACATCAATTTATTAGGTAACATCTCAACTTCAGCGCCAGGTGTATATTCCCCTCTTCTTGTAACAGGAATATTTATTTCGTCATAAATGTAATTCGACATTACATATAAATTTGTTTCTTCTATTTTATTTATACTTGCTAATTTAGGATCAATTACTCTGATTAAAAATTGAATATTGTTCTTATCAACCTTACCAAAGTTACCAGATATGGGACCATAATCACCAACTTTAGCAATATTAACTGAAGCTAGAGTATTTCTTTCAAAACTAAGCGGTACTCTTGCAATTTCAGTAATACCACCGCCAAGTTCAAAGTTATAATACAAATGTGTTGGCATTTGTTTTGCAACAAGCCTGCTTGTTTCAGTTGGACTTAATGGAATTGGCTCACCAGGATTTTCTGGATCTTCTGGCACATCTTCTTTTATCATATATATGATTCCACCTTTTAATGGAGTGATGGAAGATTCGCCCCCAATGTCTGAAACAACATCAATATTTCTAGCTTTAATTTTAAATCTTACATAAAGTTTTGCTCCATAAATCTTAAATGAAGCATATATATACATAAATTCTTCTTCAATATTGTCTCCGTTTGGTTTTTTGCCTGAAATGATATCTGCTCTTTCTAAGTAATCTTCATTATATTCCCAAACAAGATTATCATATGTAGTATTATCACCATCTTCAAATGTTACAGTTATAGAATCTGGGAAATTAATATTATATGGATCAATTGCATATTCTTCAAATGCATCTTGTAGACTAAATACTAAACCAGTTCCAATTTGAACAATTTCCATTTTTTCGGAAATATTAGTCTTATCAACCGATTTATTTCTAACACTTAGATTTATGGTATAGAAATTGCCAAGAAGTTGTGTCATTCCTTTTGCATAACCAAAGTCTAAAACATCGGTTATTTTTTCTACTGTTCCTTGAGTATATTTAATTCTAAATGATCTAATACTTGCAGTTATATAGTCGGTTCCTGCTGTTCCTTCTAGAGGAATGTCTCTGCTTATTAACCATTTAACATCTAATAATTCTAAAGTATCTCCGTAATATGGAATACCATAAGTTTTAACAAATTGTTCTGTTTGTGCACCATATCTTATTCTTAGTCTTGAAGGCAAGATATAATAGCTGTCTTTCAATTCTCCAGTTTGCGTTGTTGTAAATATTTCATCCCAATATTTAACATTAATATTAGGATCATCAGTATCTCCATATATTCTAGGATTAGTTGGATCTATTTCAAATGACCACTCTTGTTGACCAGTTACATCTTTATTCATCAAGTTTGCATAACCACCACTTGTAGGTTTTGAAGAATATAGATTTGGCTTATCATTTGTTGCAATATTATTAGGAGTACGATTTACAAAATAAACTCTAACTGTAAATGGAACTTTTTCTTCAGAGGTTTTAGTTAGTTTTAGTTGAACATCTACGTCTCTAACTGTACCAACCATCGAAATGTTTTCAAATTTCCAAAAATCTTGAGGCCATTCAATATATACTTCCCCTATTTCAACAAGGGTGTTATCATCGGTTGAATAACCTCTTGCTAAAACTTTTTCTGGAATACTGTCTGTGAGTTTAAGACGTATTGGATCGGCTATATATTTTACTTGTCCTGATGGTGCATATCCATTATCTTCACCAAAATAAAAGTCGTCTCCCAAAATAAATGCAATTTCTTCTATAGGAACTTGTTGGAATGAATAAGTATATCTTTCTTCAGTTACGATATCATTTATACCGTTTGCACTCTTTAATGGATTTCTTAAAATTAATTTATGTTTAATTTGTGATTCTTCACTAATATTTCCAACATCACCCCAATATATTAATGACCTTGCATCTGGATATTTTCCATATGCTGTTTCAGATGTGAAATCAACATTAACAAAATGCTCAACATCATTTGCAGTATCGATATATTTGAAAACTACAGAAAATGTTTCATAAATTGGTTTTAAGTTAAATGGACTAAATGGAATTGAAGGGTCGTTTTCATCAATATCAACATTTTCTATTTTAATAAAACTCCATTTTTTTGCTCTAAGTTTTAATGCAATTTTTTCACCTTTTACATAATTTGAATCGCTACCATAACCTATATAGCCATCTAAATTTAATGTAAATCCATTTGGATGAATATCATCATTGACAAGTTCTCTACTTGTACCACCATCATCTATGAACCATTTTATTTCAGGAATTACTGGAGATGATATTACAAAATATGAAGTAAATACACCACTTGGATAATCGGTTTTATAGTTATATGTTGCACCTGCATTTTCTTGCATTTGTCCAAGTTGATCTTTTAATGCATTAATATCATTAGTCAAAGCAAATAAAGTGTCACTATTACTAATAAACCCTACATCAGGTGTGTTTAAGTTATGTGGAATATCGTCTACAATAAATTCAATTGGATTTTTGCCCTTATCTTCTAAAACATAATCATCTCTTATATCAATAGGCTTTGCAATTAAAGTCCTATTTAGAACAAATACATTGATTATAAAATATTGTCTTGCATCATTTTCACCAAAGCCTCTCAAATATCCATAAAATAGATATTGATCACCTTGATAAATATTATTAGAAGGAGCATAAACATATCTATTGTTTATTAGTTCAAATGGATCATCTTCTTTAAACTTATTTAATTGAATTTCAACTTTTACATCTCTTTCAATATATCCCATATCTCCAAAGCTAAAATATGCATATTGAGGTAAAGCAAAAGTTTCTTTGTCATATGGATCAATATAATATGTAGCTTCTATTAGATTGCTTTCTTCGTTTTCTAAAGTCTTTTTATTTTCTATTTTTACACTTTGGATAACTCTATTTAGACATTCAACTGTAATAGTTGTTTTATTATTTCCATCTGGCAAAATTATTCTAAGTTCTAATGAAGAGGTGCTTGAACCATATTTAGTATTGAGTGTATGACCAAAACGATTATATGTTATTTTTGTAATTGGTTCAAATTCGCCCGTCTCTTGATTTTTTATCTCATAAGTAACATTATCATTTGCATTAAATTGATGTTTAACATCAGCATTTTGACTATCTTTATATGTCAAAGCGATATCTTTTGGCAAGATAAATTCTCCAGTATTATCAGGATCTGCATATGGGTCAAATTTTAGATGGTTAGAAATAAATTCAAATTCATCGTGTGTTACCCTACCTGAATCTAATTTTTCAATTTGCACATACATGTGAATTTCTTGTCTTTGATTGTTATAGCCTACGATTTCAGTCTTTGCAAATGGAGTTCTTGTTAAACCTTCTGAGGTGAATTTTTCTTTAATTTTGTTTATATCAAACTCATTTGGATTATCATCTTTTGCAAATTCTTGGAAAGGAGTCCAATCTCTAGCAATTTCAAAAGACACTGCAGTTTGACCTTGAACTTGTTCTCTAAGTGGAATAATGCGTCGTGGCAATTCACTAATTATGTTTTCTGTTGGGAAGAAATTATATATATCTTTAATTTTTAATGTTCCAGCATCAGAAGCATTAAAATTACTGTTAATATTATACTTGCCAGCATCAGTAATTTTATAATTGACATTAATTATATTTTTGCCTAAAAATACCAAATCCCTATAAAATCTTTCACCATTTGCAAGTGTTGTATATAGCCTTATTGTCCTGTTTTGATGGAATAAAAAGAAGTTATTAATTACATTTGTCACTTCTTCATCTTTATTTATATTTGCAGTTTGATATCTTTCCATTGAATACCAAACTAAATCGCTAAATGAAACTTTTCCACTTGCTGAAAACTCAATTTCATATTCTTGAGGAATTAAATATCCATAACTGCTTCCATATTTTGGAACACCAGAAGAATCAAATACTTCAATTCTATCTTCTCTAGCAGATGTTGCTACAACTTGGTCTCTTCTGACTTTAATAGTTAATGAATATGCCTCTTCACAAGAACCTATTCCAAATTTATTAAGAGGAAGTTTAATTACAACAATATTTTCATTTTCTTCATAAGAAACATTTTCTCCTGGAGCATAGATTTTGTGATATGCTATATCATTAAAGTCTTCAATAAAGTCTACATTTGCTTTTGCTTCAATTGAACTTGAGCCAAATGAAAGAGTTACACGCTCAAAGATATGGCTTAAATATTCTTCTAAATCAACAGTTTGTAAAGAATCACCTAAACGTTTTTTCAATAAAAATGGTTTATTAATTGTAATTACTAAAGAGTTTTCTCCTTCTAATGCTCCACCAGTATAAAGTTTATGTGTTTCTTCTATTCTTATAGCGCTCATTCCACTATCAGTCATTTTGTATTCATTTTCTATTCTGCCAAAGTTTAATCCCGCTATAATTTGAGCATCAATTTTTAATCTTAAAGATATATTTTGTTCAAGTGTTGTACCTTTTTTAATCTTACCTTTTAGTGTAAATGTATCATTTGGATATGCCGTATTAAATCTAGAGTCAGAACCATATGGGCTTTTCAATAAAGATATGAATTCTTCTACATTAGAAAATATACCTTCTACATCTAATGCTATGCTTTCATCTTCAAATCTAACTCCAATTTGATGATTATTGCTAATTAAGAACCTTTCTAATATATCTAGACTTTCTGCTGAATATGTATTTATAAATTCATATCTATCGCCAGAACCAGAAAATGAATCGCTATCTGGTGTTAGTGTTGATACAATGCCAAAAATCTCATCGGTAATTACTTTTTTACTACTAAAATGCACAGAAAGTGGAATTACTTGTGATACTATATCTCCTCCGCCAATTAGACCATTAAATATAGTTTGACCACCCTCTGGTCTTAAAACAGTATCTAGGTATTGTTCTAAGGTTAGATCAACACTGTCTCCAATTTTTGTTTTCCAAATAATATCATATACATTATCTTCAAGCGATGTACCTTCTGGGAATATTAATCTTGCTTTTGCAGGAAGAACTAATTTGTTATATGCATTTATATTTTTGAGAGAATAACTGCCCTTTCCAAATTCATTTATTACTTCAATAGGATTTTGATTTATACCATCATCATTATCATATTTATATTCATTACCTTCACTATCATAGAAAATAACTTTATCATATGCAGCAGATTTGTTGTGAATTAGAAGACGAATATTTGTCGTTAATCCATCGCCTAAAACACCATTGACTTCTAAATAATTTTCAACTGAAAATGCGTTCTTAATTTTTCCATTTTCATCAATGATATTTCTATTATCATTAATTTGATCACTTGGTCTTATAGATTTCCAATTAACTTTGTATTTAGTTTTCTTTGTTATATTGCCAGCATATAGTGCATCCATATATACATAACTTGGCAAATACAAGTTTTCTTCATTGGAACTATATGGATCAAATTCAAAAGGTGCTCCCATAGTTCCATCTTCATAAAATGAAATCATATGAGTTTTTATTGCTTCTCTAATCGTTGCATTTTCATTTATTACAGTAGTTCCTTCATAATATTCAATTCTAACTATTGCAACAGAAGTATCAACTAAATATTTTGGAACTCTTGTAGGACAAACAACATTTAAGGTAAGTGTTTGAACTCCAATTGATGAAAAACCAAAGCTTGCTGTAGTTTTATTTTTAGTTCCACTAGCAAGTGGCATCCTTGTTCCATCAACTTGTGCAAAGTTTGCAGTAGAGTATGACCATGCAATTGGTCTATTGTAATAACCATCAAATAATGGATCTTCAACCTCTTCACCATCACCAATAATTCTATAATGTCCAGATGAAAAATATACTCTAACTTGATTTTCTTGTGATGTAATTGAAGGAATTGTATGAGTGCTAGAAATTAGAGCATCAACTGTATAATATGAGTTTGGTTCATCATTTATCTTAATATGGGATACCGTTTTGTTTTCAACAACTAATTCCATAGCAATATCTATGGTGTTATATTTGCCAAGAACTAATTTTGTGAAACCTTCATAATTTATTTCATCAAAATCAAAATTCCATTTTGGATCTATGCAAAGTTCTTTTCTAGTTCCTTTATTTGGATTTCCTATATCTTCCCAAAACTCTATTACTAAATCATTTATTCCATATTCTTCGGTAGCAAATTTTCTATATATAATAGGATTATATCCATTTGGATTATCAGTTGGATGATACTTACCATTAGCCTCTATTTGCATAGCATATTCAATTGGGTCAATGCTGACTTTTGCTACAACTGGAATATCATAAGCATAAGCACCTGGAATTGCTTTAATGGCACAAGAGATAATTTTAATATCTATATTATCTCTAAGTTCATAAATTGAACCTTTCCCTATTATTATGTCATATGTCGTATATGGCTCACCGTTTATTGCATTTATGATATTATCATTATTATATGCAAAGTTAACTATTTCAAAATCAACACTACCTGAAGTTCCATCTTCGTAAATGACATCTATTTTTTCTGGTACAGGATTTTCTTTTGATGGATTTATTTCTAAAAATCTACTGTCAAGTCTATGTATTTTCTTATGACCGTTTATGTTATCAGTAATTCTAATATTATATGATTTTTGAGCACCAAATAGTCTTGCTAGAGGGTTGTATGAATCCTTTCCTTGAATATATTCAATACTGCTTTCTTTGTAACTAGCATTAAATCTTAGCGTCTCAACAACTTCACCATTTTCTTTAATTAAAACATTTACCTTGTCTGCAAAATTTAATTTATAGATGTTTTCTAAATATACAACTTCATTATCAAAGGAAAGTTCAATTTTTTTGTATTCATCGATATTTATGTTTCCATAATGTTCTGGCACTGCAAAATTGGCTTTCAATTTTGCTTGAGCATATAAACCATCTACTCCTGTATATTTTTTCAATATATCATCAGGTCCAGATTGTGGTTTTATATCTATAAATATATCATCGCCTCTAAATAATATTTGTCCATATTGCTCAGCGTTTATAATTATTCTTACAATTTCATCATATTCAAACAATGCTTCGCTTCCAACTAATTCAGCGTATAACTCTTTAAATGTAGCAAATGAGACTATGTATTTTAAATTGTGTATTTTGTTATGAACTAAATATTCATCAGTTTTATTTTTGTTGGTTGCAATTTCAAATAAAAGCTCTTCACTAACTGGCGAGATTCTTGTCTTAAAGATTTGCAAATCTACATATGTAATTTGATCTTTTTGCCACAAATCGCCTTTTACTTTAAGTCCTTCATTTGCATTTAATGTTAAAGGAGTGTTATTACCACTTACATCGCCTGCAAAAAGTCCAATAAACTTTGAAACGTCAACATCGTGTGTGCTTTTATGATTTATGTTAATTTCTGCATGAATATTTTGGACATCTGTTTTTTGTACTTGATTAAAGGTTTCAAAATATTCAGGATCATTTGCATCTGGGAATATAAACTCAAATTCATCTGTTATATCTTGCACATCCAAATCGACTTCAAACAATAATTTTGATTTATTATATACTTCAATGAAAAGTTCACTTTTTTTGAAATTATATTTAATTTTAGCGGAAAGATTATCAAACATATCAATATTTTCCATTGCCCTAATGATATCTTCGCTTAAATTTAATTTTTCCCCTATTATAGATGCAATAGAAGTTCCTTCGCCTATAATTGTTTGAATAAACTTTTTATTAATAGTTAAAATAAATGTGTCTTCAGTAGATTCTATAAACTCTAGATAATCTTTGTAATTATTCCTACCCTCTTCTTCATCTTCACCCTCAGTAATTCTATTAAACAATGAAGCCATATCTAAGTTATATATTCCACTTTCAAAAATCTTTGAATAAATAGAAGCAATAAAACTTCCTGCATTTATGTTATAAAAATATGCTTTTGGAAAGCCCATGGCTTGATAGTCAATAGACTGTCCAATATATTTTTCCAATAGACCAGTTGCATCAATGTATAATTTTCCATTTTTAAGCCATGCTTCTAAAATTACATTGTCATATGCACTTTCGCCTTCTTCCATTACAGATTTATCTCTAATGCTTAACATAAATTTGTTTTTGCTCTGTTCAGCATCATCATCTGCGGTTAAATCTCCTTTAACTTCTGTATACCATTCTTCTCCTCTATCTGCATAAACTCCTGGAATTATTGTTTTACCAATTAAATGCATTTTGCCGACAGAACCTATTTGATAATCAATTTCTGTTGGTGATAAAGGTCCAATTTCTCTTGAAGTAAAGGGTTTATATTGATTTTTTTCAATTATATTTGCCTTATATCTAAATCCTATTTCATATTCAGTAATATTGTCTGCTTGTTTATCTGAAAAGATTATGTTTATTGTATCAACGAATTTATCAGTTCTTCCAGGTTTTGCCCTTTCAATTGTCTCAATTTCTTTTAATGTTAATCTTGATACTTGGAATGAACTTAAACTTGAAAATCTAAAACCAAATAAAGCTCTAGTCAAAATATCAATTTTTGTCCCAATATCTACAAAGTTATTTTCGACAAAGCCATTGAACAGTTGCTTATATTTATCAAGGTCAATATTTGTGATTAAAGTGGATACAGAACCATCATTATCCAGTGGAACTTGAACAATATTTTTTGTTTCAATACTGTTATACATAGATCCAATTTTACTTGTGATTGATTCTGAATAGATAAAGCCCCTTAAGTCCATAGACTCAATGAGTTCCATAAATGCATCAAAAAATCTATGTGTTGAAAAGTTTTCAATTAAAATTTTTCTTGTGTAATCTCTACTATTAATATCAATTTCTTCAGAGTCATTTATATTTTTACCAACATATAAATACAAATTCTTTTCATGATAAAAGATAAATATAGCATTTGTATGTTCTGAAAGATTTACTATCTTAAATATAATTTCACTATTTTCTTTTTGCTCTACATCAATTTTAGCCTTGTATTGAATATTTAAGTTTACTCCAGATGCTCTTAAGATAAATTCTTGTTCAACTTCTCTAATTCCGCTAACTTGATTTTCAAATTCTAAGTTTTGGGCATTTAATCCATTTTTAATGTTTGCTAGTATTGCAACTTTATCATAGTTAACTTTTCCATTTGGATCATTATCGGGTCCGTCGCCATCTCCACCATTATTTGGTTTACAAGAAGCCATGGCAAAAATAAGTCCAACCGCAATTGCAACTACCAAAATCAATATTAAACTTTTCTTCAAGTTTTTCTTCATCTTATGCCACTACATTCTATCTTTTCTTCAAGTTTTTCTTCATTTTATGCCACTTTACATTTAAACTACAATGCTTACATCTTATCTAACTTTTATCACTATTTATCTATTTAGTCCTTACTTTTTATACAAGGTTCATCACTTTTATCTATTTTGCATTTAATTTTTATATAATGTTCATTAATTTTAATCTATTTACACACTTTTATATAA
>DUUO01000060.1 GCA_012841525.1 Clostridiales bacterium
CAATTGCTTTTGAGAAAGATACAAATCTTGGCGGCCCTTCATCTCATAAATTTTAGCAATATATTCGATAATTGTGCTGTCCCATTTGTAATTTTTAAGTTTTTTGTAATCAAATTCTCTCATTTTTCATATCATTTCTCGCAAATTATGTTACTTTTTACGAGAATCGTCAATATGTTACGAGAATAAAAATTAAAAATATTTTGATTAAATAGTTGTTGAGACTTTATAAAAACGCATACAAACTAAGTGCCATAATAGCCATACCAGCGATGATGCCATAAATTGACAAGTGTGTTTTACCAGTAAGTATAGCACTTGGTAAAAGTTCATCTAATGCAATAAACACCATTATTCCTGCAACAAAGGCATCTAAAAATCCAAGCATTGTAGTGGAAAAGAAAGGTAGTAAAATTAGATAAGCAAATAGAGCACCTAAAGGTTCTGCAAATCCTGAGAGTGCAGACCAAAAGAAAGCTTTTTTCCTACTTCCAGTTGCATAATAAATTGGAACTGATACGGAAATTCCCTCTGGAATATTGTGAAGAGCAATTGCAATAGTTATTGGTAGGGCAACTTCAATTCCTTGAAGTCCAGATACAAAAGTGGCCATTCCTTCAGGGAAATTGTGTATTCCAATTACAAGTGCAGTAATAAGACCAGAACGAAGAAGTGCTCTCTTTTTTACTTTAGTATTTTTGCAGTCGCCAAATTCAACACACTCATCTGGATCAATTTGTGCGCCTTTATGTAATTTTTTATATCTTTTTTGTTTACGTGGACTTAAATCTTTTACATGAGTTACACAAACACACTCTTCATTTTCATTTTGGGCATTTGCTGCATCTGTTGCTTCTATTTCATTTCCATTTTCATCTAAATTAAGGTTAACTGGTACTTCTTCTTTGAAGGTTTCACCAAGATCTTTAATTACTTTTGTTTCATGGGGGTTACTAGCCTCTGGAACAAATCTATCAATGATTAAAATTAAAGCAATGCCACCAAAAAATGTTAATATCCCATAAAGATATGCATTTTTATCGCCATATTTTTGACTTAATGTAGCAATACCAGATGTTAACATTTCAGCAAGAGATATAAAAATCATTACACCAGCAGACAATCCTAGTATAAAGGATAAAAAATTTCTATTTGGCTTTTTAGATAAAAAAGCAATCAAACTTCCTATACTTGTAGAAAGTCCTGCAATTATGGTTAATCCAAATGCTAATCCTATTTGTTTTGGGCTCATACAATCTTCTCTTTTACAAAGTTTTTTTGCTTTTTTCTACATAAAATATATAGTACATGCACTTTTAATGCAAGCAATATCAATGATAAATAATAGAAGGTTACTTAAATGATAAACCTAAAATTGACATGTAATACAATAAAATTTTAAGCACATTCAACATTAAAATTGCCTGAATATTAGTTTTTAGTTGATACTTGTAATATAATGAAAGAAAGGAAACTCATAGGTTAAAATATGAAAATAAATGTAGTAGCAGTTGGAAATATTAAGCAAAAATACTTTGTAGAGGCAATCAAAGAATACGAAAAACGTATATCTAGATATGCTAAGTTAAACATTATTGAAGTTAAAGAATTTGGAGATAATGAAAAAACTCTTTTGCAAGAAGAACAAGGCATATTAAAAAATCTAAAAGGTAAAGTAATTTTATTAGATTTAGAAGGCGATGATATTTCAAGCACTGAACTTGCGGATTTATTTGAAAACAGTTTAGTATCTGGAGATTCTGAAATAACTTTTGTCATTGGTGGTTCTAGGGGAGTTAGTAAAAATGTAAAAGATGCAATTCCAAATAAAATTAGATTTGGAAAAGTTACATATCCTCATCAACTAATGAGAGTAATATTATTAGAACAAATTTATAGAGCATTATCCATCAATGCAGGTTCAGACTATCATAAATAATGGAGTGTCTTATCAATTTATGTAAAAATCAATGTGCGAAAAAACATATTATGATTGTTAACTAAGAAAAGACCATATATATAAACAATATTGAAATGAAATATACAGAAAAAGAATTAAATAATTTTATGTCTATTGCAATAGAAGAAGCAAAAAAGGCAGCATCAAATGATGATGTGCCAATTGGTGCAGTCATTGTAAAAAATGGTAAAGTTATTGCTTTTTCTCATAATGAAAAAGAAGTTTTAACTGATGCAACTGCACATGCAGAAATGCAAGCAATAAAAAAAGCAAGTAAGGTGCTAAATAACTGGTGGCTTGAAGGTTGTGATATTTTTGTAACATTAGAACCTTGTCTAATGTGCTTTGGTGCAATATTAAATGCAAGAATTGAAGGCATATATTTCGGAGCATATGATGAAAGATTTGGAGCTTTCACAGCAAATAATCTAGATGAAAAATATAAATATAACCATAAAGTTTTAATTCACGGTGGCATTTTAGAAGTAGAATGTGCAAAAATACTTAGTGATTTTTTTAATGAAAAAAGAAAAAATAGTTAACCGACATAGTGTATTTAATAATTTTGATTTGCAAAATATACTCTATATAATCTGATAATATCGAAAACCACATAAAGATTAATATTTATTAAATTGCAATATTTGTATTAAACATATAAAATTTTGTATATAAACTTTGGGAGATAGAAAATGGAAAGAACCATATTAGTAGTAGGACTTGGAAATTTCGGAAAAGAATATGAAAACACCCTTCATAATATGGGTTTTATGGCCATTGATAGAATTGCAAAAGAATTTTCTAAAACCATAAAAAAAGCAGAGTGCCGTTCATTAACTTCAACATTTCAAGTAAATGGAAATAGAGTAGTTTTAGCAAAGCCTTTAACATATATGAACTTATCAGGTGAAGCGGTAAAAAGTTTAGTCAGTAAATATAAGGTGGCAATAGAAGATATCATTATCCTATACGATGATGTATATATTGATAGATATACAATAAGGGTAAGAGAATTTGGTTCTGCTGGAACACATAAAGGAATGAAAAACATAATTGACAAGATGCAAACTCAAAAGATAAAAAGAGTGCGTTTTGGTGTAGGGGAAGGCCCTGGCATTTTAACTGATTATGTTCTATCACCAATATCTTCAAAAGATTTGAAAACATTTGATAAAGTTTTTGATGTATTTGCTGAAAGTTTTGCACAATATTTATATGAAGATAACTTTTCAAATTTCATGCAAACAAATAATGCGTGGAGACTTGAAGATTAAAAGATACAAAAATATACAATATTGCTTTTGCCTTGGATGTGTAAATTTTTTATCAATTTAATGTAGGGAGCTTGGACATTAGAGGATATAAAAGCATAGGGCAACAATTTGTGATATTTAGTGTATAAATTTTTTATTAAATTGATATGTGAAATTTTTGTAAAATATATAAATAAAAATTTATTTGTGTTAAAATAAAAAAAGCGACAAAAGTTGCTATAATATAAAATTTTAATGGAGGTTTTTTATGGATAAATATGTATGTACAGTATGCGGTTATGTTTATGATCCAGAAGTTGGCGATGAAGATGGAGGAATTGCTCCAGGTACAGCTTTTGCAGATTTACCAGAAGATTGGGTTTGTCCATTATGTGGTGTAGGCAAAGAAGAATTTGAAAAAGAATAAAAAACAAATAAGGCTGTTAGAGATTTTACTTTAACAGCCTTTTTTAATGATATATAAAATTAATTTTTTTGTTTTAAATATTAGTTTACTTTACATTTCAATCATTTGTTTTAATATTAGTTATTTATATCAATTGTGAGTTTTAGATATTAGTTTATTGATATATTGTTTTTGAAATTATTGTTCACTTTTTACATTTACACCATATAGGTGAGTTAAGTTCATGTCTTTTGTAATATATTTGCCATGTTGACCAAGGCCATACCATTCGCGGTGAGTTCCGTGGTCTGGAGCAAAAGTCATAAAAGTATTGTAATTTGACCAATGTTTTTTGACAGCTTCTGCAAGCATTACAAAATATTTAACATAGTTTTTTGCAGCATGTTTTGCAAAAATTGATTTTGGATGTGTCATGTGCATAATATCATCATATTGTTGGTTATATACTTCAATGACATCATAATCACTGTTTTCAATTAATTCTAATGCTTTTTCAATAACAGGTTTATCATATTTTAATAGATAATAATCGATATCTCTATTTGCATAAATTTTTGGAATACTTTGACCTTGGACTGCAACCATCGCTACTTTTTTACCACTTCTTCTAAGGCTATCAAAAAGGGTATCAATTTGTATTACTGGTTTTACATATGCTTGAATACCATGAACCTCAGGAGTTGCACCTGTAAACATTGTGCCAAAGCAAACTGGTGTTTTTGGTGGAAAAGCTGTTAAGTAATCAACCCTTATATCTAAATATGGTTTTAGTGGTTCAAAAAAATGATTATATTTTTCAAAAAACCATTGACCAATAGCGTCTGGGTTATATATTAGCATTTTGTCTACAGTTTCTTTTCCAGTCTTTTCTTTTACGGCATCAATAACTTCTTGAACATAATTTTCATCCGCTTCATGTGGTATTTCAACATCCATAAGTTTTGCCATTGTTGCAGCAAATTGTGTTAGTGGCCTTGTATTAAATTCAGTCATAATCTCTCCTTAATTTTATGCGTATTATATTAATGAGTGATTTGTATATTAACTTTATGCGCTCATATGAATATGATTATATATTCTTAAAGCTAATAAGTGTAACAAATGTAGTGAAAAATTATCATTAGAGTTTTATTTTTATTAAGGGAAAAATGTTGAAAAGCGATAGATAACCAAACATAATATTGAATTTGATATTTATGGAAAGATATCAGTAGGGAGTGGAAGGTTGCGGTTAATATTGGATTTTTTGTTTAATGGAAAGGATAAAAAGTGATGTATGAGTGCAATAGATATTGGATTTTTTGTTTAGGGAAAGATATTGAAAGTCAGCGAACAGGTGCGGTTAATATTGGATTTTTTGTTTAGGGAAAAAGATTAAAAAGTGATGTATAAGTGCAATAAATATTTGACTTATAAATATTTGACTTAATAAAATATGTTTTTTAAAAAGCATATTTGAAAAAATGAATTTTTTGTGGTATCTTGTTATATATGTAAATTAAATTATATATGCGCGTGCGTGAAGACTTAAAATACAATGAAGAAACAACATATATAATTGAAGACATAGTTAGGCGTACAAGTAAGTGTTTAACACACAAATTTATTAATTTTTATTTCACAAAATTTAGGTGAAAAGAGAGGTTTTATGAAAAAGAAGTATTTAGTAGCATTAGTAGTTGTCTTGTTACTAGCATTAGTAGGTGGCTTAACGGCGTGTGCTGTAACCGTTGCGGATGCAAGTGAAGGGACTTTTGTAGCGGAGGAATCAGTCACAATAGCACATATTACTGACACTCATTATTATCCACTAGCATATTGTTATGGTAGCAGTGATATTACAAAAACTGACTATGAAGGCAAAATAATTAGTGGAACTAAGCCAATGCCTGAAAACCATTTGCTAAATGTAGAGTCGATGAAACAAATCCTAAAACAAAAACCCGACTATGTTGTTGTAACAGGTGACCTTACTTATGATGGTGAAGTTCAATCACATATTGAAATGTCAAACCTACTTAGAGACTTACAAAATAAAATAAGAGCCGCATCTGGAAACGAAGATTTTCAAATTTTTGTAAATTTTGGTAATCATGATTTATACAATCCAAACCCTCAAAGCTTTAGAAATAATGGTGATTCAGAAATAGTTACTAGAGCAGTAACAAGAGAAGATGCAAGGATAATATATGCAGGTCTTGGATATCCAAATATAACCAAAGAAGATTTTGAAGCATATTATCAAACTTTAGAATTTGTCTATGAAGACAGACTTCCATATACCCCAGACGAAGGAACAACAAATTACATTCATAGTGAAAATGCAGGAACCATTAATTTTACATATCAATGGGAAGATGAAACCATTGAATATGATAATCCTATTGGTAAAAATGGTTCTTTAACTTTTGTAGCAGAATGTACTACAAATAACTACACCTTTGTTTCAATTGATGAAGAAATTTCAGACAATGAAATAGGGCATCATGTTGGTGGAAATTTATACAAAGGAACAAGAGTTTTCTTAAATGGATTAAAAGAAAACGCTGTTTTTGAAGGCAGGCATGTATTTGGTCTTACTCACCACAATTTAGTTCCACACTTCAAAGGTGAAGATCAAATATTGAAAGATTTCACAATTTATGGTTGGAAAGAAAATTTAGATTTCTTTACAGATCTTGGAATTCAATACAATTTCAGTGGTCATATGCACGCAAACGATATTGCAACCGCTTCAGCATTTAATGGAAAACGTTTAACTGATATTGAAACTGCTTCAACAATTGCGTATGAAGGAGGAGCTAGATACTGTAAAATTGAACATGGAAAAATAGGTTCTGCTACTGCATCACAATTACACACTAAAATAGATTTAATTAAGCAAATAGATTTAACAGAAATTATTGATGGTGGTTATATAAATAAACATTATCGTGATACATTAAAATTAGATCAATTTATTAAAGAAAAAGATGGGAAAAAGATATGTGACAATCCAAGTCAATATGTAGCCAATAACATTTTACTAAATATTATTGATGTAATAAAAGCATCATATATTAACCCAGATTCATTAATGAAATTAATTGACGGCCTTGAAGAGACCATACAAGAATTAGGAGATGGCGGCGGCATTATGGGAATGTTGTCACCAATATTAAATGTGGCAAAGCCATTGATATTAAATATTGTAGATCATTTAGAAAATGTTGCATTAAAAGATTATGTATACAATGGTAGTGATGTAAGATATCAAGGTGAAGGAAGATTCAAAAAACTTTGCGGTTTTCTTGATGATTTAGTAGATAAAGTCTTATTAATCCCTGTTGCAGATGATTTATCATTTTTTGATTTTGTAATGGGCGGATATATGGGACATTTGGGAGGAGACGATGTTCCATATGAAGATTTATCTGATTCTAAAAAAGAAGCATTAGAAAACCTCTATAATGGTAAAGTAATAAAAGAATTATTTAATGCTTTACTAGATAAAGAAACAGGGCTATATAAAATAGTTGAAGGTTTAACTTTACCTATGGATTTAGTAAAAGGTCTAAGCGATGAGGAAATAAGTGCATTAGAAGGAATCTTTAGTTTATTAAACCCAAGTGTTGACCTTCATAAATTAGTACTTGATGATGTTGTTCCTCAAGGTTTAGAGCTTGCCGCTGCATTTGGAATTGACTTTTCACTTGATGGAAAAACTATCATGCAATTTGTTGATAACACAATGGATGGTTATATAACAGAAAGTTTTTATACAAGTCTTGGCGAAATTGCAGGAGACATTATGTATAACTTCTTAGTTGATGAAACTGGACATTTAGAAATTAGTTTTAATGATGAATATGTATTATATAAATACGATGTAGATCTTGCAGCAACTCATTCTTCAGCGGCTCCCAAAGAAGAGCCTTCTATTGAAAATGGCAAATTGCCAAGCATGTTAACCGTTACATTTGGAGAAGATCCTACAACCGATAAAAACTTTGTATGGTTTACTGATCCAAGGATTATGGGAACCGATATTCAATATATGGAAGGAACTTTTGATGAAGCAAAAGCAATAGAAGTTAGTGGAACATATAAACTATATGAAACAACTACACCTGCAATTGACCTTGGTATTTTTGCAACACTTCAATATGTAAACACTGCAAGACACTCTGTAAAATTGACTGGCTTAAAATCAAATACGACATATGAATATAGAGTTGGAAGTGCAGTAGATGGATACTGGTCTCCAGTATATAAATTCAAAACTGCTCCATCAGAAAAAGATCATTCTTTTGAACTTTTATTAATGACAGATATTCAAGGTTCTAGCAGATATGCTTATGAAGCAGCAAGCAAAATTATGAACAAAGCAGATTCAGTTTTTGAAAACGGATATGATTTTGTAATTAATTGTGGTGACGTAGTTGATAACTCTAAAAATGATATTCAATGGAGATATTTCCTAGATATTATGCAAGAAAATTGGGGAAATACAACTCAAGTTGTAGCAACAGGAAATCATAGCAAATATGCATATGAAACTCCAAATAGAGATAAGCTAAAAGATAGAATTAAAACATATACTTTAATGTATGAAGGTGGCTATAGCGATACATATAACTATGAGGCAGAGTTGCATTATGAAATAGATGCTCCAGAACAAGATAGAAGCACTGGTGTATATTATAGTTTTGACTATAGTGGAGTACATTTTACTGTATTAAATACAAACGATGTTACAAAAGAAAAAGGACTTTCCAAAGAACAAGTTGATTGGTTAATTGAAGATTTATCAGGAACTGAATTAAAACATAAAATTGTAATTATGCATAAAGGTATATATACAACAGGTTCACACAATGCAGATAAAGATGTAGAAAGAATGCGTAAACAGTTAACTCCAATATTTGCAGAAAATGGTGTTTCCGTAGTTTTACAAGGACACGACCATACATATAGTGAATCATATTATCTAGATGCAAACGGCAATCCTGTTGAAAATAATGCAAAAGAAAAGAATAAAATAGGTAGTGAAGGAACATTATATATTACACTTGGAACAATGGGTGAAAAATATTATAACTATGTTGAAAATGACCAAGTTCCAATTGCACGTGGTAAAAATTTACATAACCCAACACTATCAAAATCTACTTTTGGAAAATTAACTTTTGACGGCGAAGACCTATACTATCAAGGCTATGAATATGATGCAGAAAAAGACACTGTTTCCGAAATAAAGGATAAAAAATTAGAGACATGGGAAATTGCAGTTATCGTTGTTGTTTCAGTTTTAGTGGCAGGTGCAATTGCAGCATTTGCAGCATCATTTGCTAAAAAGAATAAAGTAAAAAAATCCAAACAAAAAGAATAAAATCTAACTAAGATTTAAAGGGCACAAATTAATGTGCCCTTATTTTTTTGACATAAAAATAGGGCTAATTTTATAGCCCTAAATTGTTTTTACTATTAATCTTAAATCGTTTTTTGATAATGTTTTTTTTATCACTTGAACACATTAATATTCAATTGTTTTTTATAAGGTTATTTTTATCACTAAAAGTTTTAATGTTAAGATTTTTAACCATACTATTTGAACGCATTAATATTCAATTGTTTTTTATCATTTCAAAGTGGCTAATATTCAATAGTTTCTTTAAGAAAACTGCCATTTCTGATTTCAGAAAATGCTTGTTGAAGCTCGGCATTTGTATTCATAACAATTGGTCCTGCCCATGCAACTGGTTCGTTTAATGCTTTTGACTGAATGAACAAAACTTGTGAAAAATTATCAGCGTTTTTAATTGTCAATTTATCACCACCTGTTAGTTTGACCGCTGTTTTTTCTCTAATTTTTTCACCGCCAATATACACATTGCCAATGAGGGTAAATATCATTACTGAATCATCTTTTGGAGTGTCAATTGTAATTTCTGCATTTTCATTCATATGAATATCATAATAGTTTAATGGTAGGTGATTTCCTTTATATCCAACATGTCCTTTATATTCACCAGCAAGAAGTCTAATTTTTCCACCATAATAATCTATTTCTTCAATTTCTTCATTTTTAATGCGGTGATAAGTAGGGCTGCTCATTTTTTCTGCCTTTGGTAAATTTAGCCATAATTGAACACCTAAAAGTCTTTTTGCAGCTGGAACTTTTTCTTCATGGAAAATTCCAGAACCTGAGTTCATCCATTGTATCTCGCCATCGGTTACAGTGTCTTCATTGCCAAGTGTATCTTTATGAACCATTTTACCCTTATATAAATAACTTATTGTTTCTATTCCTCTATGCGGGTGCATTGGAAAACCTGCAGTATAATCTTTTGGTTCTAAACTATCAAAAGAATCTAGCATTAAAATTGGATCAAACTCTCTAACTGTTGTATTTCCTAAAACTCTTACAAGACTTACTCCTGCACCATCTACGGTTCTAAATCCTTCTACTTGTAGTTTAACTTTTCTTTCCATAATTTA
>DUUO01000061.1 GCA_012841525.1 Clostridiales bacterium
ATAACTTAGTTAATTCTCAAATTAATTAACGCTTGCTTTCGCTATGCGTTTAGTTCTACTAAACATCGTCTGTTCAATTGTCAAGTTGCATTACTGCCGCTTTTTACGGCAGCCTTTATATAATATATTAATATATTTTTAGTGTCAACATATTTATGATTTTTTTTGCATTATTTTACAAGTAAAATTTTTACATAGTTTAATTTGAATGTTTTAACAAAAAAAGTCGCCAATTTGCGACCTTTAAAGTATGTTTTAACATAATCTTGGCGAACCATAAGGGATTTGAACCCCTAACCTTTGCGTCCGTAGCGCAACGCTCTATCCAGTTGAGCTAATGGTCCTTGTTGCGTAATTTATTATATGATTATACATATGCAATGTCAACTTTATGAATAAAGTATATAATTTCCAATATAACTATTATACTAAATTTGCAAATAACATTGTTCTTAATTGGTTAAAATTAGTTATTTTTGTTAATTTCATTGCAACATAAACCATAATATAAATAATTTAATAAAAATAATAACCATATTTACAATCTCTTTTTAAGTGTGTTGACGCATTTAATATTGACAAAAATCATATTTGCACTCTAATATATTTATATAAAATAATAAAATTTTACGGAATTTTTCAATGGCTGAAAATCAATTTTATGAAATCCTAGATTTATATAAATCAAAATTTGAACCAGAACACAGAAAAAATGTGACTGATTATTTTGAAAGCCTTTTAACCAAATCAAAAGTCAATCCAGAAGAGAATGCTAAATTAGTTAATGAAATTTATTCAAGTCAAAATATTTTATCTACTCTTCGTTCTAAAAAAAGCACAAACACATTCTTAATCATTTTAGTTGCAATTGTTGGATTTTTAACAACATTAATTTTGTCATCGAAAATGAGCAAAGGGAAAATTAGTTTAGGTTTTATTGGACTCGTTATTCCTTTAGCAATTGCCACTATTGTTTTGTTATATTTTTTAAATAAAAAAAGAAAAGAAGTTGATCAAGAGATAAATAATATTTCTAGTATTATACGAAAAAAGACTAAAGAAGCATATGAGCAAATGGAACCCTTAAACGCACTATATGATTCCGGAATTTCAAATGAACTTCTAACAAAAACGATACCATTATTAAAAATGGATAAAAATTTTGACTTTAAAAGATTCGATCAATTGGTCACTAACTTTGGATTTGATGATTATAGAAATACTGATTATAGCAGTGCACTTTTATGTCAAACAGGAGTAATTAATGGTAACCCATTTTTATTTGGAAGAACTAGAGAAACATATATGGGTACCACAGCTTATACAGGACACAAGACTATTACTTGGACAACATATGATGGCGAAGGAAATCGTATTAGTCATAGTGAAACTTTATCAGCAACAATTTACAAGCCATCTCCCTATTATTATACTGATACTAAACTATACTATGGAAATGATGCTGCTCCCAAACTTACCTTTTCGAGGTCACCAGGAAATATTGACTACAAAAAAGATAAAGAGTTAGAAAAATATGTTAAAAGACAAGGAAATAAAATCACTAAAAAAGCTGAAAAAGAAATAAGGAAAGGTGGCGATTTAACTTTATCTAGTAATATAGAGTTTGAAGTTTTATTTAATGCAATAGACCGAACAAATGAAAAAGAGTTTAGATTGCTTTTTACTCCGCTTGCCCAAACTGAAATGCTTAAACTATTAAAAAATAAAAACGGTGCTGGATATGGAGATAATTTCAGTTTTAATAAATATAACAAAATAAATGTCATAAGTTCTCCTCAACTTGCTTCTGCAGATTTGTCTGATTGGCCTAAAAGATATTATGATTTTGACTTAAAAAAGGCTAGAAATTATTTTATTAGTTATAATATGAGTTATCTTAAAGATATTTTCTTTGGCCTAGCACCAATTTTAGTTATTCCTTTATATCAACAAACCAAACCACATGAGTATATATATAAGGATGTATATCCTGCATATTACTCCATTTGGCAACATGAAGTTGTTGCAAATTCACTTAAAGATTATTCAATCGATCATCCAAGCTCTGTCACAAAAAATATAAGAAAAACTAGACTTGTTAGTTCTGAAAAAAATAGCGATAAAATTGAAATTACCTCTTATGGCTATAGAACTGAAAGAAGAATTGAATATGTTTCTAAATTGGGTAGTGATGGCCGTTTTCACGATATCCCCGTGGAATGGTTAGAATATTTACCTGTTTCTAAAACCTCTCTTGCTCAAATAACAGACACAAGTATGAAATATAAAGATTTTTTCAACATTAAAAAACCAACAATTGCAAACATTGAACCATTAACATATAAAGATTCAACACTATCATTTGTTTATAAAGATAATACAAAATACTCAGAACAAACTTCAGCACTTGAAAAGTTTTTTGCTATGTTTGATGAAAAAACTGATGAAGATAACTTAGAAGCTCTAGATAAAAAAATTGATAATCTAGAAGTTAAAGATAATAAAGATTAAATAAATCTAAAATTTATTTCACACAATTGATGAAGTTGATTTTCTAGAAAAATATTAAGCATTAATATACTTTTAGTGCTATAATATATAAAATGAAAAAGAGGGAGAGAATAATTATGGCAAATGAATTAGATGAAATGACTGGTCCAGTAAATTCTGATGGCAGAGATGTTAATGTTATTGAAAAACAAATTAAACCACAGTTAACTACTGGCACAAAAATTTTTGAAATAGTTTTATGGATATTTATTATTCCAGGGCTAATATTTGCGTATTTAAAAGTTAAAGCTAAACAATATTTACAACAACTTCAACAAAGAATACAAGCAAATGCATCAACTATTGATAACTATTTAGAGCAAAGAGTTGTTATATTAACCAATGTTGTTGGCTTAGTTGAAAAAGCGACTAAACTTGATAAAGAAACTTACGAAAATATAGCCGCATTAAGGTCTGGAGCAAAACAATTAAGTGATGATGAAAGAAATATAACTGCAAGCAATGTTGATAGTGCTTTTAGGTCAATTAATGTTGCTGTAGAAAGATATCCAGAGTTAAAATCTATGGCTGTAATTGCAGATGCTATGCAACAAAATAGTTATTTGCAAAAAGAAATTACTGCTGCAAGAGAATTATATAATGATTCTGTTGCAAGATGGAATGCCGCTATTTTTGAATGGCCAACTAAACTCATTGTTGCTGCAAGAGCAGGATATACAACAAGAATTCCTTTCACTGCTTCTGCAGAAGTTAAACAAAGAGCAAGAGAATCATTTTTTTAAAATAAAATACAGATCTGAGGTGGAATATGAATTTTGGAAAATTTGCATTTAGGATAATTGACTATATATATTATCCTTTTCAAAACTACAAAAAATTTAAGGATGTTGAAGTTGAAAAAAATATAGTTTATCAAGATGCTCATAAAAGATGTAAGTATGACATTTATTATAAAAAAACTGATGAAGCAATGCCAGTGCTTGTAAATTTCCATGGTGGTGGCTGGCTTGCTGGAGACAAAAAATACAGGAAATCTCTTGCAGAATATTATGCTTCAAAAGGTTGGTTTGTTGTAAATGCTGGATATAGGTTAGGACCTGAATGCCCTTTCCCTGCACAAATTGAAGACTCAATAAATTGCTTAAATCATTTACCAACTCTAAAAGAAAGGTTTAATTTAGACTTTAGTAAAGTTGTCATAACAGGAGATAGTGCGGGTGCACATATTTCTGCTTGTACTATTGCAGCAATAACTGATGAAAATTACAGAAAAGCTCTTGAAGTCCCCGTTCCTGCTGTTGTACCAACTGCTTTAGTAGGATTTTGTGGACCATATGATATTAAAGAAATGACTAATTTTAAACTTTTACCACCTGCTGTTCGTTCTCTTATGAAAGGATTTACTGGTCATAAATACAAAAAAGATTATTCTGATTATGAAGAATTCAAATTTCATAAAGAATTATCTCCAATTAATTTTGTAAATGAAAAATGGCCAAAATCTTTAATAGTTCATGCAGAAAAAGATATTTTCTGTGCAGGACATGGTCAAGCATTAATAAAAGCATTAGAAGAAAATGGAGTTGAAGCAAAAGAATTTTCAACAAAAAAATTAACTGAAAATCACTGTTTCCATTTAATATTTTACAAAAAAGTATCTAAACGTGCTTTTGAAGAAGTGTTTAAGTTTTTAGATGAAATAAAAAATGATGCTCAATAAATAAGACCATATCATACATTAAAAATAAAACTGACCTTCATTATAGGTCAGTTTTTTATTTTACAGTTTTCTAAATATAACTAGGGCTTGATTAAATCAAATTATTTTACCCTATCTTTAAGTTTAGATGCACGCATTTTAAATTTATGGTCTGGAAGTTTCTTTTTAAGAAAATCACAAAATTCAATAAAACTTCCGCTAGTAAAATCATTTGCTCTAATGTAATACATTGTTGCAGCACCTAGATATATATACACTCTATCTTTCAAAATTGCAGCCTTTTCAATGTTATCGTAAATATATTTTTCAGTATACTGTTCACCAATAGACTCTTCATGAATTTCAATAAAAAAGTTGTCATCTGTAAATTTAAAATTCCAAGCGTTAACTTTACGATTAACAAACTCAGCATTAAATAACTTCAAGCCTGAAATTGTGAAAATTAACAAAAAAACAGCAATGAGAGCAATTGTTACAGCTGTTAAAATTAAAATAAACAACTGTTCAGTTAAAAAGTACAAGAAAAGGCCTAAACCAATCAAGATAAATAAAAGTATATACTCTTTTAAACCGAGATATTTTTTCAAATAATATCTATTAGTTTTTAAAAATTCTTGTTTTATTATATCTACTTTTGCTTCAAATGGTCCCAAGATAACCTCTTTTAATATTTATATTTAGTTCTATATATGCAACCTTGGATATTTTCCATTTGCAATATCTACATCGTCAACAATCCATAAATTTGGATTTAATCCAAGCGCTAATCTCATTGCTGGCCCAAAACCTGATGCATATGGATCTAAAGTATCTGACGTTTGTTTTGAAGTATAGTTTTCTTCATTTCTAGTTACATCTTGTCTATCTGAACCAAAATTACGAAACTTCAAAGAGTTTTCGATATCAGTCAATCTAGTGCTATATCCAACTAAGTTATTTGCATAAACACTATTATATGCAAAGCCTCCGCCTTCTCCTACAGCTCTTTTTGATAATGCTTTTACATTGCCAAATGCCATACATCCTTCTATTGCAACCTCTTGAGCATCTCCAAATAAGCCACCAGCAAATGTTGAGAAAAACACTCCTTCAGCGACCATTGGCTCACCTGTTTTTATATTTAAAAATTCCGTTCTTTCTGCAACTGCCTCAACGTTTCCATATGCAAGACAATTTCTAACCACTCTGTGCATAATTTCATCATGACTATCATCATTAATAGGAGGTCTTACGAGTTCATGATAGCCATCATAACCATTAATTGGAATTTTACCTAAAACCCTAGCAGCAAGGCCACCGCCATACTCAGATGCATAAACATTACCCGCAGCATAACAGTCTCTAATAGTTCCCCCAATTCCAACTGCATAATCAAAAATATTGATACCAACAAGTCCTCCTGCATTTCTAGCCCTTACATCTCCAGTAGAATAAGATTCAGCAATAGTTCCTTGAGGATAATTTGTAGCTATTAGTCCGCCTGCAACACCTGGATATGAAGTACTTGCTTTCATAGTACCTTCAGCATAACAACGTACAACAGTTCCATCATTATATCCAATAATTCCACCAGCATATTGAGCAGTTACATCAGCATTAGAATGAGAAAAACGTATCGTACCTTCTACAACTTTACCAATTAAACCACCGGCATAAACTTCTCTAGCATGAGATACAGAATCAATAGAACCTGAAGATGAACAATATTCAATTATTCCTCCTTCTAAGCGACCCACTAACAAACCGAAATCTGTTTGTGTTGTTGGTTTTTCTCTATTTCCAACAAATGAATCTGCAAATTTAACTTCATAATCAAATTTAGGATTTTTTATAACTCCAATCGCTTCCGATTGAGTAAGTGTACCATTTTCACTGATATGTCCTGCAATTCCACCAATATAAAACCTTGATAAATCGCCATCTAAAGTTATATGAAAGTTATGCAATTTAATATTTGAAAGTCTGCCTTGTGAATGTCCGAAAAGACCATATGGTAAAAAGTTAAATTCTTCATCAGCAACCAAATCTTTAATTACCATATTAGAAATAATATAACCGTTTCCATCAAAAGTTCCAGTAAATGGTTCTTCCCTTGATCCGATGGGTTCCCAATTTGCGTATCCTTCTAAATTAATGTTTTTTGATAAAGCATATCTTCCAGTAAGATTTTTTCTAATATCATATAATTGCTCAGGTGTAGATATTCTTACAATTGCATTTTCAATCCATTTAGCATACAAAATAACATTTTCAGTTAATGTATATGGGAATTCAATTTTTTCACCTGATAAGTTACTATTCAAATACCAGCCTTCAAATCTATATCCGGGTTTACCAGATGCACTTGGTGGTGGAACATTTTCTTCTGTCAATACAGTCAACTCTTTGCTTGGAATAGTTTCAGTTGAATTTGTCACAAACTGAACTACGAACGGTGCATTACTTGGCACCGTTGGATCAAGATTTAAATTTTGATTATCTGGAAAATCTAAAACACTATTTTTAGTTGAACTAGACAAATTGCTAGTTGTTGCACAACCAGCAAGAGCTACTATCAAAATAATCAATAAAATTGGAACTAAAATCCTTTTTCTCATATAAAATATAATATATTAAAATATTTATTCAGTCAACACAGAAGGAATTAATACACTAATTGTTCATATCTTTACACTAAAATTTAAGATTGCAATTCTAAAAATAAAATAGACCCTCTTAAACCATCTAAAATGACATTGATTTTTGTTCAATCTTTTTATCATGCTTTTAATAAAATTAACAGAAAAAAGGATG
>DUUO01000062.1 GCA_012841525.1 Clostridiales bacterium
CTTTACCGCAAAGATATAGATTAAAACATATAAAAAAACAATTGCTTTACCGTAAAGATGCATACATTAAAACCATAAAAAAATATTTTGCGATAGAGATACATTTATCAAAAAATAGTGCTTAATATAGAAAATAATGTTCTAACTAAATAGTTAAATTCAAAAACATTATTAGTGAGAGTTAAATGAAAAAAATAGCTGTATTTGTTTCTGGTGGTGGGACTAATTTACAAAACATCATTGATTCAATTGAAAGAAAAGAATTAAATGCACAAATAGTTTTAGTTGTTGCTAGCAAACATGGAATATTTGCAATTGAAAGAGCAAAAAATGCTAACATTCCAGTTTCAATTTATGAAAAAGGTGAATATGAAAACTTGGAATTGATGTATGCAGATTTAATTGATGAATTAAAAGAAAAAGAAGTTGAATATATTATTTTAGCAGGATATTTGACAATTTTAACTCCAAATATAATTAGAGAATATAAGCAAAAAATAATAAATATCCATCCTTCATTGTTGCCAAAATTTGGTGGTAAAGGATATTATGGACTCAAAGTTCATCAAGCAGTAATTGATGCAAAAGAAAAAGTTTCTGGTGCAACTGTTCATTTTGTAGATGAACAAATAGACACAGGCGATATCATAGACCAAGTTGAAGTTCCAGTTTATGAATATGATACGCCAGAAACCTTACAAGCAAGAGTATTACAAGAAGAACATAAGTTATACCTTAAAGCTCTAAAAAAAGTTTTAAAGTAAAAGCGAAAAAGCATCTTCTTAAATAAATTAGAAAGTTTTACAATAAAGAAAAAGTGTCTTCATAAATAAATTAGATTAACTAAAGAAAACGGTATATTAGTAAACAAGATAATTTAGTTAAGATGAAAAATTTAGGCAGCATATTTGTAAATAATTTAAATAAATTAATACAAGAAAAATAAATGGTGTCTTTAAAAATTAAAAAAAAGTATATATAATAATAATTACACAATTAAAATTTTAGAGTGAAAAAGCATCATTTGCTATATATACAAAAACATGAAACCAACACATAGTGTGTTTAATATAAAAATATTGAGGTGAAAAAAATGAAAAGAGCTTTGATTAGCGTATCTGATAAACAAGGGGTGGTTGACCTGAGCCGTCGTCTTGTGGACTTAGGATTTGAAATTATTTCTACAGGTGGTACTTTTAATCTATTAATGGATAATGATGTTCCAGTTACAAGTGTAACTGACGTTACTGGTTTTCCAGAGTGTTTAGATGGAAGAGTTAAAACTCTACATCCAGCAATTCACGCAGGAATTTTAGCATTAAGAGATAATAAAACTCATATGAATCAACTAGATAATCTGAATATCGAGTTAATTGATCTTGTAATTGTAAACCTATATCCATTCAAGGCAACAATTGAAAGAGGTGCCGATTTTGATGAAGTAGTAGAAAATATTGATATTGGTGGTCCAACAATGCTTCGCTCTGCTGCAAAAAATTATCAAGATGTTTTAGTAATAACAGATCCAGCAGATTATGAGGAATTAATTCAAAGAATTGAAGAGGATACTTTAGATATTGAATATAGAAAAAGATTAATGTATAAAGTTTTCCAACACACCGCTGTATATGACACATTAATTGCAACATATCTAAGAAAAGATTTAGGTATAGATTTTCCAGATCATTTAACTTTAGCATACGATAAAAAAGAACAAATGAGATATGGCGAAAATCCACATCAAAAAGCAGCGTTGTATTCAGAAAGTTTATCAGTAAAAAATTCACTAGTTAATGCAACAATATTGAATGGTAAACAATTATCATATAACAACATAAATGATGCAAATGGTGCAATAGAGCTATTAAAAGAATTTCCAAATAAAACTACAGTAGTTGCAGTTAAACATGCAAATCCTTGTGGTGTTGCAAGTGCAGATACAGTTTATGATGCATATATGAAAGCATACGAAGGAGATCCTGTTTCCATTTTTGGTGGAATAGTTGCAACTAATGCAGAAGTTGACAAAAAAACTGCTGAAGAAATGGTCAAAATCTTTTTAGAAATAGTTATTGCTCCTTCATTTACCGATGAAGCAATTGAAGTTTTAAAAACAAAGCCAAATTTGAGAGTTTTGAAATTAGAAGATGTTGGTAAACCAAATAGCAAAGATGCAGTAGATTTTAAGAAATGTTATGGTGGATTAATTTTACAAGAAGCAGACATAAATGCTGAAGAAACATACAATACAGTAACTAAAAAAGCAGCAACAGAAGAAGAATTGAAAACAATGAAATTTGCTATGAAAGTTGTAAAGCATTGCAAATCTAATGCAATCGTTGTCGCAAAAGGCGAACAAACTTTAGGACTTGGTATTGGACAAACAAATAGAATTTGGGCAACTAATCAAGCTATTGAACATAGTAAAGATACTATAGGTGCAGTACTTGCAAGTGATGCATTTTTCCCATTTTCAGACTGTGTTGAAGCAGCATCAAAAGCAGGAATTAGTGCAATAGTTCAACCTGGTGGTTCAATTCGTGACCAAGAAAGTATTGATGCTTGCGATAAAGTAGGAATTGCAATGGTGTTTACAGGAGTTAGACACTTTAAGCATTAAAAATAAATGCTATTAAACAAGATTATAATAGTAACTGTATAAATATTTAAGTGTTAAAGATAAATGCTAACAAATTAATACATCAAGTGACTGTATTGAATATTAAAGATAAGTGTTAGCAAATAAAAGACTAAGGTTAGACTGTATATAGATATTTATGTGTTAAAGATAGATGCTAACAAATTAAAATATTAAAACTAACTTTATAGACATTTAAGTTATTAATATAGATATTAGAAAATTAAAATATTAAGGTTAATGGATTAAATTTCTTAGCATAAAACTGGAGGAGAAAATGAAAATATTAGTAATTGGTTCAGGCGGAAGAGAGCATGCCATTTGTGCAAAGCTCAAAGAAAGTAGTCTTATTAAAAAGATTTACTGTGCTCCTGGAAACGCTGGAATTGCAAGTATTGCAACTTGTGTTGATATTAAACCAATGGATTTTTTAGCTATAGTAGATTTTTCTAAAAGTGAAAAAATTGATTTAGTTGTTGTTGCTCCAGATAATCCTTTATCAGGTGGTCTTGTAGACATATTAAATGCTAATGAAATTAAAGCATTTGGGCCTACAAAAAAAGCATCAGAAATTGAAGGTTCAAAAGCTTTTTCAAAAAGCTTTATGGCTAAATATGGAATTCCAACAGCAAATTATGCTGTCTTTAATGATTATGAAGATGCAAAAGAATATTTAGAAAGATTAGATAAATTTCCTGTTGTTTTAAAAGCAAGTGGTCTTGCTTTTGGTAAAGGTGTAATCATTGCAAATGATAAAGTTAGTGCGCAAAATTCTTTAGAAGATATGATGCTTTCAAAAGTTTTTGGAGATGCTGCAAATACAGTTGTAATTGAAGAATTTTTAGAAGGTCCAGAACTTACATTGCTTTGTTTTACTGATGGAAAAACAATATCTGCTATGCCTTCAAGCCAAGATCATAAAAAGGCGTTTGATGGAGATAAGGGACTAAATACTGGTGGAATGGGTGCCTTTTCGCCCGCTAAAGCATATACGCTTGAACTTGAAAAAGAGATTTTAGACAATATTGTTAAAAAGACAATCGATGGATTAAACAAAGAAAACAGGACATTTAAGGGTGTGTTGTATTTTGGTTTAATGGCAACAAAAGATGGTGTCAAAGTTATTGAATACAATGCAAGATTTGGAGATCCAGAAACTCAAGCAGTTTTACCTTTACTAGAATCAGATTTGTGCGAAATTATGCTTGCTACAATTGATGGCACTTTAGATAAACTAGATATTAAATGGAAAAACAAAGTTGGTTTTAGTGTTGTAGTTGCAAGTGGTGGCTATCCTGAACATGTAATCAAAGGATATGAAATTGAAATTGGAAAATTAGATAAAGACATAATCTTGTATCATGCAGGAACCAAAGAAGAAAATGGAAAGTTATACACCAATGGCGGAAGAGTGTTTAATTTATCAGTAGTTGCAGATTCAATAGAAAAAGCAAGAGAAAAAGTATATAGCAATATAGATAAAATTAAATTTACTGGTTCAAGATATAGAAGCGATATTGGATTAAAATAGTTAGTTTTAATTATTCATCACAAAAAATGATGGTAGTTATTTATGTAAAACTAGCAAGAGATCCATTGTATGTTAAAAGATATAAATGATGTTGAGTAAGTAGTTAGTTTTAATTATTCATCACCTAAGTTATATATATCGAAATTGAATAAGTCCATTTTAATAAAATAGAGATAAATATTGGATAAAAATTCAATTAAAAATTGTAAAATAAAGGCTTTTTAGCCTTTAATAATTAGATAATGTTGCTAATCCTTTTGTGATTAAATCTAAACAACATAAATATTCTATCTAGTGAAAAATATGGTTAAAAGAATTTATGTAAAAAAAGCAGATGAAATTGATTTTACAAGTTTAGCATTATGCAAAGAGCTAAATGACGTTTTCGCATTAAACTTAAAAAGCGTAAAAAAATTAGTGCGATATGATATAGAAGATATTGATGAAAAAATATATGACAATCTGAAAGGTTTAATTTTTGGAAATGGAGTTGATGAGATAATCATTGATGGTGAAAAGGCTTTTCAAGATGAAGTAAAAGGCAAAAAAGTATTACAAATCCAACTTTTAGATGGTCAATATGATTTAAGAGCAGATGGAATTGCAAACTGTTTACAAATATATACATTTGATAAATTAAATGTAAAAAGTGCTGATGTATATGTTTTTGATGGCATAAATGAAAAAGATTTTGAAAAGGTTAAAAAATATTTATTCAATCCTGTTGATAGTGAAATATCACCAAAATATGAATACAAGACACTTGAAAGAAAACCTCATGATATGGGGCAAATGAGAATAGAAATTGAAGGCTTTATTGATCTAGATGATAAAGGTTTAGAAAAATACTTTAATGATGAAGGTTTTGCAATGACCATACACGATCTTAAAGTTGTTCAAGAATATTTTAAATCAATAAATAGAAATCCAACAATAACAGAAATAAAAGTAATTGACACATATTGGTCAGACCATTGTCGTCATACAACATTTTTAACTGAATTAAAAGATATTCAAATAGTTTCAAAAAACGAAAACATTAAAAAAACATTTAACGAATATTTAGATCTACACAAAAAATTATTTAAAGACAGAAATGATAAATATGTATGTCTAATGGATCTAGCAACTATTGCTGCAAGATTTTTAAGAAAAGAAGGCATATTAAAAAATCAAGAAATCAGCGAAGAAATTAATGCATGTTCTGTAAGGGCAAAAATAGACAATGATGGAGTTTTGGAAGATTGGTTAATTATGTTTAAAAATGAAACTCATAACCATCCAACAGAAATAGAACCATATGGTGGTGCTGGAACTTGTCTTGGCGGTGCAATTAGAGACCCTCTATCAGGAAGATCTTTTGTATATCAAGCAATGAGAATTACAGCTGCTGGAAACATTTTAGAAGATGTAGACAAAACATTGCCTAATAAACTTCCACAAAGAACATTATCTAAAACTGCAATGAGAGGATATTCAAGCTATGGCAATCAAATTGGAATAGCATCTGGACAATTAAATGAGCTATTTCATAATAGATTTAGAGCAAAAAGAATGGAAGCAGGTTATGTAATTGGTGCTTCTAAAGAAGAAAATGTAGTAAGAAAAGTTCCTAAAAAAGGCGATTACATTCTTTTAGTTGGCGGCGATACTGGTAGAGATGGAATTGGTGGTGCAACTGGAAGTTCTAAAACTCAAACTGTAGAATCTTTTGATGAAGCAGGAGCTGAAGTTCAAAAAGGAAATGCTGCTGAAGAAAGAAAATTAATTAGGCTATATGATAATCCAATAGCATCAAAAATGATAATTAGAAGTAATGACTTTGGAGCAGGTGGCGTTAGTGTTGCAATAGGTGAACTTGCAGATGGACTTGATATATATCTAGAAAGAGTACCAGTTAAATATCAATTGAATGCAACTGAAATAGCAATTTCTGAAAGTCAAGAAAGAATGGCAGTAGTTATTGAACCTGAAAATGTAGATGAATTTATTAAAATAGCAAAAGGTGAAAATTTAAAAATAACTCATGTTGCAACTGTAACTGATTTAGATAAAATGAGACTATTTTACAATGATGATTTAGTTGTTGATTTAGATAGATCATTTTTAAATACTAATGGTGCTAAACTTTCTCAAGAAGTTAAAGTTCAAGCAAAAACAACAGATTATTTTACAAAAGCTTGTGGTAGAGCATTAAATTATTCTAAATCTTCACTTGAAAATGCAATTGCTTTTGAAGTTAGGAAAATAAATAATTGTTCTCAAAAAGGTATTGCAAACAATTTTGATAGTTCAGTTGGTGGACTTACAGTTTTTGCTCCATACGGTGGAAAATCTCAAAATTCTCCAACAATGGTTATGGCATCAAAGCCTCCTGTTAGTGGATTTACTCATACTGTAACATGTTCATCATACGGAATATATCCAGACTTAATGATACAAAGTCCATATGTGGGAGCAATGCATTCAGTTATTGCTTCAATTTCAAAATTAATAGCAAGTGGTGTTTCATATGACTCAATATTTATGAGTTATCAAGAGTTTTTCAAGCGACTTGGAAAAGATAAAACTCGTTGGGGCGAACCTTTTGAAGCATTGCTTGGAGTATTTAAGGCACAAATGGAATTGGGACTTGGATCTATTGGTGGAAAAGATAGCATGAGTGGCTCATATGAAAATATTGATGTTCCTCCAACTTTAATATCGTTTGCTATGGGCACAACAACAGATGATAATATTGTTTCATCTGCTTTCAAACCAAATGGCAAATTATATATTGTGGATATAAAAAGAGATGAATTTGGCAATGTAGATTTCAAAGACTTAAAGGTAAAATATCTAGATATTGAAAAGCAAATTAAAGACAAAAACATACTATATTCAACGGTTGTTGAAAGCAATTTAGCAACTGCTTTAGTTGGAGCTTTTGCTGGAAACAAAGTAGGAGCAGACTTAAATATTAGTATTAAAGAACTCTTTACAAACAAAGTTGGAGATATTGTTTTAGTTGCAAAAGATGAACTAAAAGGTGACAAATATAGATATATTGGTATTCTAAATTCAACATATACTCTAAAGATTGAAGGGCAAACAGTATGTTTAGAAAAGGTGGAAAAATCATATATGGAAAAACTTGATAGTCTATATCCACAAACAATAAAATCAAATGAAAAAGTAAAAACATTAAGTTTTGAAAAAGCTTTTGAAATAAGAAAATCAGCAAAGGTTAAACCAAATGTTTTAGTGCCAATTTTCCTTGGAACTATAGGTGAAAAGGAACTTGTAAAATCTTTCAAAAATGCTGGTGCAAATGTAACTGAATTTGTATTTAAAAATATTACATCAAACGATATTAAAGAAAGTTTAGTTTCTTTAGAAAATGAAATTAAATCTGCTCAAATATTTGCATTTAGTGATAGTTTAACTTGTGGCGATGAATTAGATGGTACTTCAAAATTTGCAACCACAATTTTATCCAACCCTAAAATAAAAGAAGCTCTACAATATTTGCTTCTAAAAAATGATGGTTTAATTTTAGGTCTTGGAGGGGGTATGGAAGCACTATTAAAACTTGGCTTTATTTTACCTCAAAATGCTTATGGTGCTATGGCTCAAAACAGTATTTCAAAATTTGTATCAGCATATTCAAATATAAGAGTAAGTGCAAACTATTCACCTTGGATGTCATCATTTAATATTGGTGAAAATTTTATGGTTCCAGTTTCTACTGGCAAGGGAAGATTTGTTACAGATAAAGCATCATATGATATGTTAATTTCAAATGCTCAAATAGCTGCTCAATTTGTAGATGATGATAATAATGCAACTTTATCAGTTCCACAAAATCCAACAGGTTCTATGTATGCAGTTGAAAGTTTAACTTCTGTTGATGGAAAAGTTTTGGCAAAATTAGGCCATGTAGAAAGATATCAAAAAGGTCTATATCAAAACTTAGAAGGTAACTTTGATATGAATATATTCAAAAACGGTGTAAACTACTTTGAATAAAATCACGATTTGTTTATTATGTGTTTTATGACGATTAAAAATTAAAGTAAACCTCAAATGCCAAATATATGTTTATATAATATGTATTCTAAGGGGGAAATGAACAGAAAATAAAATTAGAACAAACTTCAATTAACAAATCAACATTTGTTATATGTATTTTAGGATGAGAATGAAAAGAGCAAATAATAAATCTATAATGGGAAGACTGATGCTTTTAACCGCTACTATCATATGGGGCTCATCCTTTTTTATTTTAAAACGCACAATTGAAGAAATACCAGTCTTTACTTTATTACTAATTAGATTTTCAATAAGTTTTGTTTTACTGCTAATAATTTTTGCTCCAAAACTTAAAAAAGTTAATGTTGGCGTTGTTGCAAAAGGCATAATTGCAGGTGTGCCTCTTGCCATTGCATATGTACTACAAACTATAGCAATAAAATATACAACTGCTTCAAATAATGCATTTTTAACAGCTACATATTGTGTTATGATTCCATTTTTATTATGGGCAATATACAAAAAACGTCCATCAATATATAACTTCATTGCAGCTATTTTGTGTATTATTGGAATAGGTCTTGCCACATTACAAAATGGCTTTGAATTTAACTTTATGGGTGATGGTTTAACACTAATTGCTGCACTGTTTTTTGCATTAAACATCATTTTAATTGATAGATATATTAAAGATGGAACTGTTGATGTAATTATGTTTACAGCATTTCAATTTATTCCAATAATAATTGCATCTTTGATGGGTTTTTTAATACAAGAACAAGGGCAAATGATTATAACAAGAGAGGGTGTTGGCGGACTTGTATATTTAATTTTATGTGCAACAATAATTGCTCTAACTTTTATGTCTTATGGAATTAAAAACACATCAGCCTTTTTATCAGGATTAATAATGAGCCTTGAAGCTGTTTTTGGTGTTGTTTTTGCCGTTATTTTTTCCAAAGAAAAATTACATTGGCTCACATACATTTCTTTTGTTGTCATTTTTATCAGTATGTTAATCTCTGAAGTTTCACCACATGTAATAAATTCTATTAAAGCAAAAAAGGAGAAAGAATCAAACCCAAGCGAAACAAATGACTTAAATCTTGAAACTGATTAAAATATTTTTAGTTTAAATCCAGTATTTTAAGTCTAAAGGTAAGTGCAACTAGTTTTCCATAACAAAAGTCTAAAGGTAAGTGCAACTAGTTTTCCGTAACAAAAGGCTTACGAGTAAGTGCAACTTTTTGTTTAAATCCAGTAGGTATAAGACTTTGCTTATATCTATTGTTTTTTTTAAAAAAATGATACGATAATAGTGTCTTGAAATTTTAAATAACTTCAAGATGTTTAAATTTTAAAATAATTTCAATATTATTTTGTGAGGTGAGGTAATGAAAAAAAGACATATAATTTTAATTATTAGCATACTTTTAATTTCTACACTTTTGATTTCACTTACTGCATGTTCTGGTAATACTGATGATGACAAGGACAAAGAACCAAAAATAGTTGAAATACCAGTACCTAGTGGTAATGATAATTTACAATCAAGATGGGCATCTGTAGAAAAATATGTTAAGGGTGCATGGGCTAGTGAGAACTTTTCTGAAGGTCAAATGGATATTTATGACGGAGTCCATCCCTTTAATGTAATAAAAATTATACCAGAAGAAAAAATATTGGCATTTGAGTGCAAAAGTTTTGAACATGAAATGGATAATGTAAAAGCATTCGCTAAAGAAAATAATTTAACTAGAATTCCAGATACAGATATTTATACCACCGATGCTTATTCGATGTTAAATTTTTTAACTGGCGATGCGAAAAAAATTGATGATGTATGGTTTTCTAAAAATAAAACTAAAATAATAAGAAATAATAAAAATAATGATACATATGAAATACCAAGCGGAGTAACTGAAATAGGTTATGCTGCCTTTGGAGATATATACTTAAAAGGAATAAAATTTGCAAATGGGCTAAAAAGCATAGGAGAAAAGGCTTTTTATCAAGCTGACATTGAAAAAATTGATATCCCAGATAGCGTTACTAGCATTGGCGCTGAGGCTTTTTTTAAGTGCGAACGCTTAAGTGATGTTAAATTACCAGCTAATTTAGAGGTTATTTCAGAAGGAATGTTTAGTGGATGCGGTAGTCTTGAAAATATCGAAATTCCAAATGGAGTTACTAAAATAGGGAGAGAAGCGTTTTTTACTTGTGCAAAGTTATTAAATTTAGGCGAGGCTCCAAATGTAGAATATGTAGGTGAATGGGCTTTTCGTGGAACAAAATGGCTTGATGAAAAGACAACGACAGTATATTTTGGTAAAGTGTTATACAGATATATACCGCCTGAATCGTCATCACCAGAAGAAACATTTACAATTAAAGATGGTATTGTTTATATTGCAGCTGATGCATTTAGACAAGGCAAACCTCATGAGCAGGAAGGGAGTATAATTTTTGTTGGAGGTAAAGCTCTCAAGGAAATCATTATTCCAGAAAGTGTTACAAGTATTGGGGAATTCGCTTTTGCTGAATGCTACGATCTTACTGATATAACAATTCCAAAAAGCATTGTAGAAATGGAAGAGAGTATTTTTTATAACTGTTTAAGTCTTACTGAAATAACATATAATGGAACAAAAGCTGAATTTGAGAAAATAGAAAACTTATCTGCTAAGTCATGGAATGATAGTTCAAAGATAACAAAAGTAATTTGTATAGATGGTGAGATTTTTTTAGATTAATAATATTTAAACAAAAAGAAAAAAATAAAAGAGTAAGTGCGATTTTGCACTTACTTTTTTTATTAAGGGAGTAAGTATACAAATATTGTTTTATGGTTTGGATTTTTTTGTATGCTTTTTTATTTATATTACATAGTTAGGTTTAAGGTTAAGGGTAATTTATTTTTAATTGTGTGACACATTAAGTCTAATGTAAATTGCAGTAATTTTTTTCTTATATAACATTATAACTATTAAAATAGCATTTGTTATTTGTATGGCTATGTGCTAAAATAAACCTAATAAAAAGCGGGTAAAAACAACCTGTTTTAGGAGTTTTATGAAGGGTTTATTTTCTTTAAGAACTTTAACAATTGACCAGATAATGGAAATCATTAATCTCGCTATAAAATTTAAAAATGGCTATGTTAAAAGATATGATGGAAAGAAAATGGTCAATTTATTTTATGAAAATTCGACAAGGACTCAATATAGTTTTCAAGTTGCAATGATAAATTTAGGAATTGTTCCTCTTGCCGTTGATTTAGAAACATCAAGTGTAAAAAAGGGCGAAACCTTGTATGACACTGTTCGCACATTTCAAAGTTTTGGTGTTAGTGGTGTTGTTATTAGACATGTTAAAGATAGATTTTATGAGGACCTTAGAGACATTAAGGTCCCTATTTTTAATGCTGGCGATGGAAAAAGCGATCACCCAACTCAAACATTATTAGATTTGATGACTATATACGAAGAATTTGGAAAATTTGAAGGCCTTAAAATTGCAATCGTTGGCGATATTACTCATTCAAGAGTAGCACATGGTGCTGCTGAAATTATGAAACGTCTTGGCCTAGAAGTATATATAGCAAGTCCACCACAATATAAAGATGATACTGCTGCTCAAATAGATCTTGATGAAGCAATAGAAGTTTGTGACATAATAAATTTACTTAGAGTTCAATTTGAAAGACATTCTAGTGAAATGGAAATATCTAAAGAAGAGTATCATAGATTGTATGGTCTAACAGTTGAAAGAAAAAATCGAATGAAAAAAGGTGCAATCATTATGCATCCAGCACCAATAAATAGGGGAGTTGAAATAGCATCTGAATGTGCAGAATGTGAAAATGCAAGAATATATAAGCAAATCGAAAATGGCGTATATATAAGAATGGCAGTCATATCATTAGCATTAGATGGATTTTTTGACAATATACCAATACCCTAATTGCAAATTTTTTTGCCCTTTTTTAAGAGATTATTAGTAAAAACATAGTCTGAAACTATGAAAAAATCATAAAACACATCGGAAAACTGTCAAATTTCAAATGTGTAAGTA
>DUUO01000063.1 GCA_012841525.1 Clostridiales bacterium
ACTATAAAATAAACGACAACAAAGATCGCTTAATACTATAAAATAAACGACAACAAAGATCGCTTAATACTATAAAATAAACGACAACAAAGATTGCTTAATACTATAAAATAAACGACAACAAAGATCGCTTAATACTAAAAATATAATAATAAAACAATTTATTATATTAAAAATATAGGAGACTTAAGATGCAAGAAATAGAAAAATACAAAATTGCATTTATAATCATCGAAGATAACAAAAGAAATAAGCTTTCAAAATGCCTAAACGCTAATGATTTCAATTGTCACTTTGGTTCAATAGGCAAAGGTACAGCATCTTCAGAACTTGCAAGTTTATGGGGATTTTCAGAGCCAGAAAAATCAATATTCTTTCTCATTATTGAAGAAAGCAGAATTCAAGAGCTTTTCAATTTATTAAAAACAGAATTTAATTTTGCTTCAAAACGAGGTGTTGGTTTAGCATTTACCGTCCCTATCGTAAGCATCGCACACTTAGATATGATCAAACACTTACAAAGTAAGATTATAGAAGAATAAAAAATATAATTGTTAACAAAAGGTATATAACAAAAAAACTAATAATACACATAAACTAAAAAGCACATTTAATGATAAGAAATTAAGGAGCGTACAACTAATATGAAAAATATATATAATATAAAAAATTTAGAGGTATATTATGGAAAATAGATATTCATTACTTTTTTTAATTATAAAACATGGCTTTGTCGAAACCGCTATGTCTGCAGCAAGAGAAGAAGGCGCAAGAGGTGGTACAGTTTTTGCTGCTAGAGGAACTGGGAATTTTTATATTGAATCATTTCTTGGAGCAACAATTGAACCTGAAAAAGAAATTTTAATAATCCTAACTCCAAAAGAAGATAGAAGTAGAATAATGAAATCCATTTACAAAGCAGTAGGACTTGATAAAGAAGGCCAAGGTTTACTTTTTGCCCTACCAGTTGAAGAAGTTATTGGAAGCTTTAATTTGGGAAAAAGTGAAGAAAAGCCTAGCGATGACAATTAAGTTTTAATTTTTTATGACTAAAAGGTAAACAAAAAACTAGCGACACCAATTAAATTTTATTTTTTGCTATATAGGAGCAAATTTTATTGTAACTAAATTTTTTAATATCTAGAGATAAATTTTGATTTGTTTAATATTTAAACTACCCTTAATTTTCAAGATTAATATGTGGTTTTAATTTTACGGCAAGTAATGCAGTCAAAATCACAAAAACAAATTCTTTGGGCAAAAACATCAAGCAACCAGAGACAAATATTACTTTTGCAGTAGGTTCAACATTTAAATATAGTTTCATAATCAAATACATATAAAGCATACCTATTGCATAAATGATAACTATACCTATAAAGTTTGCAAAAACCATTCTCTTAAAAGATGGAGGACCATTGCCTTTAGATTTACTTATTAGTCCAATTGCAATGCTTGCAATTACAAAACCTAAAATATATCCAAATGAAGGTTTAAATACATAAGTTATTCCAGCACCACCTTTGCTAGAAAAAACAGGAACACCTACTAGTCCTAAATATATATATATTACAACACTTATTGTTCCCCATACTGGACCTAGTAGCAATGAAGTTAATAATACAAATGGAACTTGCATAGTAAAAGGAACTGGTTGAATATCAATTGTTATATAACTACCAATTACAATTAATGCAGTAAACAATGCTGAAAAAACAATCCTTTTAGTAGATATTATTTTTTTGTTATATTTTTTTTCTTTATCAATATTTTGAACTTCACTTGTTTCTATATCCATTTAATTATTGCCCTTTAACTAATTATTTTTATATATCTTTGATACTAATTTCGCCACTAGATAAATGTTCAATATCTCCATTTTCATACTGTACAACTAATGAAAAATTTTCATCTAAATCTAAAACTTTTGCTCTTTTTACTTCATTCAATTTTATTACATCTACAGTTTTTGAAAGAGAAATAGAACGTTTTTTATATGAATTGAAATATGATAGACTTTCAATATTTTCATAGTAAAGCATAAATTTATTTACGACATTTGCAATGAATTTATTTTTAAAATCATATTGTTTTTGATCGTTTTCAAACAGTGCAGTTGCAATGTTTTCTATGTTTTTAGGATAACCTTTTTTTGGTTTATATATATTTACGCCCATTCCTACAACTGCATAGTTTAGTTCGCCATTTTCCATAGAAATAGAGCCTTCAGTTAATATTCCGCAAAACTTCTTGTTTTCAATAAGCAAGTCATTCACCCATTTAATTGAAACCTTTTTGTCTGTCATTTCTTCTACAACTTCTGCTATTGAAACTGCTGCTAGAGTTGTTAACATTACTGATTTTGTAGCATCTATTTTTGGCTTTAGTAGTAAAGAAAAATATACGCCTAGATCTTTTGGAGAATAGAAAAATCTTCCCATTCTACCTCTGCCTTTACCTTGCTCATTTGCAATAATTAAAGTTTGGTTAAAAGCTTTTTCACCTAATTTTTTTGCATAAGAATTTGTAGAATCAATTTCATCAAAATAAACTATATCAAAATTTTGATTAAGCATAGATTGAATTTTTTCTTTAGATAAAATATCACCACTTTTAGTAAGATTATATCCCTTTGTTGAAACTCCTTCTATGTCATATCCCAAAGATTTTAACTGCTTTATTGCTTTCCAAATTGCAGTTCTAGAAATATTTAACTCAAGTGCTAAATCTTCACCAGAAATGTATTGATTTGAATTTTCTTCTAAAATTTTTAATATTTTGTCTTTCGTTTGCATAGTCTTAAAATCAAAATGTTATTAATATATTAACTATATTATTTAATACAAAAAAAATATTGTCAACCAACAAAACATAAAGGGTTAACAATATATGATTTTATAAAATTTTTATTAAATTTATTTGAAATTATTTTTAATATATTCTAAGGCATTAGCCCTATTTTTTAATGTATAATCTTTCGCGGTTTCTTTTAATAGGGATTGCAAGGCCTTTGTTCGTTTGCTTTCTTCTATAGACAATTCTATTAAATCCTTACCACTTACTGGCAAATCTTTAATTTCAAATGGTATTTTATTTTTCTCCATTTCCTTTTTTGTTTTCTCTAAGGGAATGTTTAATAATTTAATACTGTCTGTTTTTCCTTTTATATCTGCCTTTTTAAAAGAGATAATATCATCAATATATTTGTAATTTTCTTGAATAAAATGCATTCTTTCAAGTTCTGTTTGTTGTTGATTTGAATCAAACATATGAGTTTTTACAATAATTAAAACCTTATTAGTTATTGCTTTTGAATATTTCATTCTCTCTAAAAAGGCTTTTGAGTATAATACACTTTCTTTAGCATGACCTGACATATTTAATTGATTTTTGTAATTTGCCTTTCCTAAGTCATGTAATAATGCGGCTAATCTTTCGGTCAAAACTGGTTTTGAATTTTTAAAAACTTCTATAATATGTTCAAAAACCTTATATTTATGAAACTTTGGATTTTGTTTTACTCCAATGCAAGATAGAATTTCAGGAAAGATGTATTCTAGCATACCTAATTTATGTAATCCTAAAAAACCTTTTACATGTGCATTTTTTATATTGTTTTTAGAGTCTGCAAGTATAATTTTATTAAACTCATCTTGTATTCTTTCATGTGAAATATTTTTAATACCTGGTAACATTTCTTTTGCAGCTTCATATGTTTTTTCTTCCACCAAAAATCCAAGTTCTGCTGCAAATCTAATAACTCTTAAAATTCTTAAAGCATCTTCTTGAAAGGTTTGTTTGGGATCTTTTGGCGTTCTTAAGACTTTATTTTTTAAGTCTAAAATACCATTATTAAAATCTAAAAATTCATCACTCAATAAATCATAATATATTGCGTTAATAGTAAAGTCTCTACGTTTTGAATCAATTACAATATCATCAACAAATCCTACTTCTATTGGTGTATGTCCACCTAATAGATCATAACTGTCTTTTCTAAATGTTGTATATTCAAAAGTTTCACCATTGACTACAATTCTAACTGTACCTAGCTTTTCAGTTGTTTTAGTTATGTGAAATTTAGTCCCTTTCAATTGCTTTGCAATTTCTTTTGGTGACATACTTCCCGCTAAATCAATATCTTGTATTTTATTTCCAAGCAAAAAATCTCTAACTGCTCCACCTACAATATATATTGGTTTATCTAAAAGATTTGCTAAATCAATTAAGTTTTTACTAATTGCATTTTTCATTTAAGTTTTACTAACTACTTTATCTATGTAAGGTTTTTACCAATTGTTTTCTTGGTTTGTTTTTTTATAACTGCTTATTCATATAAATTTTTACTAATTGCTTTCTTTATTATTAATGAATCTAAATATTTATTTATCGTCCTCTTCATTTTTGAAAGCACTTTCTTTTAAAACACAAACATGTGGTAAGTTTCTATATCTTTCGTTGTAATCCAAACCAAATCCTACAACAAATTCATCTGGAATTGTAAAACCAACATAATCTCCTTCTAAGTCCACAACTCTTCTTGAAGGTTTATCTAATAATGAACAAATTTTTATTGATTTTGGATTTCTCGTTGATAGTATTTGTTTTAAATTCGTTAAAGTTCTACCAGTATCAATGATATCTTCTATTATGAGCACATTTTTCCCTTTAATTGATTGATTTATATCTTTAACAATTTTTACTTCACCACTGGATTCTGTGCCTGTACCGTAACTTGACACATACATAAAGTCAAACATTAAATCTAACTCAATATTTTTTACAAGTTCAGCAAAAAACAAAACAGAACCACGTAAAATACCAACTACAAGGACTTCTTCACCTTTGTAATCGTTTGTTATTTGTTTTGCAATTTCTTTTGTTTTCTTTTCAATTTCGGAATTAGAAATTAATATCCTATCAATATCTTTATTCATCATTTATTAGTCTCCTTTTTAATTTTTTTGTTTATTAATCATATTTTATACATTAAATAATGTACTTGTTTTATGTTTGAACTTATTTTAATTTGTTAGTTATATTTTAATTCGTTAAAATAATGTACTTATTTTGTGTTTGAAGTTATTTTTATTTATTTGTTATATTTTAATTCGTTAAAATAATATGCTTTTTTTGTATCTGAAGTTATTTTTATTTTATCTGAAATTTCTATTCCAACTATCATAAAAACTTCACTATCTTTTGCTACCACTAATAAAAAATCTCTTATTCTTTTTGGGATTTTTTTATCTGTTAAATAATCTGATAGCAATTTTTGTTTTCCATTGCATGGAGTAAACATATCTTTATCTTTTCTAGTTCTAATAACTAAATCATTTGGTAATTTATTTGCATCAAAAAAACCTTTTTCTTTTTTAGGCATAGAATTTTTGAAAACATATTCTCTACCTGCATATTCATATGTCTTATTAATATCAAACTTTTTAGAATATGGACTTAATTGTTGCCTTTTACAAAATACAAATTTTTCGTATTCTTTAATCGCATCAACACCAAAAGGTAAATGAATAACACTGTTGTTTTCTGCTTTACATAGTTTTTGTATTTCCTCTAAATTTGCAAATTCAATATCTTTTTCTATCCCAAAATATCTAAGAGCTTCCACAATCGATTTTTTGAAAATTAGAGGATGTAAATTGAAAATAGAAAAAGGTAAATATATGGTATTTTGATCGATATATTCATATTTAATAATCTTTGTTAAAAGATAATCTTCAACTTCAATTGCATTTTTAGATAATATATCAAATGAACTTAAAACATCTGAATATTTTTCTTTTATTAAAGGCATAATTTCGTTTCTAATATAATTTCTAGTATAGTCAGATTCTAAATTAGTATGGTCATTAACAAAGGGGATTTTATTCTTCTTTGCATATTCCAATATATCTACTTTTGATATACTAATCAATGGATGAATGTATCCTTCTCTATCAATTATGCCACGAAGTCCTCTAACTCCAGTCCCTCTGAATATTCGCATTAAAATTGTTTCTGCTTGGTCGTCTAAATGGTGAGCAAGAGCAATTTCATCAACTATTTTTTCTTCAATTAACAAATCAAAAAATTGATATCTAAGTTCTCTTGCAGCAAGTTCAACTGAAATATTTTTTTCTTTTGAATATGAAATTGCATCTACTGATTTTGATATAAAATCCACGCCAATATCTTTTGCATATTGCTTAACAAAATTAGTATCTTTTTGAGAATCTATTCCGCGTATTCCATGTTCTACATTTAACACAATAATATTTTTTGATTGCTTTAACATCAAGTCAAGTAAGACCATACTGTCTACCCCACCAGAAACAGCAACTCCTATTTTTTTATTTGTGTCAAACTTTATTTTCATATTATGCAAATTATATCAAAACAGCGTATAAATAACAATTAAAGCACTCAAAATCAAGGCAATAAATTTGCCTGTTTCAATAATCTATATTTTAAATTTCACTGAAAATATTAAAAGCAAAAAACTAATTTTTAATTCCGTTTTGAGGCAAAACATAAACTGGTTCAGATGTGATATTTATACCTAATCTATGAAACATTTGTTGCTCTGATTCTGCTATCATTATCGATGAATGAGCTTCGCAATTACATAAACGTTTTAATTGTTTTAAAGCAAGTGAAACAGTTGGATTAGATGCTGCTGAAAAAGCAAGAGCAATTAATGCCTCTTCTAAACTTAATCTATCAGAACTTAACTTTAATGCATCTTTTTTTAATCTTTGTATTGTTTCTATTGCACTTGGGCTAATTAAATCAATATCATCATCAATTCCTGCAAGTTCTTTAATTGCATTCATTATTACGCTAGCAGCGGCATTTATTGTTTCTTTTTCTTTACCTGTAATGATTTTTCCATTTTCTAATTCTAGTGCTATTGCAGGTCTATTGTTTTTTTTAGAAACTTCAAGAGCTTTACCAACTACAACTCTATCTGATGGTTGAACCCCTATTTCTTGCATTAATCTTTCAATTCTTCTGGCATGTTCTAAATCCATACGACCAAGTCTATATTCAGTATTTGCAAAGAAATATCTTCTTATTACTTCTTGTTTGCCAGCCTCTTGAACAACTTCATCATCAATTATTGCATTACCTACCATATTAATTGACATGTCTGTTGGTGATTTATATACATCTCTGCCCATTATTTTATGTAATATATTACTGCCAATTGGGAAAACTTCTAAATCTCTATTGTAATTTACAACGCTTTCTCCATATGCTTCAAAATGATAGTAGTCAATCATATTACGATCGCTAATATCAACTGTTGCTGCCTCATATGCAATGTTTACTGGATGTTTTATTGGCAAATTCCATACTGGGAAAGTTTCAAATTTCGCATATCCTGCTTTATTTCCTCTTTTGTATTCATGATAAAGTTGAGATAAGCAAGTTGCCAGTTTACCACTTCTTGCACCAGGTGCATTTACAATAACAATTGGTTTTGATGTTTCTATATATGAATTTACACCATAGCCTTGATCGGAAACTACAACATCAATATTATTTGGATAACCTTTTGTATATTTATGAACATGAACCTTAAAGCCCATTCTTGTAAGTTGCTTTTTAAATATATCAGCTGCAACTTGATCGTTATATTGAGTAATAACTATGCTATTTATTGGAATTTTCCTTTCCTTTAAAAGTTTTGTTAATCTAATTAATTCATCACCATAAGTGATGCCAAAATCTGCCCTCATTTTATTGTTTTCAATATCTGGAGCACCTATGCATAAAATTACTTCAATTTGGTCTTTTAAATTTTGTAAAATTTCGGATTTAACATTTGGATCAAAACCTGGTAATACTCTAGCGGCATGAAAGTCATCAAACATTTTGCCGCCAAATTCCATATATAATTTGTTGTCAAATTCCTGCATTCGTTTTAAAATGCTTTCGGTTTGCATCTTTTTATAACGTTCGTTATCAAATCCTATTTTTCGCATAATAATAAATGTTTTTTTAGTATAAAATTTTCTACTCCACCTTATTCATTATATACAACGAACTTTTAATATGTCAATGTAGAAAGCCAATAAAAAAACATAAATTTTAGAGCACAAACCCTCCAAAAATATGCGATATATTAGCACAAATTAATAAAATCTCAACTTGTTTTTTTATGTATCTATCTAACAAAATTTTATCTCAATTTATTAATAATTCATTAGATAAAAAATTTAACTTAAGATATTACATTTTTTCGTATAGCCACCACTTACCTTTAGACTTAACAACATATTATTTCAAAACACAAAAAAAATGACAAAAGTTGAAAATCAAATACATTTAACATATAATGATTATATAAATCTTGAATAAAAAAGAGGTGGTTTTATGGTTAAGTTAAAAGATATGGTGGAGATTACAAGCCCTGCTCCACTACTTGATGAAAATGGGGATATTAAAACTCCAGGATATTCTAAAAAATATTATCTTCAATATGATAGAAATCAAATTAAAGCGAAAAAAATTAGAATAAAAGAATGGGACTATTATTATATAGGAAATCAAAAATGGGGACTTTGCTTGACAATATCAGATGCTGGTTTTATTGGTGTTATTTCCGCATCATTTTTAGATTTTGAAACACCTTATCAAATTAATAGAAGTAGAGCAACCGCATTTCCTCTTGGTAAATTTAATATGCCACCAAATCCTGAAATTGGAGATGTTGGCAGGAAAATTGGAGATGCAGAATTTAGCATCACTAATGATGGCAATGAAAGACACTTATATGCAAAATTTCCTAAATTTGGACTAAATAAAGAAGAATTGTTAGTTGACATAATACTATATGATATTCCAAAAGAATATATGTTCATTGCAACTCCTTTTGAAAAACCAAAACATTTTTATTACAATGCAAAAATTAATTGCCAAAAAGCAAAAGGCTATTTTTCAATTGGAGATGTAAAATATGATGTTTCCGATGCACTAGGTACATTAGATTGGGGAAGAGGAGTTTGGACATATGATAATACTTGGTATTGGGGAAGTTTTCAAACATACCTAGATGATGGAAAGACATTTGGCTTTAATATTGGCTATGGCTTTGGCGATACATCTGCTGCTTCAGAAAATATGTTATTTTATGATGGAACGGCACATAAAATTGAACAAGTGAAATTTAATATTCCAGGAGATGATGAAGGCAAACCTAGATATATGGAAGATTGGACATTTACATCTTCAGATGGAAGATTAGAACTTGATTTTAAGCCAATAATCGATAGATATGATAAAGTAAGCATTGGAGTTATTGCGATGATACCTCATCAAGTTTTTGGTCTATTTTCTGGTAAAGCAATTTTAGACGATGGAACAGAAATAATAATTAAAGATAAATTAGGTTTTGCAGAAAAAGTTAGAAACAAATGGTAAAAATACTTATCATAATTTAATTTGTATATAAAAAGGCAGTTAACTATAACTGCCCTTTTTAATTTATGTGCCTAATATTTTAAATGTGTTTAAATAAATATCAGCTTACATTACTAATATGCATATTCGCGTCAAAATATTAATCGTCTGTATCGTCTCCTTCATCGCTATCATTTTCTATTGCTTTTTTATCAGAAACAGAATCAAGCTTTCGTAAATTTTCATCATCTATCATAGTTAATTCTATTTTATTTAGGATTTTTTCAGATTTTTTGCTTGTTTTTACTAATGTTTTTTGTAAGTTTTGTGCTTGCTTGATAGCTTTTTTAATATTTTCTTCAAACACATTAAAGTTTTCTGCTACTTCGACAAGAATTTCTTGAATTTCCTGTCCCTTTAATTGAATTTGATAATTTTTATATGCTTGGTATAATCCATAAAGCATTGGAGTTAAAGTCCCAGGCCCTACTACTATAACTTTGTATTTTGCTTGTAATTTTTCATATAAACCAGATATCTTCATAACCTCAGCATACAAACTTTCTGTTGGTAAAAACATAAAAGCAAAATCTGTTGTTCTAGGTGGCTCAATATATTTTGATATAGTTTTTGCTTGCTCCGAAATTTTGCTTTCAAGATTTTTTTGCAATTTTTTATACATCTCTTTATCACCTTCCAACAAAACAGAGTTCATTTTCATAAACTCAGTAGTTGGAAATTTTGAGTCAATTGGTATATATTGAACATATCCTTCTTTGGTTCTCATTAATATTGCAGCATCTACTTGTTGAGCACTGCTTGCAATTACTCCTAAAGTACTTTGGAATTCATATTGTGCTGGTGCTAAAATATCTTTCAATATATTTTCAAGTTGCATCTCACCCCAATTTCCACGAGTTTTGATACCCGATAGTGTCATTTGTAGTGACTGAACACCCGAAGTCAATTCATTTATTTCTCCCATCTTTTTGCTTACATCAGCAAGATGTTTTGTAACAGAATCAAAACTTGCTTTCAATTTTTCATCTAGAGTTTTTTGAAGTTTTTCATCAACTGTTTCTCTAATTTTTTCAAGTTGTTTTGTATTATCTTCTCTTACTTCTTTTAGAGAATTTGAAACTCTTTCGCCTATTTTTTCAAGTTGCTCTTCAATATTTTTCAAGTTGTTTTCTAAAATTTCGCCGCTTTTTTTAAGTTCTTTTTCAGTAGAATTTTTTAGCTCTTTAATAAATTCTGTATTACCTTCTCTCAATGCTGCATTACTTTTCTCAAAAGCCTCGAGCTTTACATTAAACTCTGTTTGCATCTTTCCAGTTTCGATTCGTATATCATTTAAGCTTTTTACTGCAACATCTAATTTTTCATTTATTTTACTAGCGTCATAGCCTTCACCTGAAAATGATTGTTTTTTTAACAAATAAACAAGTATTACTGAAACAAGTACAATAATCACTATTGCAACAATCAGCAACCCTACAATTACGCCTTCCATTTTTCCCTCCAAAAATTTTTCTAAATAAAATATTAAATTGTGTTATTTTTTTAATGCAATAAATTTTCCATTTTTTCATTTCAGTTAATTTTAGTACAAAGTCTAAATATTTTAATTATATTTAAACATAAAACCGTATATGAAATATATGTTATTATTGCTAAAAATTTTGCATTTTTTTATTAAATTTACAATAAATCATATTTTTGTATATTTTTAATATTATAATTAATTGTATCATTTTTGACACAATATGTCAAGTTTAACAAATTGTAAGTGAAAAAATACAAATAATAAGAGAATAAATTTAAAAATATAAATAAATGTATTAAAAACAGACTTGACAAACACCCTATATCTATAATACTATAAGAATAATTTTATATTATTAATAAAAAAAGATTATTAACTGAGGGGGTTTTTATGGATTCAGTAAAAATCAAAGAAAAAGGTTTTGCTAGCAAAATCGGATTCATCTTCGCTGCTGCAGGAAGTGCCATAGGTCTTGGTAATATTTGGAGATTCCCATGGCAAGTTTCAAAGTATGGTGGCGGAGCTTTCGTGCTAGTATACCTATTAATGGTTTTATTTCTAGGCGCAACTGTAATGATTGCTGAAATTGCACTTGGAAGAGTAACAAGAGGCAGTGTAGTTGATGCTTATGAAAGAGGTGGAAAAGGGATGAAATGGATAGGATTACTAGCTGTTGCTGTTCCATTTTTCATTACTGCTTATTACACAGTTATTGGTGGTTGGTCAACAAAATATACACTAAACTATATTTTTGAAGCAAATTTTGCCGCAGCTGGTGCAGGTGATTATTTTGGAAATTTTATAACTTCATCATATTTTGCTCCTATTATGTCTTTAGTATTTATGGTAATTACAATATATATAGTTGCAAAAGGTGTTGATAAAGGAATTGAAAAAGCAAGTAAATTTTTACTTCCAACTTTATTTATAATGTTATTGTTCCTTGCAATTTATGCTCTTGCATTACCTACAAAACCTGGTGCACAAGGCGCTGGTGCTGGTGTTAAATATTACATTGGCTCATTTGATTTTAAAGCCCTTGGTTGGAATGGTGTAGTCGCTGCTATGTCTCAATCATTTTTCAGTTTATCTCTTGGTATGGGTATTATGGTTGCATATGGTAGTTACACAGGTAAAAAGATGGATTTAGGTAAATCTGCTTTAACGGTTGTAGGTTTAGATACATTCTTTGCTCTAGTTTCAGGATTAATAATATTCCCTACAATTTTTGCAATTGATCCAACACTTGTTAGTGATGCTTCAGGCCCTGGATTGATATTTATTGTTCTTCCAACATTATTTGCACAAATGCCTGGTGGACAATTCTTTGGATTTTTATTCTTCTTGCTTGTTGCATTTGCTGCACTTACTTCATTAATAAGTCTTTTAGAAGTTGTATCACAATATACCATTAAAAGATTAAATTGGAACAGAAAGAAAGCAACTTGGGTTTTTGGTTTGATTTTAGGAATCTTATCAATGTTTATTAGTTTAAGTTTCAGCCCAGTCTCTGGATTTATGCTTGCTGGAAAAGTAGATCTACTAACATATTTTGATGAAATTACAAATCAAATTTTAATGCCAATTGTCGCATTTGGTTCTGTACTTACAGTAGGCTGGCTAATTAAAAAATCCGACTTATATCAAATGTTTGAAAGTTCTCAAACAAATATCAGCAAGAAAAAATGGGTTCAAGAAACATGGTATTACCTTACAAAATTCATTGCTCCTATTTTAATTGCAATAGTTTTAATAATGGGAATCTATGGTAGCTTCCAAGCAAATACTAATCCTTCAAGCGACTTCTATGAATTTTCAATAACATATGGTGTTGTACTAATTGGTGCTTTAATATTTGTTGTTGTTGCTGCTCTTGGAAATATATACTTAGATAGCAAAAAAATGCAAGATATATTAGCAAAAGCTAAAGCCGCTAAAGGTAAAGAAGGCGATGAAGATTATCAATATGATCCACTAGAAGATGTTGATGATGAAGTCGAAGAAGTAAGCACAGATGCTGAAAACGAAGACAACTAATTAAAAGCGGAAAGTTTGATTTTATTACAAAAAGGTAGCTCGCGCTACCTTTTTTATTGTAAGCAATATTTAGTTATTTTATTTAGACGCAAGTAGTATTTACAATACAACACTCTATTTTACTAAAAGTACAATTATGTACTCATCGCTTATCTTTTGATTTATATTGAAATTTGTAGCATTAAAACCTATTTGTCTTTGTTCATTTTAATGTTTAATATTGCACTGCTTTTGCAAACATTATATCTGTCTATATTTGAGTTAATAGATATATAACAAAAATAGTTTTTCCGTCATTAATATAATCTGATATTTGAGTTAATGATATATTGCACTACCTTCCAATATATAACATATTGCCTGATATTTGAATTAATAGTCATTTAATCTAATTACTCAAACAATATTATTTTTTCAATATTTTGGTTTTGGAAAATAAAGCCAAAAAAAAGAGCTACAAATATCGTAGCTCTAATTTTAATTAAGTTGTAGATTTGATTATCTAAATACTTCTGGATGATTTTTAACCATAACTTCCATAGCCTCTGATGCTATTGTGATAGTTTCATCAACAAGTTCAGGTGTCAATGACATATTGGTAAAGTGGTTGTGGTGGTTTGTAATGAATACTCCACGTTTTACACACTCTGCAATCCATTCTTGATGCAATAAGAAGTTTCCTAGTTCATCTGCAATTCTCAAATAGAACATTGATGGTGATCCACTAATATGTAGAGGAACTTTCAATTCTTTTGCAGTTTTTGCTAAACCTGCACATACTCTTTCACCCATTGCTTTCATATGACCTACTGAATCAGTATTTCTTAATTTATTCAATGTTGCAACACCAGCTGCAAATGGAATACCTTGTAGCCAATATGAACCAGTATATGGAATTGAAGCAACAGCACCTTTCAAAAATTCTTTTCCGCAAAGCGCTGAAACTGGATAACCGTTTGCTAATGCTTTGCAGAATGTAATTAGGTCTGCTTCTATACCAAAATAATGGTCAGAACCACTAGTATCCAATCTAAAGCCACAACGAATATCGTCAATGATTAAAAGGATTCCATGTTTTGTACATAGATCACGAATTTGTTGCCAATATCCTTCAGCTGGCATTTCATTGTCAATAAAGTTACCATGCATGTATGGAGTTGAAATAAAGCAAGCAATTTCATTTCCGTGTTCTTCAAATAATTGTCTAACTTGTTCTACATCATTCCATCTAACTTGATAACGGTTTTTACAATCATCTTCCAATGTTCCTGGTGTATCTGGTCTTTGCGTCCAAGGTGCTACACCATGATAATAGTTATCTACAAAAACGATCTTTGGTTTCCCTGTATAGAAACGAGCAACTAATACAGCAAGTGATGTTACATCACCACCGTTTTTACAGAAAAACGCCCAATCTTTTTTAACTGTGTCAGTTAATAATTCTGCAAAATCTACCATTACATCTGCACAAAGTGTTGTACAGTTTGCTTTTTTCATTTGATCAATAGCAGCTGCATCAACTTCAGGATCACAATATCCTAATATGTTTGGACCATAACCGCACATATAGTCAATAAAGCGGTTTCCGTCTACGTCCCACATTTCACTGCCTTTTGCCTTTGAAACAAAAAATGGATATGCAGACATCGGTATCATACAGCCTTCTGCTGGTCCTAAGTGTCCATAAACACCATTTGGAACAACTTTTGCTGCTCTCATCATCAATTCTACATTTTTATTATATGTATATGTCATTTTAATTGCCTCCTTATCCTTAAATCCTAAGATAGATATTTTGGTAATATTGCTGCTAATTTGTTAAAGTTATCTAACATTAGCATATGTCCTTTGGTTTCTAACCTTCCAGTTGAAACAGCGGTCATAGCATCTAGTGTTCCGTTTATAACGCCACCAGCAGTATCAATATCAGCAAATTCCATTATTGCTCTTGGTTTTTCACTTTTTGCTAAAATTGCAGTGAATTTACCATCTTTTCCACCAGATTTCAAAATAGTTGAATAGGCAACATCTCTAATGCCAAGTGCAACTTCGCCATCAACAGTCGCTCTCATTGCGTGTTGTGCAATAGGATCAACATTACCAAGTGCAACCGCTCCTAAAGTCATTGCATAAAAAGCAAGCGTTACTGAAAGTTTCTTTTCTGCTTCGTCTGCAAATTCTGTCTTTCGCATTAAATCTGCCATGTTTCCTGTTAATACATTAAACCACTGATCTGGCTTTGCCATAAGTTTTAATACTTTGAAAAGTCCTTTCAATGGAATAGGCATAACATCTTCTCCTGCAACTAGCCTATTAAATTTTTTACATGAATCAAAATACAATACTATATTTGCCTTTGATTCTTCGTCATAAGGATATACCTTACATGCACCATCTTTAATATCCACAACACCATCTGGACCATCTTTAACTAAAAAACGAATTGCCACATTGTGTTGTTTTGCGAGCTCTCTTGCACTTTCATCAATCTCTAGATATTTTTCAAGTACACCAATACCTGCATACAAATTGACAAATGCTTGTGTCCTTTCTGAATATGCCATTTTTACCTCCTCATAAATATATTAAATTTCAACATAATTGCTGCTGAGTTTGGAAGAATTTTATGATAGTTTACCAATAACCCTCTCAATTTTTGATAAACAATATCACATCTACTATTATAACACCAATAAAAGCATAAATAAAGGGGCATTTTTAAAAAGCGATAAATTTTTATGCTGTTTTATATAGTGTTATATGCAATTTATTTTTATCAAATAAAGGCTTAAAAGTAAGTGTAATTTTTTTGAACATAATCTTTAGTTTTTTGCTTTTTTTTAAGGTCATAAACTAGTAATAAATACATACAAAACATTGCGTTGCTTTTGACTTAGTTAATATATTTGTTCAGTCTCCAAACTAGTAGTAAATGCATATTATATCTACAAAATTACACATCATTTGACTTAGTTTATTTTATTGTAATTAGACAAAAAAATAAGCCTTTGTTTAGGCTTATTTAAGTTTCTTTTTAGATTTTCTAGTTTTGTATCTAACAACTTTTTCAGTAGGAATTCGTTCTTCTGGTCTTGCAGGGTTAGATGCTGGCGCTGGATTGCCTTTTGGAATATTATCAATTCCACGTTTAACTAAGGCACCTTTATGAGCTTTGTTATATTTTGCAAGGAAGCGTTTTCTCTTTACCGAAACTATAATTATTACAACTAAAAATACAATAAATATTCCTATGACCGTAAAGGTAATATATGTAAGTATTTCAGCGTTAATATCAATTCCCGCTATTGTTCCATAAATTTCGCCTGAATCACTTCTTGGTTGAATGTTTGAAGATGCTGCAAGCACATATGTGCCAAGCTCAGTTGATGGGAAGAAAACTTGTTTACCATCTGCTGTTCTTTGAACATTATCTACAAGATGTAAAGTTCTATCTTGTGCTCTTCTATATACAGCAAATAACTTATATTGCCTATATTCTTCAGGAATTGTAAGTGTTATATTAAAAGTTCCAAGATCATATGATGAACCAGTTCCGCTTAAAGACAAACTGTTTATTGAAACAACACTTCTTGCTTGTTCAGAAGTCTGTGTTTGCATTAAATAATCTTGTATAGATACAAAAACCTCACTATTTTTATCAATATTTTGAACTATTAGTTGTTTGCCTGGATTTTCTGCAACTAAAGTTTCACCATAAATTTCAACTCCTGTTACCTCATCTTGTAATAAGTAAACTTCACAAATTCTTTTTAATTCAATTATTTTGTTTTTGAGATTTGAATTAAATACTGCTTTTTGATCACTTTCAAGTTCAATATATTTTGCATATACTGCCATGACATTTTGATAGTCAGAAGCCACAACTACATTAGTTGCAGGTAATGCCGCAATGCTTTTTTGGACTCTAACAACAGCGACCATTTTTCTAAGTAGCTTGTTATATTCTGCCTTAAAGTTTTCAAATTTATTTTCATATCCATCTACAATTTGTTCTTGTTGCCATTGAGGATATTCAATTAAAGGATCGCCAGAATAAAATTTATCCCAATATGATTTCATTTTTTCGAAATCTAAATGCAATTCAAATGTTGCTCTTGGATCAAAGTCTCTTAAAAATGCTTGGAAATCTGCAATTTGCTTTTCCATTGTAGCAACTCTATCTTTTAATCTTGCAATTTGTGCTGCAAAATATTCATCTCTAGAACTAGAAAGTGAACCAGTCTCTTTTGCCTCTAGATATTGATTTTCATATTCTATAAGCATATTTAAGTGTTCTTCGCTTAAAGTTATTGCACTTTCTTCTCCCATAGCAGTTAGTGGGAATGGTCTCATCTTGAACTTTAACTCACTTCTATTTCCTGCAAGATCTTCAATAACAATGTGAACATATTCAACAGTATTATCTATTGTATTTGTTGCTATAATATGCCCATATGACAAAGGATATCCGTTATATTCAGCAAATTTTAAGTTATCCTCAATATATGTTATTTGTTGATCTATATAATATTCGTTATATACTAATGGATCTGTCGGATTTTCTGGTGATGTTGGATTTTGGAATTTACCAGCATTTATTGTTGGAGCTACATTATCAATATTTGCTTGGAAAACTTTAGTAATTTCTCTACCAGCCTCAGTTACGCACTTAATTTGTACAGTTTCTAAAGATCTTATTTTATATGGTTCTTCAATATTTATTTCAACCCATGCATTCTCATCCATAGCATATCTAAAATATCTAGATGGTGAAATCGCGATAGAATCTTCTCTTGGTCTAATGGATAATTTAACTTCATCTGCATTTATCCAAGTACCAGAAGCCAATTTACCGCCAATTTGAGTTAAAGTTTCATTTATGTTTTTATATGCAATTCCTTCTAACAAAAAGTCTGGTGTAACTTTATCAATTTTAAATGAAAGCGTAAATTCTTTTGAATAACTATGGGACTTTTGTTCTGCCCTTAAAACTATTGTAGCGATGCCTCCTTTTGCTGGGAAGCCAATTATATTATTGGTATTTAATCTATTATTTCCTATTGGGACATATTCACTTTGACCTTCTAAACGATATGAATACTCAACACCACTTGAGTTTTCATGATTTCTTAAAATTTCAATAACTAAATCTTCTGGATACCAAACTGTGTTAAGATTTTCTATATTATCTATATTAATGATTTCGCCTGAAATATTTTTAATAACTATATTTTCTTCATCAAGTTTTGGATAATTTACATCAATTTTTATGTAGAAATTTGTTGCTAAAATTGCCTCATCGCCTGCTTGATTTGTTACCTTAATTTTAACTGTATTTTTGATGTTTACTACTTTTGCATGTGATTGCTCATCATCAGTTGCATAGCTTGCATCTCCTACAAAAATTAAAGTTCTTGAAAAATCTGTATATTCTATACCAGGCTCCATAGCAGTATCAAAATATGGCATCCAATCTTCTTCGCCAATTTTATACCAGTAATAAACTTTTGATAGACTTTTTACTTTAACAGTAATTCCAGCTCTTTGTACCCATTCAAATAAATATAGATTATCTTGATTTCCTAAATTACCATTTTCAGCATCGACAAAACTAATAGTAAGAGGTTTATCTTCGGCTTGTTTATTTATGATCAATTTCACAATTTCCGATGTATCGGCTCTTGTGCCTTTTAGCCAATAAAATGCTTGTCGGGAATCCAAAATATATGCAGATGTTAACATATTTACTTCTTTCCAGTTTGTTGAGTTTACATCTGGCACTTCATTATCTGTAGCTTCTGGAGCATAGTAATAGTATTTAACTTCTGCCTTATTTGCAATAATTAATGCTTTTGAAGGATAGTTCTTTTCAGGTGCCCAATATTTAAAATCTTGCTTGGAATAAGCAAGATAGCTGCCTGCTGCAAAATCTATCTCTCCTGATTCTTGATACAATCCATATATTGGATTAACTGCTGATGTATCTTGTTTGATTTTGACTACTGCTTCATTACTTGGCATTCCGCTTTCGCTAATTGCTCTAAAATACAAATTCCCATTATAAGAAGCGTATTGTCTTTGGTCTTGCGTCAAGTCAGCATATAATGTTCCAATATTTGTAACACCAATATCTTTTAATCTCTCTTCATCATTAAAATACCATTTTAATCCTGGGAATAAATATGATAGAGAATATTCACCCTCTGCAGAATTTGGTATTGCGTCTATATCAATCCAACCACCATATGTATCTGTTGGGGCTGATGCCAAATCTATCCTAACTTGATATTTAATTATTTTTATATTTGCAGTGGTATCAGCAAGTTTCAAATCTACTCGTGTTGCAGAAGTTTGCCAATTTTGACCAGAACTTGAAGGAGAAGATGTAATATAATATGTCCTTGTATCATATGCAAATTTTACAAATACATATCCAGGTCCAGTCGTCGAAACTTCTTCATTTTGATCTTTTGCTTTAGAGTATAATCTAAAACCAAATTGTTTAAGTCCTTCGCCGCCAACTAATGGCATTGAAATATCAAAATAATCTCTATCAGATATTAATGTAGGTCCAGCATCTGGACTATCTGGAGTTCCACTATTAGAAAAATCAATATATTCAAATGAAAAATGATCTTGATGATTTGTATCAAAATTAATTCTTATTGTTGAAGAAACTTTTTCAGTTCCATCAATTGCTAAATTATCTTTTATTGTTTGTCCAGTATTGTCAATAGTCTTTGCTTTTATTTCGCGTAGCACAATATCAGTATTATCAATATTAACTTCAACCACTATTTCATAGCCTATTCCAGAACCTGAACGAAGCATATATCTATATACGCCTTTCACTTCTTTTCTTATTGAATAAATAATTTTTGTTGCTGTGTCTTGTTTACCTGAAACTTCAGTTGATGCTTCACCGCCATTTTCATATACTTCAAATAAAGCAACTCCTGAATAAGGTAATTTGGTTTTATCAATATTTATAACAACTTGTACAACACCCTTTGCCCAATCACCATCATTCAATCTTTTTGGATCACCTGAACCACCTACAATAAATCTTTCATAATATGCCTCTGGAACTTGAGTATCTAAATAAAGATTAGGTGTGAACATCGGTTCCATTGGAGTAGTGCTTGCATTTAAATTAACTTTATTTTCTGCTTTATCTACTAGATAAAAACCAAGTGATTCATTTTTTAGACTCCTATCGATATAGCCTTTCATTCTAATGTTACCCGCTGGAACACCATGTTGATTTGAATCTATTTCTAATGGTAATTCTTTAGTTGTATCTTCTTCACGTCCTTTAATAAAACTAAATGCTTTGTATTGTGAAGCACCAAGTGATGTAATGTTATTTCCTGCGATAAATGTTACAGGTAAAGCCTCAGCATACCACATAATGATTTCATCATTTACTTTTTCGCCTATTTTACTTGGTACTTTTGGAATACTTTCCAAGTCTAAATCCATCCTAACAGAAAAACCACTTGGTAAAATTGTTACTATAAAGTCTTTAGTTTCTCCAAGTCCAGTCATTGCCACTATTTTAATATTTATTTTGATATTAACCATTGGCATATATGTATCTAAATTTTTATTTTCTAAAACAAAAATATACTTATTAGAAGCACCTACTTGAATTTGCTCATAACTTGCATCGGGATCTGTCGATTTTTTCCAATAATATTTAATGGTGTTTGCGGTTTGATCTTGTGTTGTTAAATTAGATAATTCAAAAGTTATTTTATCTTGAGCATAACCAATTCTTCTATTTCCTAAAGATTCTCCGTCCAAATTATAATCAGCAGACAATATTTCTTTGCCATCTGCATTTTTTCCGTCTTTTGCAACAATCTTTAATTTAGGTGTTTTTTTATCAATTCTTGCCTTTGTTGCAAGCATATTAATTTTCCCAGCACCTGTTGTAGCTCTTATGTATACATCTTGTGTTCTTGATATTGTGACTTTTTTCTTATCGCCTGCAGGAGTTAAAAGTTGCCAACCATTCTCACTTAAATATTCATATTTTACACCAGAAATTGGTCGTGTTCTTTCTATGTCTAATACTTCAAAAACGATATTTTGATAAGCCCAAGCACTTGGATCTCCATAGTTATATGAATCACCATTTTCAGTTATTGCATCACATGCAATATTTGGGGTTGTTTTATCAATATAAACATATATCGACTGCTCTATAACAAAATTGCCTGCACTTGCAACAATTTTTAATTCGCCAGAATACATTCCAATACTTTCGTGTCCAACATCAATGTCTTCAACTAAAATATTTGCCTTATATCTTGCAGTTTCAGAATTATAATCAAATTGGATTTGTTGATTTGCTAAAATACCTCTAACAAAATGAGCACTAACTTCTGTTGATTCTTGTAAATTAACATTTACTTCTAATCTAATACCTTCTTTGGACCAAACTTTTGGTAAATCTGATTGATCAGAAATATGAATTGGATAAGTTCTGTTTCCATCATATGTTGCTTCAATATTTAATATTTGCAAATCAGATGGTTCTGATATAGGATCAAGTATTATCTTAAACCATGAAGGTGAAAGGAATGTAACTTCACCAGCACTATTATCTTGAACTTTAAAGTATATATGCCTTCTATTTACTCCTTGTTGATCTGGAAAATATGAAGTATTTAAGTCAACATCCTTTTTTGCTAAAGTAATTCTAGGGTCATTCATATTTGGAAATTGACTCCAAGCATTATCGCTAATTTGTCCAGAGTCAGTAATGTCTTCGCTAACTATAGCAAAATACAAAATCATAGAACTCATATTATTTTGAGTGCTTTCTGATAAAAACCTTACACTAAAGCCCATGCCTTCTTCTGGAAGCTGAGTTTTATATGTCATAACACTTGGCATAAAACCAAATGGTGTTATTTCCATTTCATATTTACTTTCCATTTCAGGAGGAACTAAATTCACATAAACATCCCAAACAGGAAAAGTATAGTAGTAATATGAAAATGTTCCAGGGTTATCAACATTTTCTCGCTTTGCTCTAAAATATATCATCCTTCTGTATTTTTGAGCACCTTGATTTGCTGGATTTTCTAAAAATCTATCTATTAAATATTCTGCTGATAAATATCCCTTGTTTGATACTGAATCAAAATTTGCTCTTCCTTGTGCTCCATCAATTTTTAAATCTGTCCAGTTTAATGAACTAGCAACAGCCCCTATATCATTTACAACATTTTCAAGCTCTACATATTCTAAAAAGAGCTCTAAACCATAAAGACTCGTAATTTCTGATGCACCTAATCTAGAAAAAGCAAGCTCAAATACAGGCAAAGCATCTACATCTTTTTGTAAATATGTCCCTGGAACAAAATCTCCAGCATCAACTGTAAACGCTAAGTTTTGATCTCCTTGCCCTTGTTCATCAGCATAAGCAATTTGATTTGAATTCAAAAATGGTAAAAAAATTATAGCTAAAAACAAAGCTACAAAAATAGCAACTATACATATTTTAGAAATTTTTGTTTTTCTTACAACTGCCATATTTTAGTTTCTTATATACAACAACAGCATTTAGAAATTTTTGTTTTTCTTACAACTGCTATATTTTAATTTCTTATATGCA
>DUUO01000064.1 GCA_012841525.1 Clostridiales bacterium
AGTAGGATCGCGAACAATTTTTTTCCGTCCGTTTTCGTTATTTTCACCATTTTCATAAACATAAATACTTGGTGCTTGTCCAACATCATTGAAATCTTCATCTTGTTTGTATAAAAATTGAGTTTGATTGGAAGTTCCTACTCCTGACCATTCAATTTTAACTTTTACTACTTCATGGTCTACAATATGCTTCCCTGCCGTTGTATTGCTAGCATTAAAATTAAGTGAAATTACACCTTCGCTATGACTTGGCATTTTCACAAGTCCTGGTTGAGATTGACTCACGTAAGTTTTTTGAAAATGATCACTAGGATTTGTAACCTCGTAAGAATAATCATATTTTCTAAATAAATAAAATTCATCTAATGTGTTATTCCAAAGTGTTTTTATTGTGACAGTAAAATTTGTTGCAAAACCAATTGTTAAACCATCATTACTAAACAATAATTCTTTGTCTGAATCTGATAATCCTGAAACATCATAGGCTAATCCCATGTTTTTAAAACCACCATCAATATCTTCAAATTTAACTTTTGGGGCTTGATATGAAACTGTTATAGAAGCAGATTTAAAACTGTCTGCCACTAGCTTTGGCTTTACATTTTTATTTTTATCAAATCGAATAACATAGCCTACAACAATTTCTTTTTTGGTATCATAATTTAAAGCATTGGAAAATGTAAAATTAGCAGAAGCAGTAAGGTCATTATCTTTTTTTATTGTGGCGGTATGTTTTGTTGAAGAAAAAGCTATTGATCCTGCTTGTATGGCAGAATTAAGAAGTCCTGATGATTGCATTTCTGGCGTTAAAGCAGCAAAAGCTTGTACACTCATATTTCCAGCATTTATCAAATATCCTGGAACTCTTGCTTTTGCTGGGTCTGCAGTTACGTTTATACTACTTATATTTCCAGCTTTCATTGCACTAAGGATTGAGTCCGACAATATAAATCTATAATATACTACAAATGCATAAGTTGCCTCTGGTCTTGTTGTTGTAATTTCAGCATCCATTTTTATATCAGGAGAACCGCTTGTCCAATATAATCCCCTATTATTTGTACCTACAGGTGTGGAAATTGTCTGATCAACAGCTGATACAGTTGTTGCTGATCCAACGCTACTTAATGAAAAATTTACATCAGAATAATCGCTGATGAGGTTAAATTCGGCAGCACTTGCTTTGATAGGCGAATCAAAACTTGCAAAAACCAAAAAGGCGATAAATAAAATCAAAATGTAAATAAGCACCTTCAGTAATTTTTGATTGCTAAAAAAGTTTTTATTTTGAACATCATTTAGTTTTCTATCTTGACTTTTCATTTTGCACTATTTCTCAAATAAAATTTTATCTATATATAAATAATAATTTTTTTATAATTACCCTTTTTTGATTTACTTCACTTTATTTCTAAAGCACTGTATCTATATTTGTATAATATTTTCCCTTTTTTTTTGTTTACTCTCAACTTGCTCTAAAATATTATCTCTATATATTTATAACATTTTATATGCAACAAGTCTATGTAGCCATTGCAATTTCAGTTTTTTTTCAACTTAAACTTTAATAAAATGCTAATTTTTTAATTTCTCTTTCTAAAAATACTTAATTATTGTATTTTTTCCTATATTTTTTCGTATCTTTTTTAATTTTCTATATTGTTTTTTCACATCGCTTAGTTATTGTTCTGGTTTCGCTTTGCTTGTTTTTTTGCTTTCAATTTGCTTAGTTATTGTTTTAGTTTCACTTTTCTTGTTTTTTTG
>DUUO01000003.1 GCA_012841525.1 Clostridiales bacterium
AAACAAAGAAGATAAAATAATAGTTGAAAAGTTTTTCGATTTAATTGAAGAAAACTTTAAGGCCTTTATTGAACAAAACAAATAATTAAAAAATTGAGATGAACACATAAAAAAGAAGCGACTATTATCAGTCGCTTTTTTAATTATTGTTTATTTTATATATATTATCTTGTCACTGATTTATATGGGTATCGAGTTAATATTAACTTTGATTTTTGACTTTAAGGTATCTTTTCTACTTGCTTTTGTATTCAGAAAGTTTCTTTATTACTTCAGTGGCGTTTAAGGATGGAAGTTCCATTTTACCTCGCATAATGCCAATTAAATTTAAAGCATGAGCATCTGAATTTCTTATTACATTATGTGCTTTTGCATATTTTGGATAATCACTTATCTTTTTTGCTCTTGATATTTCAATGGTTGGATAATATGAAGGAACAGTTCCAAGAGTTAAAAGCATTCCTGATCCTTGTCTATCTATGTGTGCTGGAACTGCAATGCCACCATGTTTTTTAGCAAGTTCATATATTATGTTTTCTGAAAAATCTGAACCTGTAATTAATAGTCTTTGAACTTCAGATTCTATTTCATCATTTTCGTTATATATGTATTGGTGTCCAAAAATGCAAGGATTATTTTTAACAAATGGATAAGTAATTTCTGAAAAAAACTTTTCTAACTTTTCAAAAGTGTCGAAGTAACATAAAACATGTACGTCTTCATTTGTTGTCAGTTCAACTCCAGGCACTACTAAAATATTTAACATTTCCCCATACTTTATAACATTTTTTACATTTCCAATCGAATTATGATCTGTTAATGCTATTATGTCTAAACCAACAGCAGAAGCGGCAGCCACAATATTAATTGGTGTCATATCTTTATCGCCACAAGGCGAAAGCCCAGAGTGAATATGTAAATCATATCTATATTTCATTTAATAACCCTACAAAAATTTAAATAAAAATAACTTGTCCTAGTTAATTTTTATGCTTTTATTGTTTAATTTGAGCCATTAAAAATGTTCACATTTAGTGTTTAATGAAGGATTATATTTTACTTAATTTTACTGCATTAAAAATATCGGCTTCAACTCCGATTAAATTTATCCCCATTGCTTTGCATTTTTCAATAAGCATATCATCTGGCTCTATTCCTTCACAAATTACAACTGTAGCAATATTACAAATATGAGCAACTGCAGCAACATTAACATTATTCATTATGGTAAACCACGCACACATATCTTGTGCTTTTCCCATGACAAAACTTAAAAAATCGCCACAATAACCTGTGCTAATTTCTAAATCATCATCTGCAAGATTGTATGTTTTTGCATTTAGTTTTAATATTAAATCTTTAACTTTCATAATGGTTTTGTTTAATTTGTTTCAAACAATATCAGATTTATTTATAATCATATAAGTTGTATTCTTTTGTATTTAACCAGTTGAAAATGTGACAATATATTAAGTAATTACTCAGTTGTCCTTTCATCCATTCTAGTACAATCATCAATCGAAAAGCCTTCAATAACAACATCTTCAGCAAATGCTTTACAAGATGGTGCACCACAAACTCCACAATCGAAATGTGGCAATTTTGCATATATGCTTTCAATTTGTTCAAGTTTTTGCATTGCCTTTATTCTGTTTTCATCTAATTTAAACACATCATTTATTGTAGGGACTACTTCCCAATCGAAATCTTTGTATGTAAGACCTGCATTTTTAATTGTATTTGTAGAACCAATACATGGAATTTTTTTACCAAATTCTCTTATTTTTGCTTTTGCAACAAATGGATTTTCAACTGTTAAAACGCCGCCAACACATCCACCAGTACAAGCATTTAATTCAACAAAATCTAAGTTTTCAAGTTTTCCGTTTTCTATTTCTTTTAAAACTGCAATGACATTTTCAATTCCAGATGCCTCTAGGTATTTTTCTTTGTTTACACCTAAAGCCTCACCACCACTACTTGCCCATGCAACACCCAAAAAGCCTGCTTTGTTTAATGGTTTAACTTCTTTTATTTGTGATAGAGCTGTAACGACTTTGTAATATACTTCAGCCATTGATAAAACACCTGTTACTAAAGGAGATTTAATCCCTATTCCATTTTTTAATGCTAAAACTTTTGCAGGACAAGGAGAAATAAAAAATATTCCAATTTCTTCATCTTTATAGCCTTTTTCCTTAGCCTTTTTATATGCAAGTTTAATTGCTACATCAGCAGGAGTTTGAAGTGGTAAAAGATTATCTATTAGCCCATGAAATCTAACTAAAATAAGTTCTACAATTGTAGGACAAGCTGTATTTATGATTGGATGTTTTATATCTTGAGTATTTTTCATCCACTCTCTTGTAGCCTCGCTAACAAGTTCAGCAGCTTTTGCAACTTCTTCAACATCGTCAAACCCTACTGCAAGTAAACCATTTAATATTAAGTTTATGTCATATTGTGATTTAAATTGACCATAAAATGAAGGAGCAACAATCGCCACTTTATATTTATATTTATGAATCATATCAAAACTATCAAATGCTGGAATTTTTGCATGATGTGGACATACTCTTACACATTCGCCACAACCAATGCAACGATCGTATAATACTTTTGCTTTTTTGTTTCTTACTCTTATTGCTTCAGTTGGACATCTTCTCATACAAGAGACGCAACCTCTACATTTATCTGTATCAAGAGTAACTGAATGTATTGTTTTCCTTTCCATTTTATTCCCTATTTGATATATCTATATTTTTTTATCAATTAATTTAATATTTTTTATTTTCACTAAATTATATGTTTTATGTTTATCTATCTTTAATTTGAAGTCTTTTATTTAGACTAAATTTTGTTTTTTTTGCAATTATTTTGCAATATCTTTAATAACTTTTGCTCTTTTTATATATCTATTCTGGAAAGAGCATTGACATTTTAATTGTAGTTCCTTTCCCGACTTCGCTTTCAAGTTCAAACTTATCAGAAAAGCGTTTCATATTTGGCAAGCCCATGCCCGCACCAAAACCTAAGTTTCTTATTGATTCTGAAGCAGTTGAATAACCTTCTTTCATAGCAAGTTCCACATCTTCTATTCCCTCACCAGTGTCTATTAAAACTATTTCTATTTTATCTTCGAAAATATCTACAATAGCCCTTCCTCCACCAGCATGAATTACCATATTAATTTCACCTTCATACATTGCAACTGCAATTTTTCTAATAACTAAAGGATCAATTCCTAATTGTTTTAATATGCCCTTAACTTCATTAGATGCACTACCTGCTGAAACAAAATTATTGCCTACAACATCAAATTCTAAATGCACACTATTACTACTCATCTTTTTTCTATATTAATTTACACTTTCCTAACTATTACATATGCTAAATATTATTAGCATCAAATTACTTTATTTAACTTAATAAATTTAATTCGCTATACAATGTGCTTTCTTAAGTTTATCAATTTTTTAGGTATTGTATTTAACACCTAAATCAGTTTGATTTTGCTTAATAAGCACTTTTGCTTTTACTTGCTTTTTGCCTTGTTTGGAATTAAATTTTTTTGAAATAAAAGGCCACAGGCTTCATACATTCCAAGTTTTGTTGTTAAACAAGCAATTCCTTTTTTATCACAAAGTGAAATGATGTCATCTGTTGCAGCCTTGCCTCTAACTAATATTATGCAATGCATATCTAAAAGTGCAGCAGTCCTTACTAATTGAGGGTTACTTAGTCCAGATATTAAGACATCTTCATCACGTGCAAATGCTAGCACGTCACTCATCAAGTCTGAAGCAAATATACATGTTACCTCTTTCTCTTTTGTTGCATCACCTGCAACTATTTCCGCATTCAATAATTTCGCTACATCTACTATTTTCATACTTACTCCGTTTTATTTTTTTATGTTTAATCTATTTGATAACTAAATTATATAAATTCAAAATTTTTATGTACACCATTATTTGCAATAATTTTAAGCAAAACACTTAATAATCTAATTATGGATATTTTTTATTTTAGAATTAATTTGGATAAATTCTTGGATTTTCCCTTTTATGTTTTGTACTATTATATGCTTTATCTACTATTTTTTTAACTTCTGGCGTAGCTTTATTATGTAGTATATATGTGTCTAATTCCTCATATGTAATGCCAAAATCTTTCTCATCTGTTTGTCCTTCAATAAGGCCAGCAGAAGGAGCTTTTTTTAATATATTCTCAGGAACACCAAGATATCTTAGCATTTCAAATATTTCAGTTGCTGTCATATCGCCAATTGGATTAAAGTCATATGCCCCATCGCCCCATTTTGTAAAATATCCCATTGTCCTTTCACTGCGATTTCCTGTGCCAGCGACCAAATATCCTTCTCTTTGAGCGTAGTTATATAAAGTTATCATTCTAAGTCTTGGATTAATATTAGCATATGCCATTTCGTATTGACTTTCAGATATTGGTTTTAATACTTTTCTAAATTCTTTTTTAATATTTGTTAAATCAACTTCTATAGTTTTAATGCCAAATTTTTCATTTAATTCTAAAGCATCTTCTCTATCAGCACCATAATTACTGCTAGACTCACAAGGCATTATTATTCCTACTACATTTTCTGTTGCCATTTTTGATAAAATACCAACTAAAGCACAATCTTTGCCGCCACTCATCCCAATAACTATTCCTTTAGCATTTGCTGAAGTTAAAATATTTTTAATCCAATTGACTCTTTTTTCAACGTTTTCTTTCATTTTTAGCCTACTCAATTCAGTATATTATATTTTAGAGCTTTTTTCAATATTTAGGGCATTTACATTTATCATGCCTATTATATTTTGGAGCTTCTTCAATATTTACACTCTCGATATTTATAGCAACTACTATATTTTAGTGCTTTCAAGATTTCGATTTTTTCTTCAATAAACAACCTTATATTTTAGA
>DUUO01000065.1 GCA_012841525.1 Clostridiales bacterium
AAGATGCGTGTCTTTTTGTATTAAAATCACTTTATATTTTAACAATACACTTGCTGCAACACATATGTCATTTATATTGAAAAAAACCCCATATAATAGTAAAATGATAAATAATAGATTAAATAATTAAAATATTATAAAGACTTTTTTGAGGGGAAATATGAGTATGAAAACACCTTTATACGATCTACACGTTGCACTTGGTGGGCAAATGGTAGATTTTGCAGGCTATGAATTGCCAATTCAATACAAGACAGGAATAGTTGTAGAACATAATGCAGTGAGAAATAATGCTGGGATTTTTGATGTTTCTCATATGGGAGAAATATTTTTTGAAGGTAAAGAAGCGGAAAAAGCCCTAAATTATGTTATGACAAATAACATGTCAAATATGTATGATGGACAATGTAGATATTCAATGGTTTGCTATGAAAACGGTGGAGTTGTTGATGATGTCTTAGTATATAAATTTAATGATGAAAAGTTTTTAGTTGTTGCAAATGCATCAAATAAAGACAAAGACTTTAAGTGGTTTTTAGATAATACAAAAAACTTTGATGTAAAGGTTAGAGACCAATCTCCTTTATTTGGGCAAATTGCACTTCAAGGACCAAAGTCTTTTGAAATTTTAGAAAAAATATTAGATACAAATACGCTTCCTCAAAAATATTATTCATTTAAGGAAAATGTAGATATTCTAGGTGTTAAATGCCTTGTTTCCAAAACTGGATATACTGGTGAAGATGGCTATGAAATATATTGTCCTGCAGGGGAAACTGAAAAAATATACAAAACACTTTTAGAAAATGGTAAGGATTTTGGCTTAATTCCAACAGGACTTGGTGCAAGAGACACTTTAAGATTAGAAGCAGGTATGCCTTTATATGGACATGAACTATCGGATAAAATTATGGCAAATGAAGTTAACTTAGACTTTGTCTTAAAGTTTAATAAAGAAGACTTTATTGGAAAAACTGCCTTAGAAAATCATACGCCAGAATATGAAAGAGTAGGTGCAATTGTAGTTGACAGAGGAATAGTTAGAGAAGGTGCAGAAGTTTATTTTAATGATGATTTAGTAGGCGTTGTAACAAGTGGAACATTTATTCCTTCACTACAAAAAGCAGTCTGCGTTTTAAGATTAAAAATTGGATATAAAGATAAACCATTAACTGCAAAGGTAAGAAATAGAAATTTAAAGCTTGAAGTTGTAGATATGCCTTTTATGAAAAAGAAAAAATAAAGTTGTAAAAGTGTAATAGCAGCAAAAACTAAGAAAGGTTGTAAATGTATTGTTAATGTTAAAAGTTGTAAGGGCACAATAAAACAAAAAAGCAATATATTGAATATTAAAAATAATTGGCAACGAGAAAACAAATAAAAAATAGATTAAAACATAAAAAATAAAGGTCTTTGAACAAAAGAAAGGGGGAATTATGTTATTATTTGCAAAAACACATGAATGGATTAAAGTTGACGGAACAAAAGGTAAAATTGGAATTTCAGACAATGCACAAAAAGAACTTGGCGACATAGTATATATCGAACTTCCAGAAGTTGGAAGCGAATTTAGTGCAGGCGATGTACTATGCGAAGTTGAAAGTGTTAAAGCAGTTAGTGAAATTTATGCTCCAGTTGATGGAAAAGTAATCGCTGTAAATGAAGAACTAGAAGATAGTCCAGAACTTGTAAATGAAGATGCAATGGCAAACTGGATTTGTGAAATTGAAATTACAGGTGATACTAGCGCTTTACTATCAGAAGAAGAATACAAAAAAACAATATAAAGGCGAGGCAACTTGCTTTTTTGTTTAATATATAACCGCAAAGTTGATATTGATTTTAAAGATTAAATATTGATTTTGAACTGATATATTAAAAGCACATAAATATATTGGATATTAAAGATAAAATATTGATTTTGAACTGATATATTAAAAGCACATAAATATATTGGATATTAAAGATTAAATATTGACTTTGAACTGATATATTAAAAGTACATAAATATATTGGA
>DUUO01000066.1 GCA_012841525.1 Clostridiales bacterium
AAGGCCAAATATAGGAAAATCTACATTGATTAATTAATAATACAGAAATGACTGGAAGACCAAATGTAGTAAAATATACATTGATTAATAATATGGAGATGAAATGAGTAAAAAATATAGACAACCTGTTTTAGAAAGGAAAACTAGAGAACAAAATCCCTATGTGAAAACAAATTATAGAGATACTGCTTATCGTAGACCACAGCCAAAACCTTTAGTTCCAATAGCTCCTGTCATTACTCCTTCTCAATGGTTTAAATCCTTGATTATTATGCTTCTTCCTCTAATTAATTTAATTGCTGCATGTGTTTGGGCTTTTAATAAAAAAATTAAAATTAATGAAACAAAAAGAAACTGGGCTAAAGCCACAGTTGGAGTTTTAGTTATTGCTTATTTGATTATAGCAGCAATATTAGTGATATACTTTTTAGTAGTTAAAAAATAAATCCTTTTATTTAACAAAATTTAACCAAAATAAAAATGCACTCACAAAATGAGTGCATTCTTTTTTATTTAAAAAGCATAGAATTACTAGTTTTGTGCTTCTGCTGCATATTCTGCTGCTAAACCTGACTCTTCTCTTTGCTTTGCTAATTCTTTGTACATATTCACACGGTACTCTCCATGTAATGGATATAACATTATAATAAATAAATTTATAATCCATGCAATTAATGGTACAACTGTAGCAATTAAGGTTAGCCCTACTTTAGTTAAATTAGATTGTTCTGGCCTCAAGTTGTCGCTTGTAGGCTCTGTATATTTGAATATTAGAAGCATTAATGGAATCATAAAGTTTTGCAATGTTGTCATAATTTTATTCATAAATGTTTGCATTGATGCACTAATACCTTCGGTTCTACGACCAGATTTCCATTCTGCATAATCCATACTTTCTGCAATCATTGAGTAGTTAATATTTGTTACTAGACCATAAGGAAGTCCCATAATGAAAAAGCCGATAATAAATAAAACCATATATGTACCAACAGTAAATGCTAAAAGTGTAAGTAAGGCCATTGTTGCAGCACCTACTATACAAGCAACTATATATATTTGTCTAAATTCAAATTTTTTCGTAAAAAATGGTGTTGCAAGCATGCCAATAAATCCAGAAATTCCAAATCCTGCAACCATCAAAGTATTTACCATTGATTCGCCTAGTCCTTCTGGCACACCAACTAGTAGATAGTTACTTAAATAAAGTCCTGCTGATATTGGTATTGCCCTTGCAAAAGATGCTGCATTTGCAAGCACTATAACTAATAATGGTTTATTAGCAAATAATTCCTTAAACATTTTAGGAACTGAAGGTGTTGGAACACTACTTTTAACTCGTTCTTTGGATCCAAAGAAAACAAGTTGGAATAAAACTGCTCCTATAATACCAGAAACAATAGCCATTACAAAATATGACATTGGTTGTTTTTCACCAAAAAACAAAGAAAATATTGGAAGTAAAACCATAGGCAATGCTCCACCTATTACATGAAAAATACGAGCAAACGAAATAAAGTTTGTTCTTTCTTTAGGATTTGGTGTCATTGCAGAGGGCATACCCCAAAATGGAATATCACCAATTGTATAAACAATTCCCCACAATATATAAATTATACAGTAGTATGCCGTTTTAGTTGAAGCTGGTAATAAGTTAGGAGGTAAATACAATGCTATTGTTAAAAAGAGAAGTGGCATCGGTGCAAATGCAAGATAAGGTCGTAATTTTCCATATTTACTTTTAGTTCTATCAGCGATAGTTCCCATAATAGGATCGTTAAAAGCATCAAACAATCTTGCAGCAAGCATCAATGTAGAAGTTACTCCTAAACCTATATGAGCGACATCTGTTAAGAAAAAGAGTATATATGAATTTACAACTCCAATAATTAAATTTTGACCAAAACCACCAGCAGCAAAACTAAAGACATTTGCTTTTGTTAAATACTTATTTTCGTATAATGAATTTCTGTCAGTATCATCACTAATTTCACTATCACTATTTTTCTTCTTTTTACCGCCAAATTTTTTGGTCTTACCTTTTCCCAAATTTTCGCTACTATCAGAGGGTGATTCCATACTTTCATTTTGTACATCAACATCTAAATTCGCTGCAGAAGAATTTTCATTTATGTTTTCAGCATTAGATGGTGTGAGATTTTCCTTATTTTTATCTGCATTAAAATCTGAAGATTCTACATTATTTTCTAAATTCTTATCCATTTCTCTCTCTATTTTATATATATTTAGTAGCTACGGCTACTATTTTTGATGTATTATGACTAAAAATTTGTTTTTTTGACTTTCCATTTTTTAGTCAATTTATCTTTACTTTGATAAAAATTTTGACTTGCCTTCTTTTTGCTTAATTTATATTTAATAAATTTTTTGATTTGCCGTTTTTTTCATTAATTTATCTTTATTTTAATAAAAAAGTCCTTCCCTTAGATTATTGTTGTATCAAGACCTTCATAATTAATATGGAAATAGTCTTTATCTAATGGGACATCATTTGATACACTTGCATGAAAACTTGGAAGATAATATTTTGATGCTTCTTCAACAGCTACTTCAAATGTTTCAACCGCACTTAAATTTATTAAATCAGCCCTATTTCTAACTTTTCGCCATGGCCTTTTTTCTAGATTTAAATAATCAACTTCATCATATCTTGCAACTGGTCTAAATAAACATGTGACTTTTTGTGAAGAAAGATGTTTTTTTTCAAAATTTCTCACAAGCTTGTATTTAATTCTTCTTTTATCATTTGTAAACCACATAAATGCATTTGTACACAATGAAGAAAGTGAAAACTGAGATGCTGTTAGTGGTATACCATAGATTTTATTTAATACATCTTCATAAATTTTGCCAATTTCTATTTTTTTCTTTCTTGTGATTTTAAGTTCTTTATTTGGTTTATATAAATTTGGATTCTCATATCCACGCATACTTATTAAAACATATGTGTCTAATGCACTTTCAATCAATGAATGCAAACTGGCAAACTCTTGTCTATTCATATCTTTTGCTAGTACATTTTCTTGGAAATAATTTACATATGGATGTAAGTTTTTATCCGCTACGTAATGACACAAATATCCAAGCATATATGCATATCTTGTATCTGAAGGATTTTCAATTTGATATTTTCTCATTCCTTCAAAGGATTCATATTGTGCCATAAATTGCAAAAGATTTGGATATCTTTCAATATCTTTAATTCCTAGTTCTCTAAGCGCAAACAAAACATCAGGACCAATTGAACCCAAAATATATGCTTGCATATCGCCTTCGACTATCTTTTTAGTTTCGTCAGGTAAACGTTCATACACCTTTTTAGCAAACTCAATATGTGTAATTAAATTTGGCATAAGTTCTCCTTATTTTATTTCAAGGTTTTATTAAAACATTTTTAATAGAGTATTAATTAACTTTATATTTTTCAAAAAATTATGCTTAATAAACTATTTTCACATAACCTTACTTAAAGCAGGTTAAATCCCATACTCTTTTTCAATTTCTGATATTTTAACTGGTCTATTTTCTTCAATAGATTTTTTTGCAGCAAGTCCAATTAATACTGGTTTTAATCCATCATCAATACCGCAAACTGTTTTGGATTTTGTTTTTATCGCTTCAACAAATTGCTTAATTTCTTCAGTATATGCTTGCATATATCTTTCTAAGAAAAAATATTTTGGATTTCTAGATAAGATTCCATCTTCTGTTGCAATAACAGTTGTATCTTCTAGTTCATTTCTTGCAAGAATTTGTCCTTTAGAACCAAAGGCTTCAACTCTTTGGTCATAACCATATACAGCCTTTCTAGAATTATCAATAACGGCAAGTACTCCGCTTTTGAATTTAAGTGAAATAATGGCAGTGTCTATATCGCCTGCCTTTCCAATTTCCTCATCGACCATAACTCCGCCAAAGGCAAAAACTTCTTCAACCTCTTCACCAGATACATATCTTGCCATGTCAAAATCATGTATGGTCATATCTAAAAATATTCCACCAGAAACTTTAACATATGATATTGGTGGTGGTGCTGGATCTCTAGATGTTATTTTTAATATATTCAAATCACCAATTACACCACTTTGAACTTTCTCTTTAAGTGCTGCAAAATTTTTATCAAATCTTCTATTAAAACCTACTTGATACAAGACATCATGTTTTTCTAGCAATTTTTTTATTTCTAATATTTCTTTAACATTATGTGAAACTGGCTTTTCACAAAATACATGTTTTCCTTTCAAGATTGCCTCTTTTGATATGATAAAATGCTTGTCAGTAGGAGCACAAATTAAGACAATATCAATTTTTTTATCTGTTAATATTTTGTCATAATCTGTATATATATCTTTAATTCCATTTGCTTTAGCCCAATTTTTTGATTCTTCGCTAATAAATGGATCGGAAATTGCTTTAATTTCTATGTCTTTTCCATATCTAATCAAGCTTTCCGCATGTACTTTTCCAATTCTACCAAAACCGATAATTCCAACTTTCATTTTAACTTTCCTTTAAATTATTTTTAACTTTATTTAACACTCAAACATCTAATTAACTTGTATTTTTTTTTATTTGAGTATTCCTTTTTTAAGCATATCATCATTTTTTAATATCAAACTTAAATTGCTTAACACTCAAACATCTAAT
>DUUO01000067.1 GCA_012841525.1 Clostridiales bacterium
ATAACTTAGTTAATTCTCAAATTAATTAACGCTTGCTTTCGCTATGCGTTTAGTTCTACTAAACATCGTCTGTTCAATTGTCAAGTTGCATTACTGCCGCTTTTTACGGCAGCCTTTATATAATATAACCTCACTAAATCATTGTCAAATGTTTTTTTAACATTTTAATTACAATTTCAGATGAAGTTAAATTATTACTATTTATTGCTTTTTCAACTATACTTTTTTATAATTATATAGTCTTGTACCCGTAGCTCAGCTGGATAGAGCGTGAGATTCCGGATCTCAAAGCCAAAGGTTCAATTCCTTTCGGGTACACCACATTTTTTACAACAAAAAATGAGATGCGAAGTCAATTATAACAAAATATGAATCTTTTTGTCAAGTAACCTAGGACAAAAATCGAAAAACTAATCAACTTTTTTGCTCGCTTAATTAGTCTTACTGATTAGCCATTACTATTATATTGATATCGTCAATTTAAATCAAACAAAATTAAGAGATAAATTAAAGTTTTTAATGTAAAATGTTCATATCATCAAGATAGACACACAAGGCTAATTATGTACAAAACTTAACAATGATTTTATGAGCAAAAAATATAAAAATTAGAATTAAATTACGCAAAAGAACAAAACAGTTGTAGTTGCTTGTATAAGCAATAAATATAAATTAGGGTTAAATTATAATAAAAACAAAACAGTTGTAGTTGGTTTTATAAACAATAAATATAAATTAGGATCAAATTATGAAAAAAAACAAAACAGTTGTAGTTGGAATGAGTGGAGGCGTAGATAGTTCTGTTGCGGCATATCTTTTGAAGCAAGAAGGATATAACGTCATTGGTCTTTTTATGAAAAACTGGGAAGAAACTGATGAAGATGGGGTTTGCACCGCACAGGCAGATTATGAAGATGTTGTCGCTGTTTCAAATAAATTAGATATTCCATATTACACCATCAATTTATCAAAGCAATATTGGGATAGAGTTTTTAATCATTTTTTAGATGAATATAAAAAAGGAAGAACTCCAAATCCCGATGTTTTATGCAATAGAGAAATTAAATTTGGGCCCTTTCAAGATTTTGCAAAGCAAATAGGTGCAGATTATATTGCAACAGGACATTATTGCGGAAATATCGTTATTGATGGCAGAACATATTTAACAAAAGCGAAAGATGAAAACAAAGATCAAACATATTTCTTAAATCAAGTCAGCGAAAAGCAAATTGAAAATGTCATATTCCCCCTATCTTCAATTGATAAAAATGAAGTTAGAAAAATTGCAACAGAGCAAGGGTTTTCAACTGCTAACAAAAAAGATAGCACAGGAATATGCTTTATTGGCGAAAGACACTTTAGAAACTTTTTATCTAATTATATTCCAATGAAAGAAGGAGATATTAAAACTTTAGGTGGAAAAACTGTAGGTAGACATAGTGGCGTTTTTTACTACACCATTGGTCAAAGAAAAGGTCTTGGCATTGGTGGCGGTGGCAATGGAAATCCATGGTTTGTTATAAAAAAAGATGTTAAAAACAACATTTTATATGTATCACAAGGTGAATCTTCAGAGCTTTTTTCTAAATCACTAATCGCTGATGATTTTAATTTTATAACCACATCTTTAGAAGATGGTGAAAAAGTAGAAGTAAGAATTAGACATCGTCAACCTCTGCAAAAAGCAATACTTAATTATTTAACCAAAGATTCAATTGAAATTGCTTTTGAAAAACCTCAACGTGCAATTGCAAGTGGACAATATGCAGTAGTTTATAAAGGAAACATTTGTTATGGAGGCGGAGTAATACGCTAACTTTACATCACTCTTTTAATATTTTGCACTTTTATTTACAGTATCAAATATTAAATGATACAATAATCCTAATCAACATATACTAAAAAATATATTAAGCATTAAACATTTAAAATTATGAAACACAAGAAAACAAAATTTTTCATTTTAATAACAATCATCTTAGTAGTTTGTCTATTTTTTGCAGGCTGTATACCAAGTACAATGTCTAAAGCAAAGAAAAAGATGATGAACAAAGGATATATTTTAACAAAAGAAGAAGAATTTCAACAACCTGATGAAAATGGTTTGTTGGGTCGTCTACTATTTGCAAAAAAAGACAATGCTAGCGAAGGTTGTGATGCATATTTATATGACACGGAAGAGAATGCAAAAAAAATGCTTGAAGGTTCTCTTGATACAGTCTTTATAGGTGGAGATTACTATCGTGTAAAATATGGAAAATGGATTATTCTTGGCTCATCTCAAGCTCTGAGAGATTTTAAAAGTATCATTTAAAACAACTTAATATATCAAATTTTTATTATTATTTTGAACAACCAGATATACCAAAATTATTCTTTTCTTTTTACTTTTTCAAATCTTAATAAAACAAAAAACCTCCAAAAATCATAATATACTAACTTTTGGAGGTAAAAATTAAATAAAATATTTGTTTTTATTTCACTTTAAGAACATCTTTTGCTGCTTTTACAACATCTTTAACTTCCATATTAAAGACTTTTCTCAAATATGCTTCTTTTCCAACTTCACCAAATTTTTCTTTGACACCAACAGATCTCAAAGGCGCTGGATAGTTTTCAACAAGTGCTTCGCTTACTGCACTAGTTAATGCGCCCATAACATTATGATTTTCTGCTGTTACAACTGCACCTGTTTTCTTAACAGATTTAATAATTGTTTCTGAATCTAAAGGTTTTACAGTTGGGGAACAAACTACTTCTGCTGATATTCCTTCTTTTAATAGCTCTTCTCTTGCATCTAAAGCAGTTTTTACCATTATTCCTGATGCTACAATAGTTAAGTCTTTCCCTTCTTCAAGCACCATTGCTTTAAATAAATCAAACTTTAGGTCATCTTTATGTACAATTGGGGGTGCCTTTCTATGCATTCTTATATATACAGGGCCATAATGTTTATGTATTTGTGGAAGTGCTTGAGAAAGTTCTATAACATCGGTTGGCTCGTAAATTACAATATTTGGAATTGATCTTAGTATTCCAATATCTTCAAAAGGCATATGAGTTCCGCCGTTTAACTCTGCACATATTCCAGGATCTTCTCCTACTATTTTTACATTTTGTTTTGAATAACAAATGGAAATCATAACTTGGTCTGCTATTCGCCTTGTTGCAAATGGACCAAATGTTGTTATATATGGAATAAATCCATATGTAGATAAACCTGCTGCAACCCCTGCCATATTTGCTTCTGCTATTCCAACATTGAGCATTCTCTCAGGATAAACATCATTTAAGCAAATAGTTGTTGAACATTTAGATAAGTCAGCATCTACGACAACAACATTTTCGTTTTTTGCCATTTCATTTCTTAAAAACTCTACTAAAACATCTCTCATTAACATATCTTTTAACATTATGCACCTCTTATCTCTTTTATTGCAGCTTCGACTTGATCTGCCTTTATTGACATTGAGTGGCTTCCTGTCCAAGCATTTTCAACAAAACTAACCCCTTTACCTTTTACAGTATGAAGTATAATCATTTTTGGCTTATCTTTAACACTTTTTGCTTTAATGATTGCTTTGTCTATAGCCTCAACATCATTTCCGTCAAAGACTTCTATAACTTCCCAATTGAAAGCTCTCCATTTATCTGCAAGTGGTTCAATATTATTAATTTTTGAGATTTCACCATCTAATTGCAATTTATTAAAGTCAGTAAACGCTATCAAATTGTCAAGTTTCATATGACCTGCATACATTGCTGCTTCCCAAATTTGTCCTTCTTGGCTTTCACCATCACCAATTATTGCATATGATGTCGCACCATCTTTTCTCAATTTTGCTCCAATTGCAATTCCAACAGCAGCACTCAACCCTTGGCCTAATGAACCAGCGGTCATATCAACGCCAACAGTTTTAATCATATCACAGTGACTTGGAAGATTTGTTCCACCTTGATTTAATGTTAATAATTCAGATTTTGGGAAATATCCTTTTTCTGCTAAAACAGCATATATTGCAGGACCTGCATGGCCTTTACTACAAACTAATCTATCACGACCTTCCATTTTAGGATTTTTAGGATCAATATTCATATGCTTGCCATACAAAACTGCTAGGACATCTGCGATGGATAAACTTCCTCCTATATGTCCAACGCCAATGCTGCCAATACATTCAACGATGTTAATACGTATTTGCTTGGCAAATTCTTTTAAATTTTCATAATTCATTACAACCTCCTACTTTACATAATATTTTTACAAAAAACTGTATATTTTATTTAATTTTTAATTAAAACCATATACTTAAAGTGTATAACCGTAAAGACATGTTGTCAATCTCAACTTTTTCTAAAACCCCTTCCCTTTAGCGTTGTAATTCAAAAAATTCCAATTTAATTTTATCTTTATTTTGAATTTATTTATCAATTATCGTTAATTGTATATTTACATTTGTTTATTTCCCTAATTTATACACTTTACATAAATAAAGGTATATAATGTATCTATGACTTTGAGAGGTTAAATATATGAATGACATTACAAAAACAGCAATAAAATGGGCAAAAGAATTAGGGTTTAGTGATGACTGGCTAGAACAAATTGAAAACTACAACTATCCTGGCGATTTAATTCCATATAACAAGAAAAACAAAGGACTTAAAGAAAAAAATGATTACATGTTAAATTTAGTTTCATATCTAAATTACTGTAATTTATTTGAACAAAATTTTGAAAAACTTGGAATTCCAAGAAAAATCTTATTAGATTCTCTTAATGATATTAAAATATGGAGTTATAGACATAAAGAAATATTTGATGAATATGGAGTTAAAGAAATCAATTGGCTTGTACATCTTGGTGAAAATAAAATGTTTACAATTGGAAGGTTAGAATACAAGATGGGAAGATATCTATTTCCTGTTCACAGAAAAAAACTTTGGCCTTTATCTCGTGTAATGGAAATACATATTCCTCGTGGCGAAAGAATTACCAAGGAAAATTTATTACATTCTCTAAATGATGCAGTAGAATTTTTTGATAATTATTTTCCAAATTATAAATTTAACTATTTCACTTGCAGTTCATGGATGCTAGATCCAAACTTAAAAGAAATTTTACCAAAAGATTCTGGTATTATGATTTTCCAAAGCATATTTGATATTGTGGGCTCAATTCCTTTAGTGGATCATATTCGTTTTGTTTTTGGCGAAAAATGGAATAAAGACAATATTAAAGATTTTGAATGTAAAACTTCATTGCAAAAAAAATTAAAACAAAGAATTTTAAATAAAGAAAAATTAAGCTTTGGCCTTGGTGTCATTAACAAAAACGACATTGAAAAAATTTAGCATTAAAATACAACAAAAAAACATTCTAAAATGAAAAGGAGCTGTTTTTACAGCTCTTTTCTTTTATTAAAATATCTTATCCTTCACCAATGTCTTTTTATAACAACTACATTTAAAAGAAAAAAGAGCTGCTATTGCAGCCGCTTTCTTTTATTAAAATATATCTTATCCCTCACCAATGTCTTTTTAGAACAACTACATTTAAAAGAAAAAAGAGCTGCTATTGCAGCCCTTTTGTTTTTGTTAAAATATATCTTATTCTTCGCTAATTGCTTCTTGTGGACAAGCATCCATACATGCACCACAGCTTAAGCATTCATCAGCATCAATAACATAAGCATCATCTCCAGCGGAAATTGCTCCTACTGGGCATTCACCCTCACAAACTCCACATGAAATACATTCGTCTTTATTAATTACATATGCCATATTCTAACCTCCATAATAAATAAACTTTCTTACAAATTATTATACCACTATAGCACATTGTGGTCAATCTTGAATTAATTTTTTATTGCATCATTTTTGTTTTTATTTTTTTCTCTTCTTTACGATCAGATTTTTTGCATTTTTAGCATTTTGTTTTTTCTTTTTATCTTTACTTACAGTATTATTATTTCCTTTTGCAGCAGATTTTTGTTTTTTGCTTTTATCTAAACTTTCAGTATTATCCTTTTGCTTTTTGTCTAAATTTTCAGCATTATCATTTTCCTTTGCCGATGATTTTTGTTTTGACTTTCCTTCACCTTTATTTTCTCTAACTTGAGTTATCTCATCAACATCAAACTCATGCTCTTTGATATTTGTGTCTTCATCTTCTTGAAGAAAACGAACTTTAACCTTTTCTTTCAAAGTAGCTGTGCTAATAACTTTTCCTCTACCCATTGGAGTATTTACCAGTGAACCTACTTTTGGAAGTTTTGCTGCAACTCTTTCATAATGATCATTTTCAAATTTTAGACAGCACATTAATTTACCACAAAAACCACTAACTGCTGTTGGATTTAATGATAAGTCTTGAATTTTTGCCATTTTTATTGATGTTTTTTCATAATCTTTCAAAAATCTTGCACAACAACATTCCATTCCACAAGGAGCAAGAGCACCATACATTTTTACACTATCTCTTTCATATATTTGTCGCAATTCTATTCTTGTCCTGAATTTTGCGGCTAATGATTTTACAAGCTCTCTAAAATCAACTCTTTCATCTGCAGTAAAATATATTATGAGTTTTGATCTGTCAAAGGTATATTCAGCACCAATAACTTTCATATCAAGTTTATGCTCTCTTACTTGCTCTACTGTAGTTTTTAATATTTCTGATTTTTCAGAAAGATTTTTTTCGTGTTGTTTTATATCTTCTTTTGTTGCAAGTCGGATTACTGGCTTTAAGTTGCCTTTTATACTATCTTCTGGAATCATTTTATTGGCAAAGGAAATAGTACCACACTCAAAACCTCTAGAAGTTTCCACAATAACTTTATCGGAAACTTTAAATTCCATATCTTGTGGATCGAAATAATAGACCTTGGGATTGCTATCAAAAACTACACCTACTACAACTTTTCCCATTTATACCTCACAATAATTTCAATATATTATTTATTATTTTAACATAAAATATTGTTATTTATTAATGTTTTTTATATCGTTTAATATCTTAACAAAAATTATTCCTACTCATAATGTTTTGATACGCAGTTAAATATCTTCAACAAAAACTATTCTTATCCTTGATGCTTTAATTTACCATTAACACTTTTGCAAAAAAACAAATCTTTATTTTAATCTAAATAAATAAATCGCCACACAACACAATTAAAACTTTAATATTTATTAAAATTAATCTTTATAAAGGTATGCATTTTCTAACATACTAAACAAAAGCTTTTCTACAACTGAAATTGGCGTTACATTAAAATTCAATTGCTCTCTTGCAAAACCTATTGCTTCTATTGAAAGTGCTAATGCCGTTATAGAATATTTTTCTGCTAAAATTTTTAATTCTTTTTCTTTTTTTATTGTCATATATCCTATCTTGCTACCAGTTTTTAATACCAATACATCTTTTAATATTGTCTCAATAAAATCTAATGATTTAGAAATATATTCTGTCTTTCTACCATATAGATCTTTTTTGAAAAAAGCATCGTGAGATAGCATTTTTGGAATGTCGCTTGACGTTTTAAGGTTTAACAAAGCATCAAACACATCAAGATATTGTTGATATAAGTCTTCATCATTTGCTAAATCGAAGGCCATATCAAATCTACCTCCTGACAAAGTGCTTGCTACTTCTGCTAAATCTTTTTCTATTCCATTTTGAATTAGAACATCAAATATTTGTTTTGATGAAAACATCGGCAAATACAATTTAGTAGCCCTAGATTTTATTGTACTTAAAATATTTGCATCACTTGATGCTAAAAGAAAAATTACTGCATCTTGAGGTGGTTCTTCATATGTTTTTAGCAATTTGTTTTGAACTGCAGCAGAAAGATTTTCACCTTGTTTGATAATATATACTCTATTTGGATAATCATATGATGTCAAAAAAACATCATCAATTAAATCATTTGCAGCCTTTACTCCACCTGCTCCTACTAAGTTATCATATGTTCTTACTGCTAAATGCTTATTATTTAAAATTGCTCTACAGTCATCACATTTGCCACAACCAAAATCTTTGCATAGTAACACTGTAGAAAGTGCCTTAATATACATTTCTTGAACGAGCAAATCTACGCCTAAAACCAAAAAAGCATGTGGCAAAATGCCCTTTTTTGCATCTTGCTGAAACTCTTTAAATTCATTGCTTTGAACTATTAAATCATATATCATGATAACTTTATCTTTCTCTCATCAAGTTTTTCTAACATGATGTTATATTATTTCTATACTTTTAAGCCTTATCTTTTTCTCATCAATTTTTATTAACACAATGTTATGTTGTTTTTTTCTTTTTATCCCTATCTTTTGTCATTAAATTTATTAACACAATGTTATATTATTTTTCTATCTTTTAGACCTTCTAATATTTTATTAAATGTCTGCATTTTATCTTCTAAAGGTTCAACTACAAGATATCTATTTTTATATCTTTTTGATGCTTCTAAAAAACCTTTAAAGCATTTTGCATGGAACATAGCGTTTTCGCTTTCCATTCTATCGTCTTCAATTACTTCGCCAATTTGCTTTCGCCATGAATTTGCAGGATCCATATTAATAAATACTGTGCAATCTGGTAAACATGTTTCAAATGCAACTTTATTTAGCTCTTCTATGTATTCAATTCCTAAATTTCTTGCAACACCTTGATATGCAATAGAACTATCTACATATCTATCACAGATAACAATTTTACCTTTTTCTAAATTTGGCAAAATGACATTTTCAATATGATCGTTTCTTGCAGCTACAAATAAATGAGCCTCTGTTCTTGATGTAATTTCTAATGTTGGATCTAATAAAATTTCCCTTATTCTTTCAGCAACTGGAGTGCCACCTGGTTCTCTTGTAAAAACGACATCATATCCCTTTTCTTCTAGATATTTTATCAATAATTTTGCCTGCGTTGATTTGCCAACACCTTCACAGCCTTCAAATGTAATAAATTTACCTTTCACGATAACCTCAAAACATATTCTTTTTCTTATTGTATCATATTACATAAAGTAAAGATAAAAAAAGAGGCTATAAAATTTTATAACCTCTCGATTTTTCATTTACCTAATTTTTCAATGTTCAAAACTACTAATCGCACAAAACTTTACTTATTCTTGTGCTGCTGGTTCAACATATTTTGTTGCAGTAAAATCAAGGCCTATTAGTTCTACAAAAACTAAAATATCATCGCCATCAATTGTCATACCTACATATGGTGTTGTTTTTGGTCTATCTTTTCCTAAAAACACCCCATGATATTTCGTATCTGTAGTTTTTGAATAAACATCTTTCAAAAAGTATTTTCCAGTATATTTTATGCCAAACTTTTTCAAATTGAGTTGGATCTCTGCATTAGGAAAACCTCCATTTCTAAAATTTTCATCTAGAGCTTTCAATGCATAAGAGCCTTCTTCCAACCCTACAAATTCAAAACCAAAATCTCTTCTTGCAATGTCAAGAGACTCTGCTAAATTATCAAAATGGAATCCTGGGAAAAAAGTGTCTAGATAACTTTCTGCAAAATCATCTATTCCCTCTCTACCCATTTCAACACCTAATACCTCTACTACGCCAAGGATTGCACCGATGTTATCAATTAATGCTACAGCAAAATCATTAAAAAGAAGTTGGAATGTAAAATTGCCTTCTGTATCAAACTCCATATATGCTTCATCTGGATCTAGAAATCCCTTTATTGTGTTTACTAATGCTGGATCAGCTTTTGGTAGCATATCTAAATTGTCAACATCTATCATATATCTCACATCTTCTTCAAAATATGCTTCTGCTTTTGCATCAGAACAAGCAACAAGAAGCGTACTTACTGTGAGGATGAGAACTAATAATATTGCAATACTAATCTTTTTTGTTTTTTTCATTTTTAACACCTATTTATATTATTGGATCAACACCATATATTGCATCAAAATATGCACTGGTTACTTCGCTACAAGTTTTAGCTCTTAATATTTCTGATTTTGCTTTTGCAATATTTACCGTTGTTCCTCTATACAATCTATCTAATTGGTCAACTCTTATTTTCTTATATTTCTCAACTGCAAATTCAGGAGATTTTACATAATTTTCTTTTTCTAAAAGCTCTTGTGTAAGATCTGCAATTACAGCGTGCCCGTGTGAAGATGGATGGACACTATCAATTAAAATTAATCTAGCACCTAAATCATTGTCTTTTTCATAAATTTCATTAAAGTGAGTATATACATCTACAAGCACAAAATCATCAGGATTTTCTTCATGATATTTATATATGATACCGTTTAATTTGGTTATTAATTTATTAGCAAGCTCTCTTAATTTAGGTACTTCAATATATTCTTCACCTAGTTCATCTCTTAGTCTTTCAATTAATTCAGGTCCAACAATTTTGCAACCTTCATGGTAAGGATTATATACAGTTTGAACAAGTAAAAGAGCATTTGGATTTGCTTCCTTTATTGTGTCTATTATTTGGCTAAATGTGATTGTAGAAGATTCCACAATTGAATCTATTCTTTCGTAATCATCATTAGCAAGACTAAAGAATAAATCGTTTAAATCACTTAATAAAAAGTCATTTCCTAAAATTGAAAGTTGAATAATATCTGCTTCTCTTAGACGGCTATACTCTAAGTTTACACCACGATCAGCATCCTTTTGTAAAAATTTTAAACAATCTTCTGATGTTGCGCCCGAAACAGCTTGGTTATAGTATATGTATCCATTTCTTTGACCTAAAACACCATAATATCCATAGTTTACCATTTCAGTAAGTGGTCTTGGTCCCATTAAAGCCTCTGCTATGCTATCGCCAAGCACGATATATGTTTTGTCACCAGTTCCATCTTTTTCTTCATCTGCAAATTGTTTGTTCGAGAAAAGATATAAACCACCACCCATAAGTGCCAGCAAAACAACTATCAACAATATTGATAAAAATACCTTAAGTTTACTCAAATCCGCACCTTCCTAATATCTAATATATTATATAAAGTATCATAATTTAACTCATATTTCAATACCCAAAATATTGAAAACCCATTCAAAAATTAAATTTCAAAATCCAATTTTAAGTATGATTTTGGTTAATTTAAATTAAAAAACACAATAAAATTTTCATCAACAAACAACCACTGTTGTTCTAGAAACTCTACAATTTCAATTGTCTTTCTAAATTTTTACAAATGACTACTGTTGCTCTAAAAATTCTGCAATGTCAATTGTCTTTCCAGTTTTTCTACTTTCTTCAGCAGCAAAAGCATTGACGTGGCTTTCCATAGTTTCAGACATAAGTGATGCTCTTTTGCTTGGTTTTTTAGTTTCTAAAAGCTCAATAAATTCTTTGCACATTTCTATATCCCCACCTAAATGTGAAAGTAGATTTGATAAACCAAATTTTACCTTTTTGCGTTTACCTGCAAAAACATTTACCTTAAATTTGCCAGAAATATCATTACCAAGTATTTCACCCTTTGTTCCAGATATTCTTGTATGACGATAGGACATATTTGAAAATGCAGTCATTGTTAAAGTTGCATTTACACCATCTTCAAGTTTTAGTTGCACAGTTTGATTTTCAATTACATCATTATCACAATCATATACACATCTTCCATATGGTGATGTTTTTAATGCTTCCTTAAAATCTTTCATAGAAGCATTGCCTTTTTGTGTAATTAATCTTTTGTTAACAATCATAAGTGGTAAAGTATATCTTGTAGGTTTTAGATATATTTTTGATACATGGTATGGACAAGTTTTAGCGTGAGGACATCCATCCAAACAATATTTTGGTGAATCTTCAGGTTTATTTTCAGGCAAAAACACTTTTCTAGAACCAGTACTTGCAACTGAAATTGCATTCTTTTGTGTTAGATAATATATCATGTCTAAATCATGACAACATTTTGCTAAAATTGATGGACCTGTTTCATCTTCTCTGCGCCAATTACCTCTCACATAACTATGTGCAAAATGCCAGTAACCTACGTTTTCTATTTGAGTTACTCCAACAACATCGCCAATTACACCACTATCAATTATTTGTTTTATTTTGTCAAAATATTTAGAATATCTTAAAACGTGGCATACCATCATTAAAACGCCTTTCTCTTTTACTTTTCTATCTATTTCAACGCATTGTTCATATATTGGAGAAACTGGTTTTTCACATAAAATATCATAGCCTAAATCTATTGCCGACAAGCAATGTCCATAGTGATCTCTGTCTTGAGTAGCAATTACAATACCATCAGCAAGTCTGCCTTTTGTAAAAAATTCTACATCACTTGTAAAGCAGTTTTCTTCAGGAACATCACATTTTTTTTGAACATTTTTAAGTAGTTCTGGATTTTTTTCACAAAGTGCAACAATTTTAGCACCATGCTTTTTTAAGTGTCTTGCATACAAAGACCCTCTATTTCCTAAACCTATGATTGCTATTGTTTTCATAACTGTCTCTCCTTTTCGATTATATTATTAGTGGGCCTCATTATTTACCCACCATTTATTTTATTATTCAAAAAAACCTTAAATGTTTACCGACATCCTTAATCATAAAATTGATGTCGACTCATCTTTTATTTAACACCTCAACATCTTTAATCACAAAACTGATGTCGTTTCATTTTTTATTTGCTTTTCTCTATATTATGACAATAAATATTCTGTTAGCTCTATTGGGCCCACACTTTTCCCATCTTTGTAGGCTCTCATGTTGCCACTTGAAATTTCATCCATTAAAATTACTTGGCCGTTATTAAAACCAAATTCATATTTAATATCCCAAAGTTCTAAACCTTTTTCAGCAAGAACATCAGCAACTATTTTTGTGATTTTCAATGTTTCTTTTTTCATTTTTTCAAACATTTTTTGATCCATAATATTTAATGCTTCAAGTCCTTCTGAAGTAATTAAAGGGTCTCCTCTAAGATCATCTTTTAGCGTTGCTTCAACATATCCTTTTTCGAAAACTGCACCATCTTCTATATATTCGCCGTAGCGTCTAATAAAACTGCCAGTTGCCCTTAATCTGCATATGACTTCAAGGCCTTTACCAAAAGGAGTTGCATTTAAAACTTCCATTGTGCCATCTTCTAAATTTGATGAGATATAATGAGTCTTTATCCCCGCTTTATCTAACAATTTGAAAAACATTGTTGTAACTGCAAGATTTTTCTTTCCAATTCCTTCGATAGATAAGCCTACTTCGTTTGCACCAGGATCGAACTTACCATCTTTTCCAGTTACATCATTTTTAAACTTTAATAGCACATTGCCATTTTCTAATTTGTATACGTCTTTTGTTTTTCCTGTGTATAATTTTTCCATATCTCGCTCCGTTGAAATTATGTTTATAATCTACCACATTTATGTGTTTTTTGCAATTTAGCTTTGTTTTTTATCCAACCAAAAAATACCTTTATTTGCCTCAAAAATTAATACCTTCTATCGTTTATTATTTGCCGCAAGCATTATGCTTTTTACCACTTTATTTACTGCAAAATTATATTTCCTATTGTTTTATCTATTATTTTTTAATCAAAATTTTCCCATCTATCAAGCCAAAAACATCATTGTTTTCTAATAAGTCTATATTTTCTTTTGTAATAATTTGTCCAGAATAAACTAAGGGAACTCCTGGCGGGTATATTCCAAATTCTCTATATGCGACTTTACCAACTGCATCTTTTGGCAAAACCATTTCATAATTATTTGTAAATTTTAGTTCAATTAAATCGTATTTAGGTTTACCTTGCCACTTTTCAATAAATGGTAATGAAGGATATTTTATACTATTTAATATTTTTGACACTTTTTCTAAATGCATTGAATTAAATGGAGTTACTATTAACACTAAAAAGTTATCATATGTCATCTCAATAAATATTTCATTTTCTTCTAATTTTTTAGTTGCAATATTTCCATTTGGCGCTTCAATTACAACCCTTGTTTTATCATCTGATTCAACAAAAGCATAGTCATCAGAAAGTGCTTTTTTAAAGTTTTCTATATCGCTAAAAACTTTATTATATAATGTATTGCCATTTTCTAAATATGTAGAAACTGCTTGTTCAATTGATAACAAAGTAAGATATGAAGGTGAAGTGCTATGTAAATCTTGTAGTGTAATTTTAACGCTGTCTTTATCTTTATTTTTAACAGCAATACCTGCTCCACCTGTTAAGACTGGTAAAGTCTTATGCATAGAAAAGATTACATAATCATATATTTTGGTGTTCAATTTTGGCAATTTTGGGCTAAATGGAAAATGTGAACCATGTGCAGCATCTAAGATAATATTGATATTATATTTGTCTTTTATTCTTTTAATCTTTTCATCACATATGATATTTCCAAAATAGTTTGGACTTGTTAATATTAAAGTTTTTGCCTTAGTTTTATTTAATGCATCTTCAATTTCTTCATAAACTTTATCAGGATATATTCCTATTTCATGATATGCTAAATCATCAATTCTTTTTAAAACATACGCTTTTGCATTTATCATTTGTAAACTTCTAAAAATTGATTTGTGTGCTGGTTCTAATATCAAAAAAGGTTCTTTTAATTTTGATGAAGTTATTGCAATTTGAACTCCAGTTGTTGCTCCACTAGAAAGTAAAAACATATTGTCTACACCATAAGCTTCACTTATGTTTTCTTGCATAGCTTTTATTGGGCCAGTTGGATTTAATAAATTGTCTGAATATGTTAACTCCGTAATGTCAAAATTTAATGGCAGTTCTAACTTTTTAAAAAGCCCTAAATCACCACCATCATTAGAATGTGGCACCATCGTTGCATCAAGATTTAATGGCAGTTCCAAAAGCCCTAAATCACTACCATCATTAGAATTTGGAATCATCGTGGCATCAAGATTTAATGGCAGTTCCAACCTACCAGAATGTCCTGGTGTATGAAACGAAATATGATTTTGATGTTTTTCTAATGTGTTAAATAAAATTTTGTCCATAATATACACCTATTATAATATAAAAAAAGGGGCGCTAAAATACATTATTACCCCTTGAATTTTTAATATTATTTAATTTTACCATTATGCTTTCTTATCATTACACTAAATATATTTCAAAAATTGAAAGTTATTTTTTATGTTTACGATATATTTCGAAGTCCATTGATTTTGTAATCTACAGCCTATTTATTTCTTTCCTTTTAATATTTTTTGCAACAAATTAAAGGTTTATTTATCTCATTTAAGCATTTTTGCAACAAATTAAAGGTGCAAGCTACATTGTCTTTTATTTATCAAGAGGCTTCATTGTTGGGAATAGCAAGACGTCTCTTATTGATGGTGAATCTGTAAATAGCATTATCATTCTATCAATTCCAAGACCAAGTCCGCCAGTTGGTGGCATTCCATATTCAAGTGCGGTTACAAAGTCTTCATCCATCATTTGTGCCTCTTCATCACCTTGTTCTCTTGCTCTAACTTGATCTTCAAATCTTAATCTTTGATCAACTGGGTCGTTTAATTCTGAAAAAGCATTACCCATTTCTCTTTGAGTTATAAATATTTCAAATCTTTCTGTTAAACGAGGATCATCTTTTTTCCTTTTTGCAAGTGGTGATATTTCAACTGGATAATCTATTATGAAAGTTGGTTGGATTAAATGTTCTTCAGCAACTTCTTCAAATATTTCTGCAAGTGCAGCACCCCATGTAACATCAGCACTTAATTCAACTTTGTATTTTTTTGCTTTTTCAATTATTGTTTGCATATCATCAGTATAAAAATCTATACCAGTAATTTCTTTTACACAATCAGACATTGTTTGTCTTTTCCAAGGTTTTCCTAAATCTATTTCTGTACCTTGATAATTAATTACTGTTGTACCTAAAACTTTTTCAGCACAGTATTGATACATTTCCTCAGTGATATTCATCATATCTACATAATCAGCATATGCTTCATAAAGTTCAATACTTGTAAACTCAGGATTGTGTTTTGTAGACATACCTTCATTTCTAAATAGTCTACCCATTTCATAAACTTTCAAAAAGCCGCCAACGATTAATCTTTTTAGGTATAGTTCTGGAGCAATTCTCAAATACATATCTAAATCTAAAGTGTTGTGATGTGTAATAAATGGTTTTGCATTTGCTCCACCTAAAATTGTATTTAATATTGGAGTTTCAACTTCAACATATCCTTTGTTGTCTAAAAATTCTCTTATTGCACTAATTATCTTTGAACGTTTTACAAAAACATCTTTAACTTCTGGATTTACGATTAAATCAACATATCTTTGTCTGTATCTTAAATCGGTATTTGTTAAACCATGGAATTTTTCTGGTAAAGGTCTAAGTGATTTTGCAAGTAAAGTGTATTCACTAACTCTTATTGATTTTTCACCTTTATGTGTTACAAAAGCCTCTCCCTTAAATCCAATAATATCTCCAATATCAAGTTTTTTGAATTTAGCATATTGCCCTTCAGGAAGTGCATCTAATCTTACATATATTTGAATTTGGCTAGTTCCATCATAAATATGAGCAAAACTTGCTTTTCCCATTACACGTTTTAATATTATTCTTCCAGCAAGCGAAACAACCTTTCCTTCATAATCTTCAAATTTTTCTAAAATATCTTTTGCATATGCATTTACATCGTATGTAAATTCTTGAAATGGGTCTTCCCCGTTTGCTTTTAATTCTTCAAGCTTTTCTTTTCTGTTTGCTATTTGAATATTTTCATCTTCCATTAATGATACATTTTTGTTCTTCTCTTCCATTTTCACTCTTAATATATATAACGTTTTTGTATTTAGTCCAAATATCGACTAGAACATTATTAATTTTAATTATTACCTCAATGTTAAATCACTTTGCTTTCTCTAGATAAACAAAAATTTTTCAATCAATTAAACCCTAGATTCTTTTAACATTTTGTATGTTTTTTCTAACATTTGAATGTAATATATTAATTATTACATATTTCACAATGAAAGTTTACTAAAAATACAAGTTTCTAACAATATATTTATACATATATATAAATTTTATATAAAAAAATATAAATTACTTTAACATTAAAATCTTAACAGTATAAATTAAAGCATCAAAAAAATGATATTTAAAGTGTTAACCTATTATTGATAAAACTAATTAAAATATATAGATATTGACAATATTTCTCTAATTGTTATTTAAAAACAAAAAAGTCCATCCCTTGATGGACTAATTGTGTTTTTGTTTAATATTTTTTATCTTGAAATTTCTAAAACTTTAACTTTCATCAATCCGCCAGGAGCATTATATTCAACAATATCGCCTTTTTTAGCACCTACCAATGCTGCGCCCATAGGACTATCTGTAGCAAGTTTATTTCTATTGATATCCCCTTCTGCTGGACTTACAATTGTATATTCTTCTACATCTTTAAAAACCAAATCTTCAATTTTTACCTTACTACCAAAGCCTACTTTTGATAAACTTATTAAACTTTTATCAATGACATATGCTTGGTCTAACAAAGCTTCCAATTTTATTATTTCAATTTCAAGCTTCTCTTGTGCTGCTTTTGCTTCTGTATACTCAGCATTTTCGGATAGATCACCATAACTTATTGCTAATTGTAGTGCATCTGCAACTTTTGTTCTCCCGTCTGTTTGTAGTTTTTTTAGTTGTTCTTTTAACTCATCATAGTATTCTTGAGTTAATGGTATAGTCTTTTCCATTTTTGCCTCCAACAAATCCTCATATTTTTTACAGCTTAGGACTGTTGCTAATTTATTGATTATATAGTAATGAAATAGCCTTGTCAATATTCTTTTAAATGAATTTATTTGCCATTATTTTAAAAGGCTATTTCGCAAGTAAATGTTCAAAACTCACATCATTTTTAGTTTTCATCATACCCTTTAGTTTTGTTTAGTGTCAGCCAAAAATCCATTAGGTTAAACATTTAATACATCATTTTAAGCTTTCATCGTAACCTTTGGCTTTATTTAATGCTATTAACAATGGTAATCCTAAAACAAATATTGTTGCAGCTTGTGTTCCTAAAATCATTCCGAAATTTATCCAGTACAATGTATCGCCACTAAACAAAAACCAAATCAATGGTAAAAGCAAAGCATTTACTAAAATTGGTGGGATTGCACCAACGACACCTTTTAAGATTATGTTTTTATTTTTCAATAATCTACCGATGATATATGTTAAAACTGATGCAATTAAAGTAGCAAGTGTTCCAAATACCATATCATACCAACCAAATGGTGAAAAGATATTTGAAATTAGACATCCTATTGTTAGGCCTAAAACTGCTTCTGGAAAAATTAATGGAAGCAAGGTCATTGCTTCACCAACTCTAAATTGTAATGGCCCATATGAAATTGCTTGCAAAGTAAAAGATAGAGCAAAATATATGCCAGCAAAAATTGCGACTCTTACTAAATATTTTGTTCCCATGACAAAAGCTTTTTTCTTTTTATTTTCAGTTGTGTTGTCGTTGTGATCCTTCATTTTTTTGCCTTTAATATGCTTTTTAGAAAAATACAAAAACATAATATGCAAATTATATGCTCTATTTTATCTAATTATTTTTACTCTTATGCTAAATCTATTTCATTTATCACATAGCAAAATAATAATTTCTATCAATTTAACTTTATTATTTACGCTAAATCTCTTTTATTTACAACTTCACGCTAAATCTCTTTTATTTACAACTTCACGCTAAATCTCTTTTATTTACAACTTCACGCTAAATCTCTTTTATTTACAACATAGTAAGTTAACACTGTTGAACCAATAACATATATTGTCCAAAATACAAGAGTAATAAAAAAGTTTCCATAAGTTGGTGTAGGCCCTTCGTTTCCACCTAAAAATGGAGACCATGACATGTTGGTTGAAATATCAATCAAATCCAAGCCGATAAGATGGAGAATTGTTCCAATTAGCGGTAAAAACAAATATGACACAATTCCTGTAACTAAGTGCTTTGATAAAGTTGATACAGCAAAACTAAATAAAACCCAAGATATTATAGTTAAATAGTCTAAAAGCATTATGTAAAATACCATCATTCCAGCAGGAGCTAATGTAAAGGCTCCTGCATTAAATGAAAACAATGTTAATGTATTATCCCCTTGATACTTAAGCGAGGTAAAAAATGTTAAAAGTGAAACAACAACATAGACAAAAGTTACATTTGTAACTGTTGCACAAAGCTTTGCTGTAGTAAGTTGATTTCTAGTAATTGGTCTAACCATCAATATTTTTATTGTCCCAGATCTAAACTCTGTTGAATATGATCTTGCTGCAATAACTACACCGTAAACTGTTATTAAACCAATTAACATACTGCTTGCCATTTTGTAAAAATCATAATAATTTGTGCTACCAGTAGCAAACATAGAAAATATTCCACCATAATTTGACAAGACCTTAATTCGTTTATTCATGTGCTTTGCTTTAATTTCTTTTAATGTGTTGACTTTAAGTCTTAGAGCGTAATATGGGTCACTGGTAAAGTGGTATACATAAAACTTTATGCCTTCTTCCTTTTTTTCTTTATCAATTTCTTTTTTTGCTTTATCTGCAAGAGATAATGCCTTATCAATATCTCCTACATTTTTGAAAATATATGTTCCATCACCTAAAGAAGCACTTTCCACAACATATAGATATGCAGCATCAAAATTCTCAAAATCAGGCATTTCTTTTATAAAATCTTCCATATTATAACTTTCTTGTGGCTCATCATACTTATCATATTCTTGAACAAAGGAATAAAAAGTTCCATGAGTAATTAAAAGTAATATTAAATAAACTATAATTATCCCAATTAAAAATGGTAAAAATACTGTTTTTTTCAATTCACCTTTATATAAATTCCAAAATGGTGTTTGTTTTCTTTTATTGATTTTGTTTTTCATAATGCTTCCTTACTTTAATTTATGACCGCACTTTTAACGCTTATTTATATTCTGTTTTTTAAACTTATATCATCTAGTATATTATGTTTTTATGTGTTTTTTACTATATTCCTTTTATGCTAAACTCATATCTTTGGTATGGTTTTTATATATCTTTAGTTACTTTATTTGATATTTATCTTTTTTTGTTACTTCTAAGAAAAAGTCTTCTAAATTCTTTTCCTGTGGTCTTAACATACTAACTTCAATGTCTTTTAATACTAAATCTTTATTGATTTTTGCTGTAGGAATATCAGTTTCAAAAATTAATGAAGCAGGCGTAATTTTTGCTTCGATGTCAAAAGTTTCTTTCAATATTTGTGCTGCCTTTTCATTGTCATTAGTGATTAAAATATATGTTCGTTCACTCTTTGTTATTTGTTCTTCAACATGGTGTATATCGACTTCTTTAACAAGCCTGCCATTATCTATGATAATTACTCTATCGCACATTAATTGCATTTCAGCAAGTTGATGAGAACTTACTAAAATTCCCATATTTTTTTCTTTAGCAAGCATTTTTAATAGGTTTCTAATTTCTCTTATTCCTGCTGGATCTAGACCATTTGCTGGTTCATCTAAAATTAAAAATCTTGGATTATTAAGTAGTGCTTGTGCAATTCCAAGACGTTGTTTCATCCCCATAGAAAATGTTTTAAACTTACTATCTTTTCTGTTTATAAGCCCTACTAGTTCCAAAACCTCTTTAATTCTTGCTTTGTCTAGATCGGCTTTCTTTTCAATTTTTTGAAGTTGAGGATTGCCATTTTCTAGCGATTCTCTATCGTGTAAAGATGCATAATATTTTAATATCCAGTCAGCGGATTTATTTCCGTACATATCTGGAGACTCAATAACAGCGCCAACTCTATGCATAGCCGCTGCTCTATCTTTTTTAATATCATGCCCCATTACTTCGATATGTCCTGATGTTGGATGTGCAAGACCTGAGATCATTTTAATAAGGGTTGATTTACCAGCACCATTTGGTCCAAGTAAACCTAAAACTTCACCTGCCCTAACTTCAAAAGAAACATTATCAACTGCCAAAACTTCTTGTGTTTTAGATGTTCTTTTATAAAGTTTAGAGACGTTTTCAATTTTTGCTACAACCTCGCCTTGAAAATTTCCAACTGAATTTACTATTTCATTATTCATAAAGATTTCCTTATATGTTTATTTTATTTCTACTCTAGTTTAGCACATTTTTTTTATCTATTTAAAACAAAACAGACACCTTTCAAGGGCATCTGTTTTAATTTTAGAAACTTAATAAATTATTTACATTTTATAGCTTTTAATCTTACAATTACTTTACATTTTGCTTACAGCCTTAAAGTATATTGTTTATTTTCACCATTGTTATATTATAAACATATTTAATCTGGTTTTAGATTACTTGTTTATTTACATCTTGCTTACAGCCTTAAAGTATATTGTTTCATCTTCAGGGATTACAACTATATCAGTTCCTTGGCTAAGTTCTAACACAGGTCTTAGAAACATTTTATTCAAATCGTCAGTATCTACTTGTAAAGCAAAGACAACTTCGCCGCCTAAAAGTGAAACTAATACATCGTTATATGCAAATGATAATGCGATCTTAAACATAAATTGTTCTATTTTTTGCATTCTATCAAATGGCATTTGTTTATCGCCAACAGATAAAACTATGATATCATCCTCTCCGTAAGCCAAAGTATATTTACCATTAGTCATATTTTCAATATTTGCACTTGCTCTTGATACAATTAAATCAGATAAATCTTTAGAAATTATTGCACCGTCTTTAATAGCTTGAGATAAATCTTCAATACCTTTAATCCTTGCTTGCACAATGCTTAGTGATTGATTCTTTTCAATTAAAGTATAGTATCTTCTTTTTACATCTTCTGCTTTACTAATACTTGAACCTAAGACAACTAATGCCTCTTCTTCTTTTTTAGATAACTCTGCGTGAAATGCAAGATTTTGTTCTAAATTCTTAAATGCAGCCTCATTTGAAGCAAGATTAGATTTATATACTTTAATTATTTCTGTAAGACGCATTTTATTATCTTCATATTCTTTTATTTCAACTTCAAGTGCATATGCATCTTCTTCTAATAAAACAAGTTCTTGTAAGCCTTCAAGATTTGTTACGCCAAGATCTTCAAGCTCTTTTTCATATCCTGGGAATATATCCTCTACCATATCTTCTTCTGTTTTAATTGATGATTCTAACATTAAAAGTTGTAGATTTGCATCTTCAATCTCTTTTTTCAAATCATCAACAACTCTTTTCACTGCTTGAATTCTTATCTTTAATGTATTTCTCTTTTCTTGAACTTTTTTAATTTCTTCAGTAATTGCTATTAAGTGTTTAGAAAAGGCTTGAGTAACTATTTCAATATATGAATATTCTTTTCCTTTGTAATTGAGTGGTAGCATTCTTGCTTGCACTGCAAATATTTTTTCATATAAAGTTTCTTTCTCTTCAGTAATTGCATTTAGTTGTATTTCTTTTGCAGCAATATCTTTATCTATTTCATATATTTCTTTATCAATTGCTTGTACTTTTAATAATGCACCAAGTGCTTGCTCGCCTTTTAACAATTGAACTGTATTTTTATATTTCAATTGTTCTTTTGTCTGTTTATCTACAAGCTCAGATAACACAACTCTTTCAAATGGCAAATCTTCATAATCTATTAATTTAATTCTCTCTACTATTTGATTATGTCTTGCTGTTCTTTCTTTGAGTTCTGCTTCAGCACTCTTAAACTCATCATTTAATAACATCAATTTTTTACTTTTATCAAGCTCTTGATGCATCAAAGCTGCAAGTTCTTCTACAGTCTTAACTTCAAACTCATCTAATATTTTTTGAATTTGCCCTACTTTTATATTTTTAGATGCTTGCAATGATTCGATATATTGATTACTTACTGTTAAAACAGCCTCATATTGACCTATAGTATTTTCTGCATCAATAACTGCTCTTGTATCTTTTTCAAGCTCTGCTCCAATAGCTTTAATTTGATCATCTAGAGCCTTTGTATTTCTAAGTGGCATTTCTTTTTTAACTGAAACAAAACCATCACAAACTGGACAATGTGAACCGTATTCAACTTCTGCTGCAACTTGACTCAAACGATTGAAGCTCATGTATTCAGTCATTTTTTCATTTAATAAATCAAGTCTTGCTTGTAACTTTTCTCTATGGTTAATAATTTCCGTTCTTTTGTTTCTAAGATTTATGAGTTTGTCAGCATAAGTTTTGCTTGATTGTTGAATTTTTTCTATTTTTTCATCAATAGCGTCAACTTCTATTCTCAAATCAGTAGCAAGTAAATGCTTTCCATATAAATTTTGATGCTTGTATACACTTGCATTAATTGCATCTTTTTGAGTTGGGAATAAACCACAAATTTCTTTATTTAATTCATTTACTTTTTCTTTTAATTCATTGATTTTTTCAACATTTTCAGTGTTTTGAGATATTAACTCAGACTTTTCACGAGATAGTCTTTCAATTCTATTATGACTTGCAGCAATATCTTTTTGAATTTTTTCCATTAAACCTTCTATTACTGCTCCATCTTCAACTGCTGCTTTGTATTCTGGTAGCAAAGTAAAACTTTCACGTCTTTTTCTTTGTTCTTTAATTGCATTTTCCAAATATACAAATTGTTCTTCAATTTCTTTTTGTCTTTCAACTAAATCTTTAATGCTTTCGTCATATTTTGCATAGTAGCCATTGACAATCTTTTGAATTCCTATGCTTTTTGGGCCACTTGCTGTTTCTAAAATTTGACTATTTAATACCTTTTCTAGTTCTTCAACTCTGCGAGTTTCTTTAATAAATTGTTCACTTAAAGATTCAATACTATTTTCACCATCTGAAATTTTCTTTTCAGTATCTTTTAGCGATGATTTAATTTTTTCATATTCAACTCTTTTTTGTTGAGTTTTATTTAAAAATTCTTCATATGCTTGGAATTTAGCTAAAACAGCACTCGCTTTATTACTAGTTTTTAATTTTTCAATTTTTTCATCAATTTCGCCTTGTTTCAACTCTAGTTCTTCAAGTGCCGCTGCGTTTTCTACATGAACTGCAAGTTCTTCTTGATATGTTGTCGCTTTAGAAATTTCTTTATTTACAACTTCTAAGTCTTTTCTAATGACATTAACTACATCTTTTTCGTTTTTTACTAATTGCTCACTATCTTCAAGTTCTTGTCTAGATGCTGGAACAATTGATTCTATTTCCGTAGTTAATTGTTTTTCTCTTTCTTTTAATTTTTGAAGTTTTGTCATAACTTCTTTTGAAGTCGTAAGGCCAGATAATTGATTAGCAACAACTGTTTCTCTTGTCAATTTATCAGCAGATAAAGCCTCTGCAATATCTAAGTCTATGATTAATAACTTTTCAAATGCCTTTTGATTCATTCCGACAAGTTCAAGACAAAAAGCATTAACTGTTGAAACTTCGCTTGCCAATACTTTTCCTGAAATTGTAGATAATATTGCACTTTCTAAGACTTCGCCTTTATGCATTTTAGACTCACGCTTTAACACATAATCTTCATCTGAAATTGAAAATCTTAATTCAATAGAAACTGGAGTTTTTACAATGAAATTATTGGGATCAATGCCACCGTAAAAAGCAAAAGACAAGGCATCTTGATATACTTCTGCTTTGATATCCTGTGGCGTAATACAGCCTTGAACTTTATTTTGAAAATCATAGCTAATTTTATTATCAGCACCTATTAGTGTTAAATTGACCAGTTTCATCTAAATCCTCCGAGTATAAAAAAGTTTTATATTAATTTGTAATGAGATTGGTAATAAACCTTTCCTCCACATTTAATTTGATTATACATTTTAGGAGCACTTTTTGCAATATTAAAATGTAATCTATTTTATTGATATACAAAAGAATATGTAAAATATTAAAATTTTACTCGTATCTTTAAACCATCACTACATTTTTATACATATAAAATCACAAATTATCTCAAAAAAAATTCTTAAATTTAACCTTGTATTAATGTAAAAAAATGTTACAATAGATATACTCAAAAAATGGCAAAAAACAACACTTGTCAATATACAAAATTCAAGGTAAAAAACAAATACATTGATAGAAAAAATATATTTAGACACTGATGACAAATATGTCTAAACCAAACATATTGAGTGAAAAAATATATTTAGGCAATCAGAAAAACTAAGGGGAAAAATACAATTAACACCCTTAAAAAAACAAAAAAAATAATAGAAATACAATAAAAAAACGAAGGGAAAAATATGTTTAGACACTGATGACAAATATGTCTAAACCAAACATATTGATTGAAAAAATATATTTAGACAATCAGAAAAACTAAGGGGAAAAATACAATTAAACACCCTTAAACAAACAAAAAAAATAATAGAAATACAATAAAAGAACGAAGGAAAAAAATGGCAAAAAAAGATCAAAAAAGAAAGACATCATCGGTATCACTAAGTGTAGAATATTTAGAAAAAGGAACAACTCAAGTGGAAAATAAATTCCTTGAACAATATCTTCCCCTTGCAAATCCTTTGCATTCTCAAGTCTATCTTTATGGTCTATATAACGCTTCTAATAACATACCAAAAAGTTTTGATGACATTGCAAAAGATCTCAATTTAACTGAAGAAGAAGTTTTGGCATCTTTTAAATTTTGGGAGAATGAAGGACTTGTAATAGTATCCCAAACTAGACCTTATACTGTTTCATATTTATCTGTATATAATGCAATTCCGCTTGAAGTTAGACAAGGTTTATACGATTATTCAGAACTTTCACAAGAGCTTTCTACCCTTTCTATTTCAAAAGTAAAGGGCTTTGATATTGCTGAAATTCAAAAAGTTGTAACTGCAAAAGGAATTGAAATTCCAGCAGTAAAACAGATATTGAATTATCTCATTACTTTTAGAAAATTCACATCATTTCCTGCAATTTTACGAGAGTTTAAAAAATATGCTGCAGAGGCAAAAACTTGTGAAGAAGTAAATGAATTAATTAGTAAAAATCAACTAACGGTTGGAGCAATTATTGAGATTAAGAAAAACTTGTTATATAAAAATACAGAGTTGGAGCCAGATGCTAGAGAACTTAAATTGTTTGAAAAATGGCAAAAATTAGGCTATGACCAAAATTCATTGATGCCAGTTGCAACATATGTTAGTAAGCATTTCCCATCACCTACTATGTTTGTAATGGATTCTATTGTTGAAGAGCTTGCGGATAAAAAGATTTTAACTGCAATGAATGTAAATACATATCTTGTTGAAAAAGAACAATTTAGAAAACTTGCAATTGAGGTCAATAAAAATCTTGGCAACTTCGAAGGTGATTTAACTGCAATAATTGAAAACTATATTTCAAAATGGCTTGATTTAGGTTATACCCCAGATTCTATTAAAACCATTGCATCTATTTGTTATAAATACAAAGAAATTAATTCGCCTCAAAAGATGGATCAATACATTGATATATTAAATGAAGATAATATTACATCTGAAGAAGATGTCAAAAAACTTTTACAAACTTTTGAAGAAAATGATGTTGCAATAAGAGAAATAATAAAATCTGCATCTTCACAACATCTCATTTCAAGTTTTGATAGAGACTTATATATTTATGCAACTAAAACCCTAAACTACTCTGATGAAATATTAATGCTTGCAGCAGAAAAAGTTAAAGGTAAAGTCTACCCTATTAATGAAATTATAAAAATCTTGCAACCAATATATGATGAAGGAGCAAGAACAGTTGATGAAGTTAAGAAAAGTTTATCAAAAGTTAAAGATAAAAAAGTTAAAACAAAACTAGATCCAAATACACACATAATTGGATCAAAAGATGAACAAATAAAAGACTTTGAAAAAGCCTTACCAAATATTTCCTCTATCGTTGATCTTAGACTCTTTGACTAAACTTAAAAAAATATTAAAATATATATAGCGTACATTTACATCAAAAATGACACTTGAAAATAAAATATTAAAAATAAAATGGCACTTAAATATATTTAAAATATAAAGTTTGAAAACAAATTACACATAGGCATTAATCTTAAACAAATTTGAAATTATTAAGTGTGAAAACAAATTACATATGGATATTGATAAATTAAATTTAATAACAAAAATTATGGAGCAAAATTATGAGTATTAGAGAAAGAGCAGAGCAAATTTTTCAAGAAAGAAAAAATTTAGAAGCTTATAAAAATGAATTATCCAGAAGGGAAATTAAAGAAGACAAAAGTATAGCAGATGCATTTGGAAAATATAAAAGTGCTACTTTTGAATTGTCTCTTGCAAAAGCAAGAAATGAAGAAACTAAGGATTTAGAAAAAAAAGTTGCTGACGCAAAAAAACAACTGGATAAAATCCTCAAAGAAAAAGGATATACTTTTGCTGACCTTGAATATAAAGATATTTCAGAAGATGACTTGCTTAATGAAATATATAATGAATTAATTGACCAAGAAATTGCAAAAGGCATTACAACTATTAGCGATTTTTCAAAAGTAAAATTAAATAAAGCATTAAAAGAATATGAAAATGAATATTTAAATCTCTATGGAAATCTTGCTAAATTCTTTGAAGAATATCCAAACAATGAAAAACCAAATATCATAATTTCAGGCTCTGTAGGTAGTGGTAAAACTTATGCTGTAACTGTTTTGAAAAACGCACTACTAAAACACAAAAGAGCAGAAGTTAAATTTTTAGTTGCACAAGAACTTTCTGATATCTTTTGGGATATACATATAAATCATATTAACAGAGATGATTTGCCCTTTTTAACCCTTTTAGAACCAGATGTTTTAATAATTGATGATCTTGGAACAGAACCTATGTACAATAACATAACAATTCCATATCTTTACTATCTCATTACAACTAGACATAACCAAAATAAGCCAACCATCATAACAACAAACCTTTCTGCAGAAGGAATAAAAGAAATATATGGCGAAAGAATTTTAACAAGATTACTTTTCCCAGAAAAAACCATAAGCATAAAACTTGATACCAAAGATCAAAGATTTTTATAAGTCTTAATATTTATTTTATCTTTATATCGAAATTTTTAATTGCTCAAAAAAATATTTAATAATTGAGAGTTTTATTCAATCCAAAAAAAAATGTTGCTTAACTTTTTAATAATATTTAGTAATCTTTTTAACAATTGAGAGTTTTATTCGAACAAAAAATTTATTAATTAACTTTTTAATAATATTTAGTAATCTTTTTATTTTTTAGAGTTTTATTTAAACCATTTAGGTCCACCTTGTGAGATGTAGACTGAAACGGCAACTATTATACAAAAATATAATATACTTCCATATATCAAGCCCTTTCTATATGAATCAAATGTAGGTTCTGATTGCTTTTTAACCTTTAAAACAAAAAATACTGCAATAAAAGGAAGCAGTAAGCCAAAAATAAACCAGAAAAACCCATTGTCTATACCTTTATTTGTTGAAATAAAAACATATGAGCAATTTGGACATTTATAATCAGTGTCTTTATATAAAAAGCCACATTTTGGACACATCTTTTTTACACTTCTATATTCGTGTGGACTTTTTTCTTTTTCTTCAATTTCTTCTACAATATCAGAACTATCTTCAATTTGAAGACTTTCCTTTTCGATTATTTTAAAATTTTGTTCATCAGAAGAATTGGGTTTGTTTTTTCTCATATTGTTTTAGTGTTAATTTTTCATATTTATCTAAATACTAGATAAACTTATTCAGGCGTAATATCACATTAAATTTGCATATATAATATGTTTATCTTTCGCACGTTTTCATACTAATGTTAAATATGCATAGCAATTTTTATTTTACCTATGCCAAAACAACCAACAAAGCTTGTTGATTTTTTAATTTTTATTCAATTTGGGCATCTATCCTACCTAAATATTTTTAGGTTGGTCTTATTGATATAATTAGTAAGACAAAGATTATTAAAAAAACCAAAGCGCCAATTCCTGCCATTTTAGCATTTCTAGGCTTTGTTTTTCTCCAATAGAAAAATAAAACAATACCTATTATTGGGATAAAAAATGAAAATAAGGCTATAAATGGATCTCCACTATCATATTGCGTTGATAAATGTTGAATCCTGATAGCCTTTTTACAATGAGGACAATTTAATGCATCTTTATCTACAACTTTAGAACAATGTGGGCATATATATTCGCCGTTTTCGTTCATTTTGGGCTCGATATCAAGAGGCTTTTGATCTGCATAAGGATTTGTATAGGCTCCTCGTTTGCCTTTACCTCGTTTCTTTTTTGTTTTCTTGCTTTTTTTGTCTGGAAGATTTTCTTCTTGAGTCGTATCAATATTTTCTATTTCATCTTCACGCAAATCATTTTTGTCTGCCATATAAAAATTACTACCGATGCCCTTATTTTATATAATCATCTTATAATAAACTGCCTAGTGTGTCAATATCTCAATTATTCTGATTAATGCAAAATACGGCTTTATTTTTCATTTTTTACATATTTTACACTAAAAAAAGACCTGTTTTTTAAAAAAATAAAACTTTATAAATTATATATCCATAATAATATTCAATAATTTTCATAAAAAAACATGCTTTTTTGTATTTTATTTTCTATATTTATATATAATATATTATATTGTGTATTGACTATATAATATTTTAGCAATATAATAATGTTATTAAGTGATAGGAGGGACACCATGGCAGATAAAAATAAAGAAAAGACAATGCCTACTGGATTAAAGTATGAAGTTAAGCAAGAAATTGGTGTTTTGAGTGAGTCAGCAAGAGGATGGACCAAAGAACTAAATTATGTAAGCTGGAATGGAAGAGATGCACGTTTAGACTTACGTGAATGGGCTCCAGGCCGTGACAGAATGGGAAAAGGTATCACGCTAAGCACTGATGAAGCAATTAAATTAAGAGATATTTTAATTGATATGAATTTAGGCTAAACGTTGATTTTTAGTTTTATTTAAAGCTAATTTCAATAATTTAATATGTATTGAGCACTTTCTTTTAACCGAAGAAAGTGTCTTGCATATTGTATTAAGGTGATTTATGAGTAACAAAACAAGATGGTATAAGGATTCATTTATATATCAAATTTATCCAAGAAGTTTTTGTGACAGTAATGGCGATGGTATCGGCGATATTCAAGGCATAATCTCTAAATTAGATTATATTAAAGATTTAGGTGCAAAGGCCATATGGCTTTCCCCTATTTACAAATCTCCAAATTATGATAATGGTTATGATATATCAGACTACAGAGATATTTCTCCAGAGTTTGGTACTTTAGATGATTTTAAAACACTTGTTGCAGAGATGCGTAAACGTGATTTAAAGTTAATTATGGATTTAGTTGTAAATCACACATCCTTTGAGCATAAATGGTTTTTAAAAAGTAAAGAATCTACCGATAATGAATATAGAGATTATTATTTTTGGAGAAAAGGTCGTGGTAAAAACGGCAAAAAGCCTCCAAACAATTGGACTTCTCGTTTTGGTGGCTCTGCTTGGACATATGATGAAAAAACTAAGGAGTGGTATTTACACTTATTTACTAAAGAGCAGCCAGACTTAAATTGGGACAATCCAAAAGTTAGAAAAGAAGTTGAAGATATAGTAAATTATTGGCTAGATTTAGGAGTCGATGGTTTTAGGTGCGATGTCATAACATACATTAGCAAAAGAGAAGGACTTCCAAATGGGAAATGGGGTCTCCTTTCAAGAGGCGATGAACATTTTACACATGGACCAAATATTCATAAATACCTAAACGAACTCAATAAAAATGGATTTTCTAATAAAGATACTATGATCGTTGGTGAAGGTGCAGGAGTTACTTTAGAACAAGCAATAATTTATACTAACGAAGAAAATGAAGAATTAGACAATGTTTTCCATTTTGAACACATGGAAACAGATTTTTACAAACAAGCAATACCTAGAAAATTTAAACTAAAAAACCTAAAAAAAGTTTTTTCAAAATGGCAACTTGGCCTATTACAAAAAGGATGGAACAGCCTATATTTTGAAAATCACGACTTTCCAAGAAGTCTTGGAAGATTTACTGGTGACTACAAAGATAAGAGAGTTGAGGCTGCTAAAATGCTTGCAATATCTTTATATATGCAACAAGGAACACCCTATATTTATCAAGGTCAAGAAATTGGCATGACAAATTATACATTTAGCAATATTTCCGAGTTTCAAGATGTTCTTGTTCAAAACATTAGAAGTGTTTTCGGAGTTTTTGAGCCAATCTTTAGACCATTGATCTTTAAAATCTTAAAAATTAGAGCAAGAGATAATGCAAGAACTCCAATGCAATGGGATGCATCAGAAAATGCAGGGTTTACAGAAGGAAAACCATGGTTTTATATAAATCCAAACTACACAACAATAAATGTAGAAAATGAATTGGAAGATAAAAATTCCATATTAAACTTTTACAAAAAACTTATTCAATACAGATTAGGTAATGAAGTGCTAATAAATGGATATTACAAAGAATATGAAGGGAAAAATAAAGATTTACATGTTTATATGAGAAATTATAATGGAGTCAGTATTTTAGTTGTATGTAATTACAAAAATAAAGAAGTTCCATTCAAGCCTAACCCAGAAACTGCAAATAAAAACTGTAAACTTGTATTACATAATTATAATTATGATAGACCTATACTAGAACCTATGACTTTAAGACCATATGAAGCACTAGTGTATGAATTAAATAAACCAAAAAATTCATAAAAACAAAAAATATCATATTTAATGTATAATATTTTTATGAGTTAAAATTAAAATGCTTTAATCTATTGAATTTAAATGTAGATATATCAATTCTTTAAGGCCTAATATATGAAAATCTACATTGCTTAATAATATTAAGGTGATTAAAAGGCCAAATATAGGAAAATCTACATTGATTAATTAATAATACAGAAATGACTGGAAGACCAAATGTAGTAAAATATACATTGATTAAT
>DUUO01000068.1 GCA_012841525.1 Clostridiales bacterium
AAAATATAAAAACTTGTAACATTTTAATTTATGATCAAGATATAAAATTGTGAACAAAATCTAAATTGAATGTAAAGCTTTAAGTTGTGATTAAGTTAGCAAAGTTTACAATCTAATAGAAATTAATTGGTTATAAGGTGAAAGAATTGATATATATAAACTTGTAACGCTCTAAGTAAATATATGAATTAGACAAGTTAAAATAGCATAAGGTAGAATATGGAAGAAAAGAAAAACATAAAAAAGCAAAAACCTTTTAGAAGACAAAGAAGGTCAAAAAAACAAAATGCTAAGGCTAAAGATATGAATAGTTTAGCATTGCCGCAAGATATATTAGATAAGCTATTAAAATTTGATGTTAAAACTCTAGAAGACTTATTAGAAAAGACAGAAAAAGAATTGATGAAAGGCAAAATTTTAACACTTCAAAACATGGGTGTTATTAAAAAAGCATTAAATGATAATGGCTTAAGACTTAGTTCGACAAAAACTAAAAAAGAATCAAAACAAAGGGGACAAAAACAAAAAGCCCCTCAAAAGAAAGTTGTTTTAACAGAGGCTGAACTAAAAATAGAGCATGAAAAAAACAGACCTACTAGAGAAAAAGTGGAATACTATGACGACATTTATGTTGAGTTTGAAGAAAACGGCAAATGGGGCTTTAAAGATAAAAAAGGGAATGTTGTAATTCCAGCACAATTTGACAATGTATATAGATTCAAAGAAGATCTATGCTGTGTTGAAATTGATAAAAAATTTGGATATATTGATAGACAAGGGAACTTAGTAATAGAAGCAATATATGACTGTGCAATGTCATTTTCTGAAGGCTATGCTTGTGTGTTTAGAGGAGAAAAATGCGGCTACATTGATAAATATAACAATGTAAAAGTTGATTTTAACTTTGATGCTGGAACATATATGATAGATGGAAATTGTAGAGTTAGAAGTGAAGGAAAATGGGGTGAACTTCACATCAATGATCCAAGGAACATTCGCTGGATAATTTAAAGTAAAATATTGTTGGGATTAGATATATAAAAAATCCAAGGAACATTCGCTGGATAATTTAAAGTAAAATATTGTTGGGGTTAGATATATAAAAAATACAAGGAACATTCACTGGATAATTTAAAGTAAAATATCCATTGCCAAAAAATGGTGTAGAGCATACAATCTAATAGGCAGTTTCAGATTGTACCACCTTTAAGGAGCACTAACTAGATGTATTATCAGTTAAATGTAAGAAAAACAAAAAATGATAAAGGGAAATCCATATTATCTGCTATAATTTGGATTTTTGTTATTATTTGTTTATTTACATTAATTTTTTTGCTTCCACTGTTTATTAATTCTAACTCAACTGCAAGTGCTACAAGTGCTGAAGAATATGGTCAACAGATAGTCATACATGATAATACAATACTTTGGAAAACGCCTACATTTAATGATGATGATGCTTCAAATATTTTAGAAAAATTGTCAAAAGGTACAGTTGTTGATGTAATAGAAAAACCTGACACTTATTACAAAGTAAAAGTAAATGATAAAGAAGGATATTTGAGGGATTTTGACTTAAAGGAAGTAACACAAATTGACACTGAATATCAAGTTAAACAAGTCAAGGCTACTACCAAAAAATTAGGTGAAAAAATTAAAATGTATAAAGAGCCTACTGAAGATTCAGAAGTTGTTTTTGAAGTAAGGGATGGGCAAAGATTACAAGTTATAGATGAAGGAAATGAAAATTTTTATTCTGCGATATACAATGGAAAAACTTGCTATATTAAAAAAGTAAATTCAACAACAGGACTTTCACAAAGTCAATTAACAGCATTAATTGTATCTGTTGTTTGTGCTTTAACAATAATTATAATATTTTTAATAGTATACTTAACTAAAAACTTACAAAATAAGCGTGAACACCAAAAATATCTAGGCTAAAAATTATAAAATAGTTTTCAAATATCATTATTAAATCTACTATTAAAAAAATAATTGCATAAAATATGTTGCTATGCTATTATGATTTAAGTATTTAAAAGTTAGGAGAAAGATATGCCAAATATTAAATCAAATAAAAAAAGAATGATAACATCAAAAGAAGCAAATGAACGCAATAAAAGCAAAAGGTCTAAAATTAAGACTCTTACAAAAAAATATGAAGCTCTTATTGCAGAAGGTAATGTAGAAGAAGCCAGAGTTATGCTTCCACAATTATTATCAGAAATAGATAAATCAGGTTTGTTTAAAGCCAACAACTGCAGTAGAAAAGCTTCTCGTTTTACAAAGATGTTAAACGATCTAGAAAACAAAAAGTAGTTTTGGAGTAAACATTCCTGGGTGTGGCGCAGCTTGGTAGCGCGCTTGAATGGGGTTCAAGAGGTCGGGAGTTCAAATCTCTTCACCCAGACCAAAAGAAGCCGTAGCTATACGGTTTTTTTATTTTAAAAATATTTTGACAAAATCAATTTTCCCAAAAAAATATCAATTTCCCCAAAAAAATTTGGGAATTTTTTGGGGATTTTGGTGTTTTATTTTGTTTGCTTAGTTTGAAATAATTTTGTTAGTGTAAAAGATTTTAAAGTGATTTTTTTAATAATTTTGTTAGCGAAAAAATTTTTATTGATAATTTTGCTAATTTCAGTGCTAAGCGTGAAAGATTGTTTTTTATAGTTTTTTATCTTTTATTAGTAAATAATTTCGATATTTTTTATGTTATTTTACCAGCAAATTTTTTCAATCTTGAAGGTAGTTTTTCTTTATAGTATAATAATATTAATTTATATAACCTTTTATATAAGTAAATGGAGATTTTTATGTATAAAAAAATATATAAAGAATGGTTAAATAATGTAAATGAAGTCGAAAGAGAAGAGTTGCTTTCAATTAAAGACAATGATGATGAAATAAAGGAAAGATTTTCGCTTGAATTAGCGTTTGGAACTGCTGGAATGCGAGGCACCATTGGTATGGGAACATACAAAATGAATCAATATACCGTTAAAAGAGCGACTGAAGGTCTTGCAAGATATATCATCGAAAATGGAAAAGAAGCGATGGAAAGAGGTGTATTAATCTCATATGATACAAGACTTTATTCTATGGAATTTGCTTTAGATGTTGCAAATGTTTTGTCTGCATTTGGAATTAAATCATATATTTATGATTCATTTAGGCCAGTTCCAATGTGCTCATTTGCAATAAGGTGCTTAAAGACTTTTGCAGGTGTTATGATTACCGCTTCACATAATCCAAAAGAATATAACGGATACAAAGTATATGGCGAAGATGGAGCACAAATGTCTCCAGAAGCAACTGCTGTTGTCGTAGGATATATTAAAAAAGTTAAAAGCTATTTTAATGTTCCAAGTGATAATGTAAGCATTGAGGAATATAAAAATGCAAAAGATGGACAAAAATTAAATGAAAACATCACAGTCATTGGGGAAAGTGTAGATGAAAAATATTATGAAATTTTAGAAAACTTAATGCTTTCAAAAGACATAATCAAAAAAAGAGGAAAAGATATAAAACTTGTATATACTCCAATTCATGGTTCAGGTTATGTTCCAGTTACAACAATGTTTAATAGACTTGGAATATCTGCCCATATAGTTGAAGAACAAAAAAATCCAGATACAAACTTTTCAACTGTTTCAATGCCAAATCCTGAAAAGGAAGACGCTCTACTTCTTGGTATGGCACTTGGCGATAAAGTTAATGCAGATGTTGTTTTAGGAACTGATCCAGATTGCGATAGAATGGGAGTTGCAATTAGAAATAAAGAAGGAAAATTTGAACTTTTAACAGGAAATCAAATAGGAGTTTTAATTTTAGATTATTTACTTACAAGAAAAGAAGAACTTAAAATTTTACCAAGTAATGGTGCAGTTATTAAAACCATTGTAACAAGCACAATTGCTGATAGAATGGCAAAGAAAAAAGGCATGACAGTCTTTAATGTTTTAACTGGCTTTAAGTTTATTGGTGAACTCATGACCGAATGGGCAAAAACTAAAGAATATGAATACATATTTGGTTTTGAGGAAAGTTATGGTTCACTTGTTGGAACACATGCAAGAGATAAAGACGCAGTCATTGCTTGTTTAATTTTTGCTGAACTAGTTTTGTATTTAGAAGAAAAAGGTTTAACAGTTTTTGACAGATTAGAACAAATATTTGAAGATTTTGGTTACTATACTGAAAAAAACATTTCAATTGAATACAAAGGCTTAAAAGGCATGGATGAAATGAAAGATGTTATGGCTAAACTTAGAAAACAAGATATTTCATTTGTTGGCACTGAAAAAGTATTGAAAGTTGCAGATTATAAAACTAGAAAAGTTAAATTTGCAGATGGTAGTGTAGAAGATATTACGCTTCCAGAATCTGATGTAATTTATCTAGGATTAAGCAATGAACAATTTGTATGTATAAGACCAAGTGGCACTGAGCCAAAATTAAAAATCTATGTTTTAGTGTTTGACAAAGATAAAAACCTAAGTCAAAGCAAAGCAGAATATGTTCTTGCTGAAGCAAAAAAACTGCTTTAGTTGAAAATATTTTATATAGCAATTTTATTGAAATTAGTTTATGCAAAACTGTTGCCGTAAAAGTATTTTATACAAAAAGTTATATCAATAAAAATGCATAGACAATGAAATGATAAGTAAAAAATTTAGTATTAAATGAGATAAATGAAATTAAATTTTTGTTTGTGGAAAGAGGGATATGGAAAATAATTTTAGCGATAAAGAAAATAGTCAAGATATTTCAAGCGGTTCAGAGGTAAGCGCTAATTTAAGAGAGACACAAAATTTTGAAGATGGCGATTTAACTGGAAATGGAGAAGACTTTAACGATGATGCTTTAGGCGAAGAAGGAAAAAAACATGGCTTAAAAGGTGCTCTTACTGAAGATGAAAAAGATGCTAGTCTAGAAGCAAAAAAATATGTATCCAAAAAAGAACTTTGGATGTATGGACTTGCAGCAGGCGGACAAGGAATGATATATGCAATCATGTCTTCATATATCTCAGAATTTTATCTAAATGTTGCAATGCTTCCACCAATGTTTGTGTTTTGGCTAATGCTCATAGCAAGAGTTTTAGATGCTGCATACGATCCTTTTATCGGTGCAATCATGGACAAAAATGAGTTAAAAGGTGGAAAATATAAGTCTTATGTTTTATTTACCGCAATTCCAATAGCAGTTTTAACATTTTTAATGTTTTTCGTTCCCAAAAATATAAGCATGAAAGGTTTAATGGCATACTCTGCTGTTACATATGTTTTATGGGGAATGGTATATTCAATAAGTGATGTTCCCTTTTGGTGTTTGCCAAATGTCATCACACCAAATGCATCAGAAAGAGGTCATTTAATCTCATTTTCACGTTTGCTAAATGGAATTGGCAGTGCAGTGCCAATGGCAATGTATATGCTTTTTAGTTTAATTTTGCCATTTATGACTAAAAAAACTGGAACTGAACTTGATAAAATACAATACATGGTAATAGCACTATTTTGCGCAATTGTGGGTGGTGCAATCTTCATTACCTCACACTTCACAACAAAAGAAAGAGTTGTTTTACCAAAATCTCCCAAAAAGGAAAAATCTGAAGATAGTTCATTCAAGCGAGTAATGAAATGTAAACCACTTATGTTAGTAGTATTAATGGGAATTTTAGCAAGTGGCAGATATTTAGTTCAAGTCGCAGCAATTCATGTAGCAAGATACTCATTTTATGTAGGGCCTTCACTTGAAGGTTTAGATGCACATGCAGTTGATGCTGCCCTTAGGGCAAGCAGAGGCTTAGTTTCAACCGTTTTTATGGTGTGTTCTGCTGCTGGAATGTTTGGCGCGATGTTGTTTTTACCAAAGTTATATAAAAAATTCAACTATAAACAAATTGTAATTGTATCTTGTCTTTTAGGTTTTGCATCTAGTATATTGATGGCAGTTTTAGGCTGGTTTGTTTCATTTTGGGCTTGTGTTCCATTTATCATAATTTCTGCAATACCACTAGGTGTAATTAATGTCACATCATATGCAATGATTGGAGATGCTTTAGACTATATGGAATGGGAAACAGGAAAACGAGAACCCGCTCTTGGCTCTGCAACGCAAACTTTTGTAAATCAATTTAGTAATGCAATTGCAACAAGTTTAATTGTGCTTATGTACTTAGCACTTAGCATCGATCCTGCAGGCATAATACAAGAATCTGGAATATTTAATCCACTAGAAATGAGTAAAAAAATAAGGTTTGGTATGTTTTCACTAGTTTCAATTTTGCCAGGCGTTAGTATGCTTTTATGCACAATACCTGTATTTTTCTATGATATAGTTGGAAAGAAAAAGAATAAAATAATGAAAGAACTAGAAGAAAAGAGAATAGAAAAAGGTATTACTTTTGAAGAAGAATAAAAATTAATTTAACTTGAAAAGAATA
>DUUO01000069.1 GCA_012841525.1 Clostridiales bacterium
AAAAGTAATACATTTAATTAAAGGTTATGTTGCAAAAGCAATATGTTTAACTGAAGATGATATTGCAAAAGTAATGAAGATAATGCTACAAAGGCAATATGTTTTTATTGAGGGTGAAATATGACAGAAAAATGCACACATGATTGTTCAACTTGCTCTTCAAATTGTTCAAGCAAAGATACTACTGTTTTAGAAAAAGAAAAACCTGAAAGTTTTTTAGAAAAAACTCACGAGTTTTCAAATGTAAAAAAAGTTTTTGGTGTTTTAAGTGGTAAAGGTGGAGTTGGCAAAAGTTTAGTCTCTGGTTTGCTAGCAAGTTTATTAAACAAGCAAGGATATAAAACTGCAATTTTAGATGCCGATATTACGGGGCCATCAATTCCAAAAATGTTTGGATTAAAAGGCAATGTTACAGGAGATGATCTAGGTATATATCCAAGAAAATCTGAAGGCGGAGTTTCAATTATTTCTTCAAATTTCTTAATTGAAAATGAAGATGATCCGATAGTTTGGAGGGGGCCATTAATTGCTGGTATGGTAAAGCAATTTTGGACTAATGTCGTTTGGAATGATATTGATTATATGTTTGTCGATATGCCTCCAGGAACGGGCGATGTATCTTTGACTGTTTTTCAATCGCTTCCTTTAGATGGAATTATTGTAGTTACATCACCTCAAGATCTAGTTACTATGATAGTTAAAAAAGCTATTAAAATGGCAGATATGATGGATATACCTGTCGTTGGAATTGTTGAAAATATGAGCTATGTAAAATGCACAAATTGTGATACTGAAATAAGATTATTCAATCCAGAAAAAGAAAATGATTTAGATATTTTAGACAAAATTCCATTAGATTACAATATTGCAAATAGTTGTGATAAAGGCAAAATAGAAGATCTAGATGTTCCATATTTAGACAATACAATAAATATGATAATAACTAATTGGCCAATAAAACAGGAAGAAGAATAGTAAAACAATTTGTCGGTAAAATAAGAATAAAATAGTGCTTTATATTATGTTAAATAATCATACAAAGTTGTAAAAATATGATAATAACATTAAATGGCACAACAAGGAAGATAAGGAAAAGGGACACAAAAGTCCCTTTTTTAGTTAGCGAAACTTATGAATATTATGACGTATCATTTTATCAGTGTGTCGTTTAAATGAGTTTCTAAAAAAACAAGCATTGCTGCTTGTCTTTATAAATTAACATTTAATGGTGTTGATTTTTTATTAATCTTTGTTTTGATTTACAGCGTATTCATTTACAAAATCGTCAAAAGCCTCTTCATATTTTTCAGGGTTAATAAAATATGATTGAATATGTGGAGCATCATCAATGATTAAAAGTTTTTTGGGAGAACTACAAGCACGATAGCAAGCATCACCCATATATGTTGGAACAAATTGATCTTTATTTCCATGAATAAATAATACTGGAAGTGTAGATTTTTGTAGGCAGTCTATTGGTGATGATTCCTTGAAGTTTACTTTTGCAATTTTTTTTGCAAACCAATTTGCAATTGGAACAGTAGGATATGGAGATAGGTTGTATTCGTGTCGAATTTGATAAAGTAAAAAATCATATGCTCTTGAATAACCGCTGTCTGAAATAACCCCCTTTATATTAGATGGAATGTAATCAAGTCCTGTCAATATCATTGCATTTACTGCACCTAAATTAGCGCCATAGATAAATATGCTTTGTCCAGGTGTTTTGTTGTTAATAAATTCAGCCCATCTAATTAAATCCTTGCTTTCTTTTTTACCAAGCGTTATGTAGTTTCCTTCACTTCCGATATGTGCTCTAGAAACGGTAAACAAGACATTATAATTTTTGTTATTAAAAAAGGATAAAATAGCAGAAAAATCATTAAAACATGTGGATCTATGACTAGGAGAGCAAATGATTGTAATTTTAGAATCTTCTTTTGCAGGGAAGTAATATCCTTTTAATTTTATACCATCGAAAGTTTCAATTATATGCTCGCTTTTTTCTAAAGTTTCCATATATTCTTGTTTATCTTTTATAAAATTAACATAATCTTCATATGTGTCGCCAAATTGTGGTATATAGCGAGTGTCTTTTAAGTTTAATTCCTTTTTTTGTTTTCCTATAAATCTTTTGAATGTTGCAAAGCCTGCAATAATCATTATTGCAATAATTACAACTATGGCAGCCAGTATGGCTATGATTGTTATGATGGCTATTTGTGAAAATCCCATTTAAACCTCACCCCTCAATAAAGTCAAATAAATTATACATTGTATATGCATAAAATGTAAAGTAAAGGCATATGCATCAAATAAATGGAGTGTTAACTAGGTTTTTGTTAGTTATTAGATGGAGTGTTAACTAGGTTGTTATTAGTTGTGAAATAGAGTGTTAATCAGGTTTTTGTTAGTTATTAGATGGAGTGTTAACTAGGTTGATATTAGTTGTGAAATGGAGTGTTAACTAGGTTTTTGTTAGTTATTAAATGGAGTGTTAACTAGGTTGTTATTAGTTGTGAAATAGAGTGTTAACTAGGTTTTTGTTAGTTATTAGATGGAGCATTAACTAGGTTTTTGTTAGTTATTAGATGGAGTGTTAACTAGGTTGTTATTAGTTGTGAAATAGAGTGTTAATCAGGTTTTTGTTAGTTATTAAATGGAGCATTAATTAGGCTGTTATTAGTTGTGTTTTAGGATGGTTTTTCCTTTAAATAAAACACATATACAATATATTAAGATAATATATATATTAGTCTTAAATGTTTGACTTGTTTAACACTTGATATATATAATGCTAGTAAGTAACTAAATTGAAATTTTAATATAAAGGACTAATAAAAAAACAAAAATTTATGTCCATTTTTTAAAAAATATTCGGAGGTTTTTAAATGAGTAAGAAAATGACAATTGATGGCAATACAGCTGCATCGTATTCAGCATATGCTTTTTCTGAAGTGGCTGCTATTTATCCAATTACCCCAAGTACAACTATGGGTGAAATTGCTGATGAATGGTCAGCAAAAGGGGTTAAGAACATATTCGGCAAACCCTTAAAAATTGTTGAAATGCAATCAGAAGCAGGTGCTGCAGGCGCTGTTCACGGTTCATTAAATGCAGGTGCATTGACAACAACATATACAGCAAGTCAAGGGCTATTATTAATGATCCCTAACATGTATAAAATTTCAGGTGAATTATTACCTTGCGTATTTCATGTTTCAGCAAGAGCAATAGCATCACATGCATTAAGTATTTTTGGCGATCATTCAGACGTTATGGCTTGTCGTCAAACAGGATTTGCACTACTTGCTTCAAATTCAGTTCAAGAAGCATTAGATATGGCTGCAATTGCACATCTAGCAACACTAGAAGCAAAAGTTCCATTTTTGCATTTCTTTGATGGTTTTAGAACCAGTCATGAAATTAGCAAAATTGATGCGCCAACATATGATGAATTTAAATCATTAGTAGATCCAAAACTAATTGAAGATTTCAGAAAGAGATCATTAAATCCGACTCACCCAGTTCAAAAGGGAACAGCTCAAAACCCAGATGTATATTTCCAAAATAGAGAAGCAGCAAATAAATATTACAATGCAACACCAGACATTGTTCAAAAGACAATGGATAAATATGCAGCTCTAACAGGCAGACAATATTCTTTATTTGAATATGTAGGAGCAGAAGATGCTGATAAAGTTATTGTAGTAATGGGTACTGGAGCAGAAGTTGTAGAAGAAACAGTAAATTACTTAAATTCAAAAGGCGAAAAATTAGGCTTAGTTAAAGTAAGACTATATCGTCCATTTGATGTTGAAAGATTTGTAAATATGATTCCAAAGACAACAAAAGTCATATCAGTTCTAGATAGAACTAAAGAACCTGGTTCAATTGGTGAACCTTTATATCTAGATGTTAAAGCAGCACTTTGCGGAAGAGATATTGAAATTTTAGGTGGAAGATATGGTCTTGCATCAAAAGAATTCAATAGTAGCATGGTTAACGCTGTTGTTGAAAATATGAAATCTGGCAAAAAGAACGGCTTCACAGTTGGAATCAACGATGATGTCACAAATACATCTTTAGAAGTAAAGACAAAAATCAATGCTGTACCAAAAGGAACTGTAGGATGTAAATTCTATGGAATCGGTTCTGACGGTACTGTTGGAGCAAACAAAAACAGCATTAAGATTATTGGTGATAACACAGATAAATATGTTCAAGGATATTTTGTATATGACAGTAAAAAGTCTGGTGGTATAACAATTTCTCACTTGAGATTTGGAGACAAACCAATTCAATCTGCATATGTAATTGATCAAGCAGACTTTATCGCTTGCCATAATCCAAGCTACATTTACCGTTATGACATGCTTTCAGATTTGAAAGAAGGCGGCGTATTTTTACTAAATAGTATTTGGGAACCAGAAGAAATGGATAAAGAACTTCCAGCAGTTGTTAAAAATATGCTTGCAAAGAAAAAAGCAAGATTTTACACATTAGATGGAAATAAAGTTCTAACTTCAATCGGAGCAAGACGTGGACTAAATACAGTTATGCAAGCAGCATTTTTCTATTTATCAAATATAATCCCATATGAAGAAGCAGAAAAGCATATGAAAGATGCAATTGTTAAAACATATGGACATAAGGGCGAAAAAATCGTTAATATGAACTTTGGTGCAGTAGATGGTGCAATTAAAGAATTAAAAGAAGTTAAATATGATGCAGAAAAATGGGCAACAACAAAAGAAGGAGCAGCATTAGTAGATGTTCATGCAGATGAATATTTTGCAAATGTTATACATCCAATTTTAGTTCAAGAAGGAGACAAACTTCCTGTATCAGCATTTACACCAGATGGCGTTGTTGCAACAGGCACAACACAATTTGAAAAACGTGGTATTGCAATTTCAGTTCCAAAATGGATTAAAGAAAATTGTATTCAATGTAACCAATGTTCATTTGTTTGTCCTCACGCTGTAATTAGACCATTTTTACTAAATGAAGAAGAAGCAGCAAATGCACCAGAAACATTTGAAATGAAAGATGCAGTAGGATTTAAGGGATATAAATATAGAATCCAAGTTAGTCCATATGATTGTACAGGTTGTGGAAGCTGTGTAAATACTTGTCCTGCAAAAACTAAGGCATTAGAACTAGTTCCAATTGCAGATGCTATTGAAGCAGAGGCAAAAAACAGCGAATTTGCATTTTCATTACCAGAGGCTGATAAAGTATATAACACAAATACAGTTAAAGGTTCTCAATTTGCAAAACCTCTATTTGAATTTAGTGGTGCTTGTGCAGGTTGTGGTGAAACCCCATATGTTAAATTAGTTACTCAACTATTTGGAGATCGTATGATTATTGCAAACGCAACAGGTTGTTCATCAATTTATGGCGGGTCATCTCCAACATGTCCATATACGAAAAATGATGCAGGTTGTGGTCCTGCTTGGGGAAATTCATTGTTTGAAGATAATGCTGAATATGGTTATGGAATGAAACTTGCACTTGAAGCACGTAGAGCAATTGCTCATGAAAATTTAAGAAAAATTGCCGAAGGTTGCGATGGTTGCAAAGCTTTAATAGAATCATACTTCAATACGCTTGATAATCTAGAAGAAAATGAGGCTATAGTAAAAGAATTAACAGATAAAATGGCAGCAAATGTAAATGATGTTGAAGATCCAGAAAGAAAAGCACTAATAGAAGCAGTACTAGAAAACAAAGATATTTTAACTAAAAAATCTGTTTGGATTTTCGGTGGCGATGGCTGGGCATATGATATTGGCTATGGCGGATTAGATCATGTTCTAGCAAGCGGTGCAAATGTAAATGTTTTAGTTTTGGATACTGAAGTTTATTCAAATACTGGTGGACAAGCATCAAAATCAACACCAACAGGTTCAATTGCAAAATTTGCAGCAATGGGAAAACGTACTAAGAAAAAAGACCTTGGAATGATGGCAATGAGTTATGGTTATGTATATGTTGCACAAGTTTCAATGGGTGCTAATATGAATCAATTGCTAAAAGCACTAAAAGAAGCAGAAGCATATGATGGACCATCACTAGTTATTGCATATGCACCATGTATCAACCATGGAATTAATATGTCAAATTCAATTGCTGAAATGAAGAATGCAGTTACATCAGGATACTGGCAATTATATCGTTACAATCCAGATTTAGAACTTCAAGGTAAAAATCCATTTGTATTAGATTCTAAAGAGCCAACAACTGATTATCAATCATTCTTAAAAGGACAAGTTCGTTATGCTTCACTAATAAGAAAAGACGAGGCACTTGCTGAAGAACTATTCAAACTAAATGAAAAACAAGCAAAAGAACGTTTTGAGAAATACAAACAAATGTCTGAACAAGAATAACTCAAAATAAAATCCTATGATTAAATAGATACCAGAAATGCTAGCCGTTTCTGGTATTTTTTTTTTAATTCAAGGTAAGGTGTTGTATGTAAATTGGCAAACATTGGCAAAGTGTTATATATTTATTGGCAAACATTGGCAAAGTGTTATATATGCATTGGCGATGAGTTGTTTAGATATATAATCATAGATGCTTGATTTTTGTAGCAGTAGAACCTGAAATGCTAATATTTTGTAGCAGTAGATACAAAAACGCATTGTTTTGTTGATGGGTTAGGATATGCTGTTTTCTTTGGTAAACAATGTATGAGTTGAGATTTTATTGTTCTTTCATAAATATTGTGTGGGTTAATAAATGCTGTGATTTGAAAAAATATCTGCTAATAAAATTTGTTATTATTTTGAACAAATATTAAAATGTTGTTCACTTGAGAAAATGTTTTTTAGGTTAAGTGTATGTTCAATAATATTGATTAGTTGTGATATGTTCTTTGAGTAAATATTTGTGCATCGGGGAAGACAAAACGATTAAATTGACTAATTAAGTAATTTAGAAGTGAAAGTGATAGTAAAATGCTTTGTGTAATTTTTATGAAAAATAAAAGCAATGTTAAATAAAGTTAAAAATTTGCTGTTGCTTAGTTTACTTTATAATGATAATATTTTATATGTATATAAATGTGCAAAATATAAAATGTTATATATACAAATCTAGTAAGATATCATTTTTGAATGTGATTAATTGAATGAGATATCTTTTTAGGTAAATAGGCTGATTTCAAATTAGACGGAAAATATAATGGCAAGTGTTAAGGGACAAAAATTAAATAAACTTTTACTGATAATTGCAATGATTGGAATTTTAGTCATTGCTTTTGTTAGTTTAAATAGAACTGATTTGAAGGCATTTGCAAATGACGAAATATTTGCTACTGAAGGAAATTTAAGTACTGAAAAGTTATATGAACTAGATGGTGATTATACAAGTGGGTTAACTAGTGGAGCAAGTATTAGGCTTGATGGTGAAAGTCTAAAAGAAAGCGAAGGGGCAGATCCACTAAATCTATATAAGTTATTAAGTCATTCGACAAATATTGTGTTTAGCGATCCTCAATTATTAGATGCAATAAGAAATAGTAGGCTCACAGTTGATATTGAAATAAGTGGTACTAATAGAATTGAGATTTTAGATAATGGAGTTTGGACAGAGGATTTTGGAATTTCAAGCGTATTAGAATCTAATGTTGAAACCTTGTTTAATATTCCAAGCCATCAAATATCAAAAAACATTTCAAATTTATCTGGTGATTTTGAAAATTATAAAGTTGTTTCAGATCTATTGTTAAATACTTCAATTTTGACATCAAGTACACTTAAAGTTGAGTTGTCTTCTAAAGCATCTGCAAAAAAAGAACCTTCAACTCCTGGAAAACATGAAACAGGAGTTAGAATTTTTACAAATATTACAAGTATTACTTTTAAGTTAAAATTTGAAAAGTTAAAAGTTAATATCGCTGTAGAAGGTGCAACTTCTGGTGTGGGAACAATATCATTTAATGGTGATCATAACATACAAAATGATCAAAATATGACATTTGAGATAGATTTTAGACTAATTGAGAGAGATGAAAGTTCACAAGCAATATTAAATAGGCCAACATTTGAAGCAAAAAAAGCCATCATAGATAATCGTCAATATTTCTTTATTGGTTGGACAAAAATTCAAGACTATATCGTAAGTGCAGACCACAGACAAATATATCTTTATACAAACTTTTTAGAACAAGTTCCAAGGGGAACAACTGTATATTATAAAGCAACATATAGATTGCAGTCATTAAATAATGATTTTGATGAAATAGCATATCGACCATCAAATCCTAATCTCCCTTCACTTCATATATTAGATAGTGATAAATCTCAAACAGGTTTTCATGTAGGGGTTATAGAAACATATAAAGATATGGTAACTGGCGATATTTTGGAAACTAGGCCTACAAAAGTTGGCAATTATTTGTATACAGCACAAGTAACTTTAGGTGTGCCAAATGTAGGTAGCGACTATCCACCAGAGAAAATTTCAACGACAATAACAAGAGCTTTTAGAATAATTAAAGCAAATCCAAATTTAAGTTTTTCTATAACTAGAGATGATGAGGAAGTTATATTAACACCACCATCAACAGAATCAGCTGAAATTTATTTTGGAGAATCATTGTCTTTTTTGAATTTAAAAAGATCTGCAACTTATCTTGGAGCAAATTTAAATGGCGGGACTTTTTCTTTTGTAAGAGATGGCAATGAAGGTGCTGAAGTTATATCAGATAATGAAGTTTTTATTAGACAAGGCTCTGGGGATGTAAAAAATAGAACGATTGGTCAAAACAGACAATACGTTAGATATGTTCCACAAGATACTGAAAACTACAATACAGTTTATAGTTATTTCAACTTAAACGTCATAGATGGAATGCAATATATTGTTTTAAATAATGATGCTAACGCTGACATTCCAAAAAGAACTGCTAGATTTTCATTTTCTTATACTGATGAAATTGAATCTGGAGTAAAAAATAATCTTAGAGAAGATTCTACTCTTTCAAATGAAGTATTAAAGCTTTCAATTGAAGTCAGTTTTGCAGATGATTCAGGAAATTATTTTTTCCTTGGTATTTCTCAACAAGCATATGGTATGGAAAGGCACTTTTTTAGAGATAGTGGTGGAACAACACAAAAATTCAACTTCTATTTTAAGAATATACAAGATACTGAAAATACAAATGAAGATATTGAAAAAGAGTTGAGAAGTATTTTCCAAGTAAACTTTATTCGCGATATGACAGCACATTTTGGTATTGAAGAACCCGAAGATTATAACGAATATGTGATGAGTTATAGGGGTTATCAAGAAACAATTCAAATAAGATATAGTAATGAAGATATTATCGGTGCTTTTATTAATCAAAGTCCAATAAGATACTATGTTGATTGCGGCACAAATGAGTCTGCTAATTTACCTATGAAAATAGGAAGACATAAAGCGGTATATACAATATATTTATCTCTTTCAGCAACGGCACAAGATCATTTTGTAATTGGGGAAAGGACATTATATATACAAATAAATGAAGCAGAAATTTCATCTACACAATTCCGTGCAACTGACAAAAACAACGAAACTGGTTTTGCAACTAGCGAAATAGTAGATTTAGTTTCAAATAATGTAGGTGCTGGTGGAATTGCAAAATATTACTATTCTGACGATAATAAACAAAGTTTTCACGAAATTGCTGGTTTAATACAAAATTCCACAGGCTGCAAATTGCAATTTACTCCAAACATAGCAGATAATACATCAAAAGTGACAGAGTATTATTTCATTGCAACACATAGTGCAAATGGAACTTTAAAAAATTATGGTGGCACTGAATATAGAGTTGTTGCAGAAAGTAAAGTTTCATACACATCAAAAATAGACAAAAAAATTCCAAACATTGTCAATATAGAGCCTCTTGGAACAAATACATGGGGCCAATGGACAAATAATGATTTTTTAATCAGAGTAACTTTAGATCACGGTGGTTCTGGTGTTAAAATTTTATACAAAAAAGGCTCTATCGGCCAATATATGGATGCAAGTGGTCTAGTTGGTATGGAACAAGCAGGTGATGGTAAAACTTATGATATAACCATTACTCCTGAAACCTTAACTTTTGATGAAGATATTTATTTCAAAATTCAAAGCGGAACAAAAGTTGAATCAGCAGTAAGTGAACCATTTAATGTAAAAATTGATAAGGCTATTCCAATTTGTACTTTACAAGCAGGTATAGAAAACAAATGGTATAAAAATGATGTTGAAATTCGTTTTAGATTAAGTGAACAAGGTTCTGGAATAGGTGAAATAGCAGAAAGCATATTTATTGAAGGAAGTTATGATGAATCTACTGTTTCAATTGATGCAGATAATACTTTGAGATTTAAAACTCAAGGCGAAGGTGCTTTGATGCAATATAGCGTTTTTGTAAAAGATAAGGCTGGAAACGAATCTCAAAGGAGAAATTTTGTAGTAAAAGTTGATAAAACTGATTTGCGTACCGCTATTTCTTCAGATGATTTTAAAGGTGTTTACAACAATGCCTTAGGTGAAGAGATTACATATATTCCTGGTGGAGACGCTACAAAAAATTGGATAAATAAAGATTTGAGCTTTAAATTTGATCTTGAAGTTGGTGCCTCAAAAGTTAAAATCCAATACAAAAAAGGCGATGGTTCCTGGGAAGATTTTATGACTGGATTTGAAGGAGTTTTAATTAATAATGATAAAAATATCTTATCTAAAAATTTCCCATTAATTACCAATCCAGCAGGTGAAAGTTCATTATATGCTTTTAGAATAATTAATGAAGTTTACGATTATATGCAAACTGATGCTGAAAAGGTCGGTACTTTTGTAGAATTTAATTATGGAAATATAAGTATTGATAAAACACCACTTGCAATAACATTGCCTACAGAAATGACTGCATGGCAAAATTCACCAATAGATTTAGTCATGCAGGTGCTACAACCAGAAAATGCTGTATATAGATCTGGTATTGATACTGTTTGGTATGATTTTGGGCAAAGGCCAAATATCGAATCTCCAGATACAAAAAAAGCAATTCAAACTGGCGATGTCTTTCAGTTTACAGTAACTACTAGTTTAGCCTTATATGTCATAGCAAAAGACAATGCTGGCAATATAACTGAAATTGATACTGCAAATGAACTAAATAAATACAAAGTAGATCCAGTTAATTTCACTGGTGAAGATATTACATTTGATGCATATGTTGGTGGCGGTAATCCAGATGATCCAGATGATCAAAATGTTTATCCTTCAACTGTATATGATTTAGAACAAAATGTATGGGCTAATGAACATGTAAGAATTATATTTAAAGTTAAAAAGATTCCTGCAAGTGGACTATTTATTTATCAAACAAGTCATACATCAGGAGATGTTTTAATAACAAGAGCATATGCTGCAACTCAAGAAGAAGTGGGAGACGTAAGTCCTGATTATAATTCTGCTCATCCATATAATAAAGGGACAAGAGTAATGAGCGCATATTATATTAACGCTATGAATATTAGTGTTGGTTTTGTCTTAAAAACTGGCGCTGGCGCTGAAATAACTCTTTTAGAAAAAGGTGTAGCACATATAAATATTGACAAGGTAAAGCCTACAATATCAGAAGTTTCAAAAACATCAGGCGGAATAAGCTTTGATTTTACTGCAAACTGGACATCACAAAATAGTAAAATGGAACTTTCTTTTGTAGATGATTTATCTCAAATTGAAAGCATACGTTTAAATAAAAGAAGTATTGGTGAAACGAGTTTTATCGATGTAACGGGATCGGAATTAAAGACTAGCGAGACAAATCCAAACTTAAGATATATAGATTTTACTGAATATGCTGAATACAAAATTATTGTAAGAGACAAAGCAGGAAATAGTGCAGAAAGACAGTTTTTCTCAATGATTGATAAATTCAGTGATTTTAAAATGGGTGAACTTGAAAGTTTAATAATAAAATCTGATAGTAGTAGCGTACTATACGAAGATCGCTGGCTTTTAAGTGATGAATATATTTTATTAAATCTTCCATATGAATACTTAAATGATGCAACATCTTTTGGTCCTAGTGGCATATATGTAGATTTTATGCGTTATGGTTATCCAGATTATTATAGAGTTTTAGAAATTAATGGTGATGAACAAAAATTTGTACATGATGAGTCTAATAAAACATTTGAAATGAAAATTAGCGTAAGCCAAGTTGAGACATATACAAGGCTAAGACTCATAACTGGTGCTGGTATATCTCAAGAACTTTCAATTAATATTAAAGCCAAAAAAGATGAAATGCCTACTGCCTTTAATGTAAAAGGAAATGAAGTAGGAAATCTTAATTTATATTCAGGAAACTGGACTAACAAAGATATTGACTTAAATCTTTCTCTAACTTCAGGTCCTAGTGCTAAAAACATATATATCGCTTTTGGTGATGCATTTAGTGAAGATTTAGATTGGCTTGAAATTGGAAGTGTCTCAAGTCCAATACAAACTTTCATATATAGAGTAAATACGACACAAGATAAAAAGGCGTTTTTCAAATTAACTAGTGAGCAAGGCGATGAAAAAACTACATATTATGAAGATGGTTTTGTCATAAAAATTGATAAGGAAAGCATAAATCCACAAATTACTGGTGCTATCAATGAAAGTGAAAATTATCTTTCTGAACAATGGACAGACAAAGAGGTCATTTTAAGTTTTTCTAAATCTGCAAACAGCATAAGCCCAATAACTAGAATCGAAATTAGAGAAGACAATTTTGTAAATGTTTGGAGTGGAATAGACGATAAAAAAACGGTAGATTTACCTGCAGCAAATACTTTAAGACAAAAACGATTTAGTTTAATAATAGAAAATGCAACTGGTAAAGTAGAAGAAAGTACAATCTTTAATGTTTATCAAAGTTTAATAACTCCTGCATTTTCTTATGAAGTGACACCTGATTTAAATGTGCCTTTAGTTGATGGTTGGTATTTATCAAAGGCTGTAGTGACATTAAGTGTTGAAGATCCAGACAATGCTAATTTTTACAGTAAATATAAATATTTTGTTCGTAAAAAAGCACCAGAAGATAGCGAATATGGTGAATGGGAACCTGTAAGTCTAGTAGGTTCAAGATTTAAATTAAGTGATGTCAATGCTAGTGGTGCTAAAGGTGGATCTGATTTTCAATATAGCATAAAAGTTTCTGCACCAAATGGTCTTAGTCAAGTTGTCGAAGGTGCATCTAACTTACATATAAAAATTGATGAAGCAAACTATGTTGCAAAAATTACGGAAAGTGTAGCAGGTCTTGAAGGAAATAATTATTCTACTTTGCAAAACCATGAATTCACTGTAAAAAGAGGAGCTAACATTCCATTTATTTTAGTTTCTCCAAAAGAAAATTACTATTATAAATCAATTACAACTAACTACGGCTCACCTCAAAATCAAACTTTCGAAAAAAATGAAAGAAGAAATGTGACAATGGCAATAGGGAGAGATGGAACTGGGCAATCCTTTAAGATAACGGGTAAAGATGTCATAATAGATATCGAATATTATAGACTTTTGCCTATTACAATAATCAATCCCGAAAGACATATGCAAGATGGTTCCAACTTTGAAGAAATAAAGATTGAAACAACTGATGAAGACTTTATTTCAGTTTTTGGACCAATAAAATTGCCAAATGAAGAATATGAAGGAGATTGTATAAGAATTAAGCCAAATTATTTTGATGAAAACGACAATCCACTTTCAGAGTTTCCAAAAACTATGGGCATTTACTATGTTAGCTTTACTGCGGCTAATTTAGAAGATAGTGATTTCATTGTTGATTCTGTCAAAAGAGAAATTAAGGTCAATTATTTTAAAGGAAAAGGTACATATAACTCACCATATTTTATTAACAATGCAAATGATTTTTATGCAATGGGCTTATATATGAAATATGAAAGTAGTTATGAAATTGACGATCCATATAAATACTTAAATCCTGAAGGCGGCGCCATTAGATATAAAGCATATTTTAGACAAAAGGAAAATATATATTTCCAACCAAGACTTTTCCCAGAATTAGGAAAATTCCCAAATGAAGAAGGAACTGATTTAGTTTCTGATGGAAGCAATGCTAGTTTTGTGTTTAAGGGTGTTTATGATGGCGATGGTTTTGAACTAGTATATAGAAATGTATTAAATGTTAATAATGAAAATTATGGTGGTTTCTTTGGGCAATTAGATGGAGCAAAAATTAGAAATGTCAGAACAAATTTATCTGTTTTAATGTCTCAAAATGCTCAAAACTTTGGATTTATTGCAGCAAAAGCAAAAGATAGTATGATTTTATACTCCTATGCAATAGGTCAAATTAATATCCAAAATGCCGATGCAAATGTCGGTGGCTTAATAGGATATGCTGAAAATACATTGGTAGCAAATAGTCTTGTGGATATAGTTATAAATAAAGCATCTGGAACTGGAACAGTTGGTGGCATTATTGGCAACTCTCTAAATAGTTACATAATTAATACATATTTTACAGGACAAATTTTAGGTGAAAATATTGTAAATCTTGGAAAAGAAGGAACAATGTATCCTGAAAATTTCATTGGTGGTTTAATTGGATATCAAGAATATGCTGGAGCAAATATTATTAAAGTTGAAAACTTCATAAAAGAGTTTAGTATCAACATTAATGGTGAAATTCAAACAGGATTGAGTACTGGTAATGATTATGCTTTAACTACTGATAAACGTCTAGAATTTAGAGAACAAAATATAGACGAACTTATGAACAATACAAATCAAATTATATTATCGACAAATGGAGATAGAAGTAAAAGTGTACGAGATCTTGTCTTATACAGAATAGTAGAATTAAAATCTAATCTTAATATTGTAGGTGAAGGAACTGCAGAATCACCAATAATTATCGACACTGTAGAAAAGTTAAATATAATTTCACTTATACCATGGGCATATTATAGACAAACAAAAGATTTAGATTTGGATTTATATGCTCACGCTGAAGAAGGTGGAGAATATTGTTCATTGCTTTCTTCTAGTACATTTTTAGGCTCTTATGATGGCAATAACTTTGCATTGAATTTAGAAGGTGTTTTGACAAGCAAATCCACATATTTAGGTCTATTTAACATATTAGGTGGCAAGATTTCTAATTTAACTATAAAAGGCTTAAATATAAGAGCAACATCAAATCAAACAATTATTGTTGGCGGAGTTGCGGGATTAATGTTGCCGCAATCTGAAATTTCGAATGTTCATATTGGTGGAACAATAACTGTTGAAAATGCAGATGATGTATATGCTGGTAGTGTTGTTGCAATAGCAGATAATGCCACAATAATAGATGTAGTAAGTTCGATAAATATTAATATTGTAAACTCAAAAAGAGCTTTGATTGGGGGTTTACTTGCAGAGGCAAGAGGTGCTACAAATCTAGATTCTATGATCTTGACATCTAACTTAAATGTTCATGCAAGCGTTTCATCAAAAGTAGGAAGACTAATAGGCAGGGGGTTATCTGCTGACGTAGAAGTTGGATCAATTAGATTAGTTAATGATGGTTTATATGTTAATAATGTAAGGAAAAAAGATAATAAACAAACCTTGTATGATAGTATGATAAATACTGAATTTTTATCATTGACAGAAACTCCAAGAGATAGAGTAAAAACCACAACTGCTATTTTCACAATTGGTGAATATTCTATGACATTAGAAAGACATCTTTCAAGAGTATCAAATTTTGATGCATCAAAAGGATTTGGAACCTTAGAAAATCCTTATCAAATTCAAAACTATGGAGATCTTTTAGCAGTTTCTAACAATATGAATGCATACTTTATTTTAGCAAACGATATAACCATTGGAGACTTCAATGGCGATGGAATAATTGATGAAGATTATAGAAATGATTTTGAATCTTTAGGTTCCAATAGTCCATTTAATGGTCACCTTAATGGAAACCATAAGAGAATAAATAATTTAACTGCACCTTTATTTAACATCAATGCAGGTAGCATATTGAATCTTCAAATTGATGCAAACTATCAACTAGAAACTGATGAAGAAGGTAGTATTTTATTTGGTACTGTCGCAAGAGAAAATTATTCTACAGGATATATTATTGGTGTTACAGTTACTGGCTCAATAAATATATTTGCACCAAATGCTAATGTAGTAGCAGGAACAATAGTTGGGAAAAATTATGGTTTAGAAGTTAAGGCAAATACGGTAAATATTGAAGAGTTTAATGTCTTTGCAAAACAAACTATATTCGGTGGAATTATGGGTATTGCAACTGAAAAAAGAGTAGAACTTTTACTTAACTCTGCAAATAGATTTATAACAGTTACATATGCAGTTGCAAATGGTTTATATGTCAGTGCAGGATATCTAATAGGATTTTTAGAATCTGATTTAGATACACCCCCTGATATAGGTCCACTAAGCACAGGTGTTATATATAAAAATGGTGAAGCATTAAGTAATAGAATATATCGAATCGGAAACTATCCATCTTCCGAATAAACCTTCACCATAATCAATAAGCCAAGTTAAAATACTATTTGATTTGAAACTAAAACAATAACTAAGCAAATTGAAAGCAAAAAAACAAGCAAAGCGAAACCAGAACAATAACTAAGCAAATTGAAAGCAAAAAAACAAGAAAAGTGAAACTAAAACAATAACTAAGCAAATTGAAAGCAAAAAAACAAGCAAAGCGA
>DUUO01000070.1 GCA_012841525.1 Clostridiales bacterium
TAAAATATAAAGTGATAAAAACAAAGACAATGTTCAAAAGATTAAATAAAAATATAAAGTCATAAAAATAAGGACAGAAGTCAGAAGGCTAAATAAAAATGGCACAAAAAAAACAAAAGAAACAAAAAACACAAAAGGAAAAGACCATAGGGCTAGTTATTAATATAGTAGTTTTTGTTGTATGTATAGTAGTTGCGTATTTGCTTGCAACATTTTTGTTTATATCCATCAATATTGAGGGTTCTTCTATGGAACCAACTCTACATAATTCTGACAGAGTTTTAATCTTTAAGCGTGATAGCAAACATAAACACGGTGATGTTGTTGTTTTTGAAACAAATATACCAGATGAACAAGGTGGTAATAGATATTTTGTAAAAAGAATCATTGGTTTGCCAGGAGATTTAATAGAAATAAAAGGTGGCAGGGTATATAGAAACGGTGAAATGTTAAAAGAAGATTATGTATACAAAAATTATTATGCTTCAACAAGCGCTTATTTAAAAATGAAAGTTTCAGAAGGAGAATTTTTCTTTTTAGGTGATAATAGAGGACACTCATCCGACAGTAGAGAATTAGGAACATATAAATTAGATAAGATTTTAGGTAGAGTTGTTTTAAGATATAAAAGCGGCACTTTCTTAAAAGATCCATCATCAGTTAAAAGAACAAAAAATATAATTGGTTTAGATGATTTTGCCTATTATTACAACACTCTAGCAATAAATTAAATTTATATTAAAACAAAAAACATTCATTAAATTGAACTAGTAAAGTAGACAATAAAAATAACGAATTAAAATTGTAAAAGCGAAAAAATAGATTAAATTTAAGCACATAAATTTTGATTTAATATTGGGGGAGATATTTAAAATGGCACGTTTTTTAGGGAGCTTTGAAAAGGCAAATAATTGGAATGAATGCTATCCACTTGGAAATGGTAGGATTGGCGTTATGGATGATGCAAATCCAATTAAAGACACAATCAGTTTAAATGATGATACATTTTGGTCTGGAAGTGGGAAAATAAAGCAACCAAGATATAACAAAGATATAATAGCAGAAGTTAGGGAGTTATATAACGAAGGAAAAATTTCTGAAGCGGAAAGACTTATTGAAAATGAAATCAATGGTGATACTACTGAAAGTTATATCGAACTTGGAAGAATTGAAACTGATAAAGGCAAGGGCAAAGTTAAAGATTACTATAGAAAACTAGATTTTACTTCAGGCATTCATACAGTTACGTATACAAAAAAGAAAGTAGCATTCCAAGAAACATCTTTTGTCTCTTTCCCAGGACAAGTTTATGTTAGACAAATTTTATGTGACAAGCCATCTAATTTAAGTGTTAAACTTACTTCTTTAGTAAAGCATACAACGAAAATTGAAGATGATATGCTTGTTATGGAAGGTGTTGCACCAAGCACAGTTGACCATCCTAGCAAATCAAGTCATGAGCCAGTAAAATATTTTGACGATGCAAAAGGAACGAGTTTTGTCGCGATGTTAAAAGTTGTAACTGATGGCGAAATTTCCGAGAAAAAAGGAAATCTTTTTGTCAAAGGATATACAAAAATAGAATTTTATTATACTTCTAAAACTTCATATGATTTTTTAGGAGACAAATATAAATGTTGTTTAGATGTTATTAACACAGCAGTTGATTTTGGTTTTGCTCAAAGTCAAAACATATCGTCAACAGATTTTTCAAGATTATTCAATAGAGTAGAGCTTTCTATTAACGGCATTGAAGATAGTCCAGAAGATATAAAACAAGAATTGATAAATATCAAAAAAGGCGGAAATCCACTATCCGCTATTTTAACTTTATATGATTTTGGAAGATATTTAATAATAGCAGGATCAAGAGAAGATTCTAACCCTCTAAACTTACAAGGAATTTGGTGCAATACTCTAACACCACCATGGGCTTCAAATTACACGCTAAACATCAATTTCCAAATGAACTATTGGCCTGTTTTGAGTTCAAATTTACCAGAATGCTATGACCCTTATGTAAATCAAATTAGAAAAATTGCAGAAAATGGAAAAGAACTTGCAAAAAGCTTTGGTGCAAGAGGTTGGGTAGTAGGTCATAATAGTGATTTACACGGTCATGTTGTTCCTGTTGATAGTAAAAAACACGGTTCAATTACATATTCATTATGTATGGGTGCATCTGGTTGGCTTAGCCTTAGTTTGTATAAAAGATATCAATACAATAAGGATGAAAAGTTTTTAGCACAAGTCTTTGACATAATTAAGGGTTCAGTTGAATTTTATATTGATTTTATAACCTTTGATGAAAAGACAAATAAATATGTGTGCTACCCAGATATCAGTCCTGAAAACTCATATATATTACATAAAAGAAGAAATTGTTTAGATAAAGCACCTGCAATGACAATGTGTATTATTAGAGAATTGTTTACGGCATATATCGATATTTGCAATATCTTAAACATTGACGATGAGTTCAAAAAAGAAGTTGCAAGACATATACATTTCATTACACCATATATGATTTCTGAAAGTGGAAGAATACAAGAATGGAGCCAAGACTTCAAAGAAGCGGAACCTAAACATAGACATGTATCACATTTATATGGTTTATATCCAGGCGAAGAAATAGCGAAATCAAAAGGAACAATGTTAAAAGATGCTGCTAGAAAATCACTAGAAGCAAGAGGTGATGGCGGAACAAGTTGGGCTCTTGCATGGAAGGTAGCACTTTGGGCAAGATTGAAAGATGGCAATCATGCTTATGAACTTTTGAAAAATTCAGTGAGACTTATAACACATAAATTTCATGGTATGTCTGGTGGAGTATATGCTTCATTATTATCTGCACATCCACCATTTCAAATAGATGGTAATTTAGGCGTAGTTGCTGCAATAAATGAAATGCTTGTTCAATCTTATGATGAAGTAGAATTATTACCAGCACTTCCTGATGAATGGTATGAAGGCGAAGTTAAAGGACTTGCAATAGAGGGTGGTAAAACGGTTTCATTTTATTGGAAAGCAGGCAGGGTTATTAGATATACTGAAAAAGAACAAGAGAAAGAGCAAAAATATAGCGATATAGATTTTTTATAAAAAACAATTAAAAAATTCAATTATCTAGTACTTGCATATATATACAAGTTATTTGTTACTAAATATATTTAA
>DUUO01000010.1 GCA_012841525.1 Clostridiales bacterium
AAATGAACTTTGAGTTTTGCATCGCCAATTGTAATAGGTTCAAAATTTGACGCTAAGATCTCTACTTCAGTTGTAGGGGTTGATCCTTTTTGGATTTTTTCTGCTAATGATTTACCTACTGGACTATATGCTAGTGCCACTAAAGTAACGGCAATAATTAAAACAATAATTATGCCAACAAGCCCTAATTTACTAATTCCCTTTTTTGCTGCTTTTGTTGCTTTTTTTGTTGATTTCATATTCACTCCCTTTTTCTTTTTTTGCTATTTTTATTTTAACAAATATATTGAATTTTTATAACATATTTCTAAAGTTTAATGCCTTCATTTTTCAAGATTTTTTATTATATAAATTGTTGATTATAAAACAGAGTATATTTTATTAAAAATAATTAAGCATTTCAAATATATAAAATTTTATTAAATTTTGCTTAAAAAATGCATAGGGTATGCGTATTTTTCTATTTTTTAACTTTCTTTTTTAAATTTTCAATAACACCCCTTTTATATATACCCAATTCTTGATAATATAGTAGTATATACCGTTAAAAAGTTTTTGGAGGCAACATGAAATTAGACGTTAAAAAAACAATTAGAGTAGGCTTTGCGTTTGCCATAATTATGGCATTCTGGACAGCATATGACTTTGTGGTTCCACTACTACTAGAAAATGCTTTTGGGCTTTCACATACAATGAGAGGATTGATCATGGGACTAGATAATCTCCTCTCTTTATTTTTGTTACCTGTTTTTGGAAAAATTTCTGATAAGACAAAAACAAAATGGGGAAAAAGAACGCCTTTTATTTTCATAGGAACTATAATTTCTTGTATTTTGATGATTTTTGTTCCAATCTCTGCACAAAGAGCTTTAAAAGATGGTACGGCTCTTAGAGAACAAATTACAAATACAGAAGTTGAAAATTATTCATATACATCCTCAGATGGAACAGTTTTTGAAAGTAAAACTGCAATATATGAATTTTTGTATGACAAAGGTTCAGAAAACTCTGACTATGCAGACCATGAATATATGAAAAAATCTGGCATAACAACCAAAGAACATTATTTAAGAATTGCTAAAAATCCATATACAGTTTTTGAAAATGAAAATGATTTAGTAGGAAAAGATAGCGTTGATAAAAAAGGAAATAAAGTTGTTTCTTCTGATTACAAAAACTTTGTTCAAGCAGGAATAAATAACTATGCTAGTGATGAAGTTGGGCAAGCAGCAAAAACAAATCATAAGGCATCACTTGCTATTTATATGATTATTTTATTATTAGTTTTAATATCAATGGCAGTATTTAGGTCGCCAGCAGTTGCTTTAATGCCAGACGTCACACCTAAACCACTAAGAAGCCAAGCAAATGCAATTATTAATTTGGCAGGTGGCGTTGGCGGTGCAATATCTTTCCTTATTTACACAGTAACTTTAATGATAAATCCTACGGGCTTTATTGCAATATTCGTTGCAGTTGCTTGTGCGATGGCACTTTTACTTGTAGGCTTTATGCTTTTAGTAAATGAGAAAAAGATGCTAAAAGAATGTGCAGAAATTTGTGCAGAATATGGAATTACAGATAATGATGAAGAAGAAGAACTTGTTAAAGCTGATGGAACTTTAGTTTCAGAAGCAGCAGCAGATCCAGAAAAATTAAAACGTGCAAAGTTTGTATCGTTTATATTAATCCTAGCATCAATATTTATGTGGTTTATGGGATATAACGCAATTGTATCTACCCTTTCAATTTTCTTAACTAAAACCTTACTTGTATCTCCAGGTTGGGCTTCAATTGTTTCTGGAATAAGTATGGGAATATCTGCAATTGCTTTCATACCAGTTGGAATGCTTGCTGTAAAAATTGGAAGAAGAAAATCCATTATTTTAGGTTTTGCCCTAGCGGTTTTATCATTCTTCCTAATCTTTTTATTTGCTAGTGCTCCAGGAAGTGCAAGTGTATATTTATTTACAGTATTCTATTTGATTGCTGGATTTGGCTTGATTATTGCAAATGTTAATACTTTCCCAATGGTAGTTGAACTTTCATCTGCACAAGATATTGGAAAATATACAGGGTTATATTACACAGCAACAATGAGTGCTCAAGCAATTACTCCATTTATTGCAGGTCTATTTATGGATAAATTTGGTAGTAAATATCTATTCCTATACTCACTAGTTTGTGTAATAGTAGCAATTATATTAATGTTTTTCGTAAAACATGGTGACTCAAAACCACTACCTAAAAAGAAAAAAGGTGAAGAGGATTTAGAACTTGCTGCAGCAACTGGAGCAGGCAATGTTGTAATAAGTGCTGAAGGTGAAGATAAAAATGAATAAATAACACTAGATAACACTTCAAAAGACAATGTCGCCGAAGATAATTCAACAGAAAGTGACAACACAGGCGAAGATGATACAAAAGAAAATTAATATTTAAGATTGTAGACATTTTCATTGTAATGTAAAATAAAACACCAGAAATTTGATATTTCTGGTGTTTTTGTTTGTATTTTTTTATATTGATTTGTTCTTTATTTTACATCTACTCTAAGTGTTTTTATTAAATATCATTATTCAATAACAGCTGCTTCTTTGCCAAATTTAATAGAAATTAAATTATATGTCATATCATTTTCTTCAATCCTAACTAATGGATAATATGAAGTTTTGTTTATACCTTCTTTAACTAGTGGATTAAATTCGGATTTTTGAATGTATTGTAATGTTATTGGAAAGCCTTTTGGCGCTTCTGTTTTTGAAACAACAACAGTATGAGTCTTTTTCCCTGCAACTACAGTTTGTTCTTTGTTATCTGCGTCATTATATTTAAATGCTTTTGCTAAACTTCCTTCACCACTTGCAACAATTGATATTTTTTCAGTTGCACCAGTTGTGGCATCTACTGTAGTTAGTGTTTGATTAAATGTTCTATCTAATTCTTGACAACGAATAAATTCAAAAAGATTTTCATTGTCTAAAACGCCTTTTTTAATTTTAGTTCTCTTTTCAGGTTCATCGTTATTTGAATAATAGTAATAATTTTTTGCATATCTTGTACGAGTTATTCTTTGATTTCCTTTATAATCTATTTTCTTGTAACCTGCCACAGGAACAAAGTTTTCTGATAGCGATGCTGAATACATAATTTCTTTACCATCATTATCTGTTGCTACTTTTGTTACCATTGTCGCTGAACCTACAGCAAAGGTGTTTTTTTCAGTATCTCTTAATTTATATTGACCTGCTTGTAATTTTTGAATAGTTACTACCATTTGACCAACTTTTTGATCTTCACCTGCTTTTTTTTCAAGAATTTCATATGTTAAAACTTCATAATCTGACCAAACAGCAGATCTCAAAAATGGATTACTTCCACAGCCTGCTAGTGAAAAAGCAAGTATTGATACCACCAAAACTAAACTAATTATTGCAATAAATTTTTTCATATTTCCCTTAAATTTTAATTGTGTAATTTTGTTTATTATAATAGATTTTACCTTTATTGTATAGCATTTTATATATAAGGCAGTAAAGCAAACAACCATATTAAGTCTAACTTTAAGTTTGACTCCACACAAATTTATAATATTTTTTAATATTTTTTCTAAACTTTGTTAAGTCTAAAGGTAAGTGCAACTATGTAAAATTTTTGAATATTTTTTCTAAAAGTAAGTGCTTTTTTTGTTTTATAAAACATTATAAAAAATTCATAAAAATGTAAACTTTTAATTTGTTTTAATTTTTGCATAAAATATCAAAAGAAATTTTTTAATAAAAAAGCCTGCCCTTTTGAGTTAAACGCAATACATTGTAAAAATTATTGACACCGAGACTAAAAACTTGTATTATAAAATCATAAAATTAAATAAAGCTGGGGGTGGCAAAAAATTTTGCCTGAGATTACACCCTTCGAACTTGATGACGATAATTCCGTCCGTAAGAAAGCGTTAGTGCAAGATTCGCCTAAAGATAATCTCTTTAGGCTTTTTAAATCCCCAGAATAGGAGAAACGTATGTTTTTTAATGTTGTAAAACCATTTGAATCTGGTGCTACTACTGTAAAAGATGCAATAAAAGCAACGTTTAGTTATTCTATTGATGTTGCAGGTTATTGTGCATTAGCAGTTACAATTGCACTTATTCTCATTTTAACTGGCATAGGAATGTATGTTAAAAACAAAAAGCCAGAAGAAATGCCAATGTTCAAGAAATTTGCCATTGGGCTAATAATTGGATATTCTATTGCGATTATTTTTACCATGGGGTCTTTAAAAATTGCAGAACGTGTAGGCAGAGGCAAAAAGTTTTTTGAAGATTATGATACTGGTGGAGTAGCAGCTTGGGGACTTGCCGCAGATTCTGCAAGTGGACAAGCACAACTTTATATTTATACCTTTTTGTTGATTGCTCTATTTTTAACACTTGCTTTTGTTTTTGGTAAAAAGATGAAAGTTGATAAGACAAAAAGTGTAGTATATGGAGCAATAATGATTGCACTTAGCTTTGCCCTTTCATATGTAAAATTCTTTTCACTTCCACAAGGTGGATCAATTACATTTGCAAGCCTAGTTCCATTGATGCTTTATTCATATATGTTTGGAATAAGAAGAGGACTTGGAGCTGGATTTATTTACGGAGTTTTGCAATTTTTACAAGGACCATATTTCATACATCCAATGCAATTTTTACTAGATTATTTAATCGCATTTTCAGCAATAGGCCTTACTGGAATATTCAAAGAAAGAAATGTCTTCAAAGGTAAACTTAAAATATTAAACTTTGTATTAGGTGCTTTTGTTGCAGTATTTTTAAGATATATGTCTAGCGTTGTTGCTGGAATATTTGTATGGGGTTCATATATAGATGAAAACGTAAAAAATCTAAATGCAGTTGCATGGAGTTTCCTATACAATTCATTTGCTTTTGCAGATCTCGCAATTGCTTTAGTTGCAGGTATTATTTTATTACAAAACAAATCATTTGTTACAACTATGGAAAAAACAGTTGCAAGCATCACTATTGACGACAAATCTAGCACTAGTGAAAATGCAAAAAAAGATGCTGCAAGTGAAGAGGCTGAAAAGTAATATAACTAATAAATTGTATTAGTTTAGAAGAAAAAATAAACCAGAGATGATTAATTTCATTTCTGGTTTTTTATTGTTTGTTATGAAAGATTAAAGTCTTTTCTTTTAATATTTTGATACATAATTTATTGCTTATTATGAAAAACCAATGCTTTTCCTTTTAATATTTCGATGTAAACGTTGTTATCAATGACATTATTTGAAATACCAAGACCTATTTTGTCATTTCTCAATTCTAAGTTTTCAGTTTTATAATATAGACCTTTAGATGTTTTAATAACACAACTTGTATCACAAGGGAAAATTGAAATATAATCGCCTATTTTTGCTTTGATGGTTAGATTATCAGTTAAAAGATATACATCTTCGTTTTTGCTTTTAGCGACTGCTTTAATGCCTTTATTATATGCTAAAAGTAATAAACAAATGTTTGCAATTTGATGATCTAGTCTTCCTTTATTAAATGCATAAATTGAAATTTCGCTAACTCCAATACTTTTACAATATTCAATTGCCCTTTCACCATCAGTTATATCTTTTTCGACAGGCAATTTTATTATCTTTTCAGCATTTGGTTCAATTTTTAAACTATCAAAATCACCAATGATTGCATGCACTTTTCTGCCTGCAACATGTCTATATCCACCATCTGCACAAATGATTATTTCTTCTTCAATTGGAATGTCTAGCGTTTCGCCATTTAAAATTAATGCTGCTTTCATAATGTAATTTCTATATTTAATGATTGATTGTTAAAATGTAATAATTGTCACTTTTATTGTGTTTTTTTGCATTTAATGATTGATAAAATGCAATGCTTGTTACTTTTACCATAGTTTTATATTTAATGATTGGTTGTTAAAATGTAATAATTGTCACTTTTATTGTGTTTTTTTGCATTTAATGATTGATAAAATGCAATGCTTGTTACTTTTACCATAGTTTTATATTTAATGATTGGTTGTTAAAATGCAATATTCCCTGCCGTTTTGTTACAATGAAATTTATATTTATTTTTTAAGCCTAGTTTTGAAGTTAGGCATTTTATCCTCTTTTATAATAAGAGGCAAAATCTATTTTTTACAGTGAAACTTTTAACGATTTTTCCTAAGGCCTAGTCTTTTGGGTGAGCCACGTCTGCCAGTAGGTGCAGTGAGATATAAAACTACTGCGACGATTGTAACAAATGCTATAACAGCGATATAGATAATAGTATAGTTTTTATATATTACGACATAACCGCTTTTACCGTTAAACTTTGCTTCAATTTTTCCATCTTTTATATCACTTGATGAAAGTTTTATTTTTTCGCCACTTTCGGTTATGAAATAAGCCCTATTTAGAATAGAAGATTTTAGTCTAGGATTTTCATATATTAGTCGTGCATTTTGTGGCATCTCGCCATCACCTGTAACTTCTATTTTATATGCATTTTCAAGAACATTTGAAATCTTAAATAAAGAATCAAAAAATTCTGTGCCTGAAACTGGTTGAATACTAATTTTGAAACTCTCATCATAAAGGCCTGTAACTGAAAAACTACCCTCTCCAGTTATTGTAGCAACTAAGTTATTTTGATAAACAACTAAATCATATGGTATATAAACAAAATCATAATTTTCAGCACTTGCACCAAAAGGTTCAATCGTATAAACACCTGTTTCAAAAATATCTTTTTCGACTTGTGGCATAGATTTTAGCACACTTTCTGTATCTCCTGCTACAAAACCATCAATATCATACTCAAAGTTTATTTTTTGCTTTGCCGTTGCCTTTATAGGTTTTACTGAAACTGTCAATGTCGCTTTTTTAATAATTATTGTCTGTGGTCCATATACATTAACTATTTCATAATTTGTATTATTCAATTCATAATGAATGCCATATTCGCCAAGTTCTTTAGGACTATTTGCCCCATATGTCACTAATACAATATCTTCATCGTTTGGATGTTGTTGACTTAAAGTGTATTCAACTTTTTGGCTTTCACCAGTATATGGATATTTATTATCATCTCTAAAGGTTAAATCCACCTTCAACGCTGTTACATAAAAATGGACGCTTACTTCACTTGGCTCATAGTTTTTTGAACCAGCAAATCTAGCAGTGACCGAGTGCGCCCCTACTATTGGTGTATCGGTATTAAACGAATATGAAATATCAATAATTTTTGGCAAACCATCATCAGCATCTACTTGTAATTCTGCTGTAAATTCTTCAAAATTTGCATAGGTTTGATTAAAGTTACCAATTAAATTTATTTCAGAATACGCTTTTTCAATAAACAACTCTTTCGTAATTGTTAAAGTTCCAGCATATTCATCTTCAGCAGTTATTTCTACAATATATTCTCCAGCATCTACTGCTTTACTATATACATTAGTTCCTTGCCTAAATTCAATATGAATATTTTCTTCTGAAATGTCTTTGCCACCTATTGTTGCAGTCACTCTTACTTCTTTTGATGTATTATCAAAAATAAGATCTTGCAAACACTCTTCATCAATTTCTAGCTCGATTGGATATATGATTGCAGCATCTATTTCAACTTCGTATGGCATTGTTGGCAATTCATAATTTGCATTACCAATTGCAGTAATTAACATTTTCACTAAAGCCTTGCCAATCGCACTTTTATCTTCAAATTCAGCCTCATATGTTAATGTGATGCTATCGCCTTCACATAATCCTTCTATTACATAATACTGTGCATCTAACTCCACTGTGTCTACATTTTCATATGAACTTGAATATATTTTATCTGGAGACTTTACTATATCTATTGCTTTTTTGTTAATTGTTAATCTTGCTGTATATTGAGGCACTATTATTTCATAGTTTGGAGATGTTGAAGTTATATTTGCAACTATGTCAATAGAGCCAACATCTTTCAAAGAGCCTTCATATTCAATAACTGGGCTAGAGCCATCATATCCTACTGGAATTTCTCCTTCAAAAGTAATGTTTTGCTCTAAACCATTATATATTTTTTGTGCGTTTAAAAATGTGTAGTTAGAAAAGTCATAACTTATTTTCTTAATGGTAAGAGTGGCATCCATTGAAGGTATTAAATTATAATTACTTGGATCTCCAAAAAAGTTTGCAGTCATTGTATATGTGCCTGCCTCTGTTTCACCATGTGAACTATAATTAACCCAAACTCCTTGAGGTAGTTGTCCAGAAATTTTAATTTCATGAAGTTGCCCATTATAGTCTACTTCTTTATCGCTGTATCCAACATTAGACATATCATATGTTGCTTTGTTTACTACAATTGTAACTGTAGTTTGTGATGGATAATAATTTGCAGTTTCAGTTGCTTTGATTAAAACTACTTTTCCATTTCCCTCATTTACTGTTGTAAATTTATTATTTTCATATATTATTTCAGCGTTTTCTGTATGATTGAGACTTGCACCGCCTACAATTTGTTCTTCACCATTATATATATATTCAAGTTTAACCAGTGAAGTATTGATAATGGTTTCTGCTTTTTCCACATTGATTTTGACATTTTCCATTAAAGCAGATTTGTAATTATCAGTTTCTGCTACAATTATTGAAACATTTAATGCATTTCCCTCTGCTACTGAAATAAATGTATTATTTGCATATGTAATAGTACCTTCTGAATGATTAATATATGCAAAACCTTCAGCAACTTGTTCTTCACCATTATATGTATATGTTCTATCATCTAGTAATGTAATTGTAGTTTCTGCTTTTAAGACTTCTATAGTAAAAGTAGCTGAATATTCAACATACTCACCATCTGCTGGAACAGATACTTTTATTTGCAAGGTATTACCTTCATTAACTGTTGTAAAAGCATTGTTTGAATAAGTAATATTTTCTCTTTGATAATCTGTTCCTTCATCTAAAGTTACACCACTATCAATTGTTTGCAATTCACCCGTATATGTATATTGCCTGATTACATTATCGAAATTAAATATTGGAACTTTTTTATCAATTACCAATTTAATTGTCGTTTGAACTTCTATATAATTTTGATTGCCAACAGCAGTAATTATTACCACACCATTTGCATCAAGCTCTTCTTTTGTATAAAAAATATTATTTTGATATGCAATTTCTTGTGAATCATCTTCAACTGTAGCATATCCATATTGACTTCCAGGTTCAATTTTAATTGGGAAAGTATCGTTTAAGGAACTATATTGAGTCTTGATTAAAGAAGTATCAATTATTTGTTTACCTTTGTTTATTTTAATTTCAAATTCTACTTCAGCTGCTGTATAGTTTTGTGTTGCACCTACACTTACTTTAACAATTTGTGTTCCATAATTTTCACCTAGAACATTTGTTGGCACAGCAGTTATTTCAGCATTTTCATAGGTAAGTTCACTTGTTTCTCCGTGGTTTATCCTTGCGTTTTTCGAAAGTGCAACACCTAGTTCATATGTGTATTCTTTAGGAATTAAGTCTACATTTATTGAAGTTTCTCTTTTATATATTGTTATTTCAAAATCTTGACTACCCGCTTTATAGTTTTCAGTTTCTAAGGTAGATAATTTAACAATTTGTGTTCCATAATCTTCACCTTCTACATTTCCTGGAACATCTGTAAATGTATGGTTTTCAAAATTTATTACTGTATTTATTCCAATATGATTTGTAAATGCTTTTCCTAAAACGGTTTGCTCTACACCATTATATGTATAGACTGCAGTTAGTCCACTTGTAGTTATTACAGTTTCTGCTTTATCAACAGTTAAAGTTACTATTTTTTCAACTCCTAAATAGTTTGGATTTTCTGCAACACTAATTCTAACTTTTTTGCCATTTCCTTCGCTAACTGTTGTAAAAGTATTGTTTGAATATTGAACTTCACTTTTGTATATACCATATTGTTCAGAAACCACGGCTCCTGTATCTACAATTTGCAAATTTCCAGTATATACATAATGTGTTTCTACTCCGTCTACATCTAAGGTAATTTGAGCCTTTTTAATTATATATTTTCCTTTGCCTTCTTGCCCATCGCCATATGAACCTACAAAACTTACTATGTAGTTAAGGCTTTTATTTTCTGCTTGCTCTGCAAAAATTCTATATACATTTACATCTTCTCCTTCATCTCTTGTTAGTATAACTTTCAAAATGTCTTTAGTTTCTTCATATGCAAGCGGTGTGCTTTGGTCAATACTAAAATCTAAATCAACATCTGGTGTATGATATATTTTTTCTTTATCATTTATTTGAACTATAATATGTTTTTCTGAAATACGATATTTTTCACTGTCATCATATTCTATATCGTAGTTTGTATCATTTCCAGAAACATATCTTATGTCATATATTCCAACATCTTTTCCTGCATCTCTTTCTAAAACAATATTTAAGTATTCTTTTGTGTCACCTTCCTTTAGTGGTGTGTTTTCATCGATTTTATATGTTAATGAAACATCTTGCCCATATATTGTTTGTTTACCTTCTACAATGATATATATTGAAGCCTTAGTTATAGTATATTTTCCTTTATTTTGATTTCCATCATCATATGAACCAGTAAAAGTTACATTGTAGTTAGAATTATTGTATGTTGCTGTAATTGGGTATATGCCAGCATTACTTGAAAAAGTGGCCTCAGTTTCTAATGATATGTTTAGCACTGTGTGATTTTCGCCATTTGCAAGAGGAGTTGCAGTTGAAACTTTATATGTTAAATCTACATCTGCACTTTTATATTCTCTTTCTTTGGATTCAATTTCAACGGTTACATCTATTTTATTTACAGTTACTGTAAATGTGGTTTCTAAAACTGCAAAAAAGTTTCGACTTTCTTCTGCACTTACTGTAAAACTTAATTGTCCATTTGCTGGAACATTTGTAAATTTATTTCCTACAAAAACTAGTTCTGGATCACCAGCAGGATCTGGTTCAGAAAACATAACACCAGTAACGGTTTGCTCTACTCCGTTATATTTAAATATCTCTTTAAAGTTTGGTGCTTTTTCTATTGTCCTTGAAATTTTAGATATTGTATATGTTCCCTTGCCATCTCCATATGAGCCTTCAAAGGTAACTTGATAATTTGGGTTTTTACCTTCACCTTGATATGCAATAATTGGATATGTGCCTGCATAAGTATCATTAATTGCTTCATATAAAACATCAAGCATATCTAAATCATCACCATCTACTAAAGTATGCCCATCTTTTAAACTTACACTAAGAGCTTTTTTATCTTCTTTGTATGCACTTTCTTTATCATCAACAATTAAAGTGATGGGCTTACTTAAAATTTTGTATATGCCATCTGGAAGATTAACTTCATAATCATTATTAGTTTGACCAGATTTAGTTATTGCATATTCACCAATATCTTTTCCAGGTGCTCTTTCAAGTGTTATTCCTAAACCTTCTTTTGTATCACTTCCTAGTAAACCCGTTACTTCAAAATCGAGTGTTGCTTCAGGTTCGCCATATATTGTTTCTACATCAAATATGCTTCCTTCTATTTGCGCTGGAAGTATTAATATTTCAACTTCTGTGCTGGCAGCTAAATAGTTTCTAGTTTCTTCAGTATAAATATTAATTGTTTGCCTTCCACCTTCTGGCACATGTTGAAATGTGTTGTTTGAATATATTATCTCCGCTACTGAAATGTTAGTTGCAATTTGATTTGTTGTTGCACCACTATTTACAGTCCTGAAGTTTGTGTTGTATGTATATGTTGTTTCTACACCAAATGTATATATGACAGTTGCAGCTTTGTGTACGGTAACTTCAAATGTCGTGCGTGGAACTGCTTCATAGTTTTCAGTTGCATCGGCCCAATATGTTACAGTTTGTTTTCCATTTTCTGGAACATTTATAAAAGTATTATTTTCAAATCTCAAAACTGTCTCATCATTATCAACCTTAAAACCAGTAACTGTTTGCTCTTCTCCATTGAATGTGTATTCTGTTAAAACATCCTCAGTCGAAACAACAACAGGTGCTTTGTCTTCAGCAAATGCCACAATATTAGTTTTTGATAAGGCAAAAAAAGCAATAACAAAAATTAATGCAAAAAGTATGTATATTAAATATTTATTAAGTCTAGCTTGTGTTTTCCTACGCATGTTTCTTTTTACTTCTTATTTGTTTTATTTAATCGTTAGTATATATTTTTAGTATCTATATAAGATAAATTTTTTGTATCGATTTTTTAGCATCGTTAGAATAAGTTTTACCTCAAAGTGATGATGCTAAAAGGGTTTTGCTCATCTATGTTTTATTGTTTTTTATTTTAAAGCGATGGCACTAAAGGTGTTTTGACCATCTATGTTTTATTTTTTTTTATATTAAACTAATGGCACGATATTGATAAAATTTAGTCAAGCCATTTATATTTTGAAGAATAGCGTGAGCCACTTTTACGATAAAGTTTTGTTGAAACTATTGCAATGATAATTAAGACAATAGCAGTTATTCCTAGGATTAGCCATAGTAGATGATTTTTATATACGACTATAAAGCCATTGTCTATATCAAAGCTTGTTTCAATGTATCCATTTTTAATATCGCTACGTGATAATTTATGTTTGTTTCCACTACCATCAACAAAATATGCACCGACAAATGGACTTAATTTAATATCATCATTTTTGATTAAGACTTTTCTTGGTGTGTTATCTATTTCAGTGTTTTGTGTCCCTATTACTTCAACTTTGTATGCTACAGTAACTGAATTTGCTAGTTTAAATAAATTATCAAAGAATACATCTCCTGCTACTTGTTCTACTGAAATACTAGAACTACCATCGTATATTCCTGTCACTATTACTTCTTCTTTATCAGTTATTCTTTCTAAGTTTTCTCTATATACTTCCAATGTAAATGGAACATAAGTTACTTCATAGTTATTTGAACTTACGCCACTTGCTTGAATTTGATAGGTTCCTGCTTTATATGTCTTTTTCTCAACTACAGGAAGTGTCGCTAGATCTTTTTCACTTTCACCTGGAACAAAACCTACATAATCAAATTTAAAGTCAATTGCCTTGTTTTCGATTCCATATGTATATGTTACAAAAATCTCAAGCGGAGCTTTTGTGATATACATTTCAAGTGGTCCTACAACACTTTCTAATATGTAGTTTGGATTATTTAATGTAACGTTTATATCATATCTGCCAATTCCAGAAGGATTATTTTCACCATAATTTAGTGTAACAATGTTACTATCATTAGAAGAAAATGATGATAATCTATATCTGATACTTTGTCTTTCGCCAGTGTATACATATTCGTTTTCTTCAGAGATAAATAAGGTGATCTTTTTCTTTTCAACTATGAAAGGTTTTGTTATGGAAACTTCTTCATAGTTTTTACTTCCTCTAAAGTGTGCTGTAACAGTATGATTTCCAGCATCAGGCATTGCACCTGTAAATGAATATTTCATTTCTATATCAGCAGACCCATCAAATTCATACGGAGTTTCTAGATTTGCTCTAAATATTTCAAAACTTCCATATGTTTGTGTGAAAGCACCTTCAATACTTAATGTTGCTTGCAATCTATTTATTTGCATTGGTTGCTCTTCAACTTTTTTGCCAGCATATTCATCTATAACGGTGACTATCATAGTATATACACCAGCGTCTATTGCTGTAGCATATTCTCTATATCCTTGTCTAAATGCTACGCTATGAGGTACAACTACACCATTAATTGTTGATACAACTTCAAATTGTTTTGGGCTACCGTCATATGCTAAAGACTCAGTAGCAATATCAATATCGATAGGATAAATAATTGCTGCATCAAGCAAAATTTCTGGATTTGATGGTAATTTGTAATTTGAATTATCTAAAGATGTAACTACCATTTTTGCAAATGCCTTTCCAACAGGCCCTTCAACATCAGCGAAAATTTCTGATGTATATGTCAAATTAATGATATCACCAGATGATTTATTTACAATGTTAAAGTTTGCACTTGAAAGCTCAAAACTATCAATATTTTCACTCTCTACACTTGGCCTCTTTGCTCCCATTTCAATGATAATTTCTAATGGCACAATTTCTAAGTCTGCATTCATTACTGCAAAGCCTGATGGGATATTATAGTTATTGGAATTTGTTGAAAATGCTGCTTGAATATTAGTTATACCAACATCTTTTCTTTGTCCAGAATACACGACATTGGGTCTAATATTATCTAAGCCTAGTGGTAAAACTCCTTCAATTTTTAAAGATTGATATCTACCATTATATACTTTTTGTTTGCTTTCAAATGTAATTCCATCAAAATCATAATCAATTTTATTAATTGTCAATACTGCATTCATTTTTTCAATTGGTTTGTAGTTTGCCAAATCACCAGAAAAAGTTGCAGTTACATCATATATGCCAGCATTGACTTGATTTGCTGTAGAGTATATAACGCTTACACCATCTGGCAATGAGCCATTAATTGCTAAAGAATGCTTTTCTCCAGTATAGTCTACAGTCTTATCAAAAAGACTAACTCCGCTCATATCATATGTTGCTTTTTGGACATTTAATATTACAAAATCTGTTGCAGCTTTATAGTTTTCACTTTCTGGAACAATTATTTCAGCACGTTTTTCATTTCCATCTGCAACGGTGATAAAGGTATTATTTGCATATATTACTTCAGATTCACTATGGTTTATTGTTGCACCAGTAGATTCTTGCAAGAAACCAGTATATACAAAATCTGTTTGCATTCCACTTGAATCAATAATGGTTGTTGCTTTTTCTATGTTAACTTTAATGTTTTCAATTGAGTTTGCTTTATAGTTTTCACTTTCTTGAACAAAAGCTCTTGCATTTAGTGCTAATGCTTCACTAACTGTTGTAAAGATGTTGTTTTCCCATTGAACTTCACTTTCATTATGGTTTACAAGTCTTACAGCATCTATACTTTGTGTAAGTCCTGTATATGTGAAATTAAGAGCACTAGCATCTATTTCTAAAATACTTTCTGCTTTTTCAACATTGATATTGAATCTTACTTCACTTGCGGAATATTCGCCATATGCATCAACAAAAACTCTAACTTCAAGTGCTCTTCCTTCACTAACTGTAGTAAAGGTATTGTTTTCCCATTGAATTGGTTGATGCTCTGCATCACCGACTGTCAATCTAGCACCTGTATTTATTGTTATGAGTGAACCTGTATATACATAATTTTTTACAACATTTGAAACATCAATAACAGAGACTATTTTGTCGACTAGTAAAAATACAAATGCTTCAGTTTCTAGATAGTTTGAAGTTTCTTCTGCAAAAACTCTTAAAGTTGCTCCATCTATACCATCAGTGCCTTCCCAAGCATAATATACATTGTTTTCATATTGAACTACTTGTTCTTGATCTTCAACGCTTGCACCACTGTTTATGACAATTGGTAAAGTATCAATTGATTTTTTGTATTCTCTTTTAACTTCACTTACATTAATGATTTGTTTTGCTTTTTTGATTTCAATTTGTTTTACAGTACTTGCTGCTAAATAGTTCCTTGTTGGAAGTGTTTTCATAGAAACATTAATATATCCTTCAGCTGGAACATTTTTGAATTTGTTATTTTGATAAATTATGCCAGTTTCACTATGATTTAAGGTCGCTCCTAAAATTTCTTGTTGGTAAGTATTATATGTATAACTTTGGATCATTTTAGAAGTGTCTATTATTGTTTCTGCTTTATTGATTTTTATTTCAACATTTTGTGTTTTTGGTAAATAGTTTCTAGATCCTAAAACTTGAATTGTTATTTGTTGTGTACCAAAAGTACTATCTATATTAGCGACTGGCACATTTACAAATTTATTATTTACATAGTTGATGTTAGATAGATATTCGCCCACTTGATTTGTTATAGCACTGCCTTCCACTGTTTGTTCTTCACCGTTATATGTATATTCTTTCACAATGCCACTTGCATCAATTGTTGTTTCTGCTTTGTATATTGTAATTTCGAAACTGACTTCTTTTGGATTATAGTTTTGGTTACCACTTGCCCTAACAGTAACCACTTGAATACCATAAGCCATACCATCTTCTGTAACTGGAACATCCTTAAATGTATTGTTTTCATATTCTAAAGTATCAATGTAATCTCCAGTTTGATTTAAGATTATTGAAGGATTTCCTACAACGGTTTGTACTTCATTTGTGAATACATATACTTTTGGTATTGTAGTAACATCTATTTGAGTATCAGTTTTTGTTATTTCATATTTTCCTTTTTCTCCTAGCTCTCCAGAAAAAGTTAAGTGATAGTTATTGCTACCATTTTGTTTGCTAGCATTAATTTCATATACGCCTGTATTTATTCCTGGTGCTTTTTCTAATTTAACACCTAAAACATCAGGGCTTTGGCCATATTCTAAAGGAGTATTTCCTGAAACGCTAAATGTCAATGGTAAAAGAGTTCTTCCATATGCACTTTGTTTTGAATCAATTAAAACATTGATTTCTTTTGGTGAAATAATATACTGTGCACTAGTGAAAGTTAAATCATAATTTGTATCTATATATGATTTTAAAGTAATTTCATAATTTCCAACATTTTGCCCTAAACTTCTTTGTAAAACAATGTTGAGGCAACTCTCATCATCGCCCTCTTTAAAGTTTCCAACTATTTTATATGTCAAAGTTACTGGGCTTCCATATGTCGTATTTTTTTCATCTGCAAAAACTGCTAAAGGTGCTTTTGTAATTGTATATATTCCATGGTTAATTATTACATCATAATTTGGGTTAGAATATGTTGCTGTGATTATATATTGACCTGCATCTTTTTCTTTTGATGCTTCAGTAGAAAGATTTAGATTTAATACTGAATTATCATCACTTCCTGCTAAAGTACCACAGGTTGCAGAAAGTGCTACTGTATCAGATTTATATTCGCTTTCTTTATTTTCAATATCTACAGTTGTATGATATTTTGAAATATTTAAGATTACAAATGCAGCCGCACTATTGTAGTTTCTAGATGCTTCTACACTTAGATCTATTCTTTGTATGCCAGATTCTGGAACATCCTTAAATGTATTGTTTTGATAAATTATGCTTGGATCGCCAGTAGGATCTGCTTCAGATAAAGTTGCTCCTTCTACAACTTGTAAAGTTCCATTATATGTGCGATTTAATATCATAGCACTTGTATCTATGCTTCTATTTATTCTGGTTATTCTATATTTACCTTTTACAAATGAAACATTATAGTTAGTACTTGTGCTTTGACCTACAACTCCGCTTATTTGATATTCTCCAGCATAAAGACCTTCTTCTTTTTCTAATGAAATATCTAAAAGTGATGTGCTTTCACCATATGCCATTGCATTTCCAAAAGACAAAGACCAAGTTAAAGGAACAAGTGCTTCTTTATATGCACTTTCTTTATTTGCTATTGTTACGCTAATATTTTTTGGCAAAATATTATATGTGCCATTTTCAAATGTTACATCGTAATTTTTATTTGTATAACCTTTTGAAGAAATTGTATATTGACCAACATCTCTACCTTCAGCTTTTTCAAGTGTGTAGCCTATATATTCAATTTTGTCATCGCCTTTCAAAATACTATCATCACCAAGGCGTGCTGTTAAAGGTTTAATGTTATCGCCATATTCACCTTCTTTATCTTCAATAACTAGTGCTAAAGGTGCTTTATTAATGTATACTCTTTCAACTTTTTCTGCACCAAGATAGTTATTATTTGCAGCAGATTTTACAACGACATCTAAATATCCTAATCCAGGTACATTTCTAAATGAATTGTTTTGATAGGTAATATTTGATTTAAAAGTTCCACTATGATTATTTGAAGCACCTTCAATTGTATGAATGTTTCCATCATATGTATATGTCTTAGTCATACTATCTGTGTTGATGATAGTTGCTGCTTTTTTGATATATACAGCGACTGTTGTATCTAGTTTGTTGTAGTTTGTAGACTCTTCTATTGTGTATCTAATAACTAGTTTTCCAGGAACACCGTCATCATTTGGAACATCTTTGAATATGTTACTGTTATATAGTATGTTTAGTGGTTTTTCGCTTTCTACTACACTAATTCCCCTTACTATTTGCTCGCTTCCGTTATATGTATATTCACCAATATTGATATTAACTTTTGGATTTGCTCTTTCTATTATGTATCTACCATTCATTTCACCTTGTGTTCCATGAAATACGACATTATAGTTTTTTCTAATCTCTGCTGATTGAGTCCAAGCTCCACTTATTGGATAAATGCCAACAGTTGTTTGATTTGTTACCATAGCATTAAGACTAATATCTAAAATGGAAGCATTTTCTTCCCCACCTAACATTGGGGTGGATTCGTTTATATACCAATGCTCTTCATTTAATACGACTGGCTCTTGTTTATATTTGGTTATAACATCTCTAATTTCAATCTTAACTTCATATTTTTTTATAAATACGGTGACATTTTCAGTTACAGCCAAATAGTTATTGTTTTGATCTCCTACACTAAATGTTACAGTTTGTCTTCCATTTTCTGGAACATCTGTAAATTTGTTATTTGAAACATTGAGGATGCTTTGATCTTCATCTGGATCTAAATTTTCTGGAGTTAAAATTGCACCTGAAACTATTTGTTCTTCGCCGTTATATGTATATATTGTTTCAACACCACTTAAATCAATTTTTCTTTGTGCCTTTACTATTTCATATATACCTTTGCCTTGTTGCCCATCACCATATGCACCAGAAAAACTAACCAAATAGTTGCCGCTTGCATCTGATTCTTGAGATGGAATTATTGCATATGTGCCAACATTTTTGTTTTCACTATTTTCTCTTTGCAATATTATTCTAAGGTCTATTATTCTATCTGAATATCTAAGTTGAGTAAGTAAATTTTCTTCCTCTACTGCCTCTGGATTTGAACCAATGCTTGGTGCTTGCAAAATTACTTCTGGTTGTCTATATACGCTTTGGTGATTTCTTATATTAACTGTAATCGCTCTTTGATTAATGGTTAAAATACCATTTTGCATTATGACATTATAGTTTCCATTAGTTTGAGATTTTTTAGATATTTCATATGTTCCAACATTTTGGTTTTCTACTCTTTCTAACAAAATGCCTAAACCTTCTTTTGTGTCAGAGCCTAATAAACCTGTTACATTAAAATCAAAACTAGGATCATTATCACCATATATTTTCGACATATTAATAACGCTTGCATTTATGTTTGCCTTATTAATTGTAATTTCAACTTCCACACTTTGTGCTAAATAATTTTGTGTGCTTTCTGTATATATTGTTATGGCTTTCTTTCCATTTGATGGAACATCTTTAAAGGTATTATTTAAATATTTAATCTCTGCTACTGAAACTCCGCTAGTTCCAATTTGATTTGTTGATGCACCACTATTTACTGTTTGATTAAACCCAGTATATGTATATGTTAAATTAACACCATTTGTATTAATATTTGTTTCTGCTTTATTAATATTTACAACGACTGATTTTTCAGAAATTCCAAAATAGTTTGTTGTTTCTAATACCCAATATTTAATTGTTACCTTTCCATCTAGTGGAACGTCGGTAAATTTATTATTGGCATATTCAATCTTTGCACCTGTATCTGTATTATTAAATCCATATCCAGCAATTGTTTGTTCTTGCCCATTAAATGTATATGAGCCTAAACTTCCATTTATAACACTTTGTGCTTTTATTATCGTATATGTTCCATTAACTACTGTTACATTGTAATTGCCGTTTGAATAACTTGCAGTTATTGGATATGTTCCTGCATTTGATGAAGATGTTGCAGTTGTAGATAAAGATAAATTTAATACATTTTGATATGTCTTTCCAACATCTTGTGAGCCTTCTCTATTAGCCAATTCGCCACTTGTTAAACTTGAATCTAAATTACTTAATTCTTCTTTATATACACTTGAGGAATTTGAAATTGTAATGGTTAAATCAACCTTTTTAATTGTTACAGTGTGTATTTTTGTAGTAGTTATGTAGTTTTCGGATTCATTAGCATTTAATTTCACTTCTAGTTTGCCGTTTGATGGTACATCTCTAAATGTATTATTAGTATATACAATGTTCGTATCGATAAATCCTTGAAGTTCATCTATTGAAAATTTTGCACCTTGAGCAATTGTATGAAAAACACCATCATAAGTTACCTCAATTGGCATAGCACTTGTATCAATAGTCCTTGTTGCTTTATTAATTTTAAATGTTCCGTTAGTCAAGGAAACTGTATAATTTCCAACTGTTGAAGCTGTTCCAGATATTACATATGAGCCTGCTTTTAATCCAGGTGCCTTTGTTAAATTTATACCTAACACTTCTAATGTATCGCTATATTCTAAAACTCCAGCAGCAGGCGTTACAACAACTAACATATTTTTGTAATCTAGTTCGGTTGCCGTATTATTATATGTTGTTGTGATGTTTTTTATTGCAACATTAATTGGCTTTTTCTTAATTTCAAATTTATGAACTTCACTATTCGGGGGGACATTCATTGTTATAATATAGTTTGGATTATTTTCTGCTATTTCAAAAGTGCCAAGTGTATATTCATAAAATCCAACATTGTTTCCTGGCTTTCTTCCTAATTCTCCAACTAATAGAGAATACCCAGTCTCACCAGCACCTGTAGGATAAGGTTTATGAGTATATGCAAAAGAAATAGGATCATTTTCGCCATAAATTTTTGACTGTTCAGTTCTTGGAGTAACATACATTTCAAATGGCTTAATTTTAAACTTCGCTCCAGCATATGTTATGTTATAGTTTTTATTATCTCCATTTGTTTCTACATAAGTACCTTGCAAAATATTATATAATCCAACATCTTCTCCAGGTTCTCTTGTAAGTGCTCCAGAAACTGCTACAATTCCTGCACCAGCATTTTCTGGTATAAAGGATGGATTATATTCAATTATAGCTTCATACTCTTCATTAGATCGTGGATACTCCCAATATGTTTTATATCTTCCATTTGGTGCCGCTATAGTAACATTTCTCTTTTCAATTACATAAGTAGCACTACCATCATTACTAACCGTAATGTTATAGTTTAGATTATTGTTATCAAAGTTTGATCCTTTACTTATTGTGTATGTTCCAGCATTTCTATTTCCAGTTCTTGTTAAACTACTTGCATCCACCTCATCCCATGTACCACTTCCAGCAGCCCAACTTGTAGAAGGTTTTGTTGGTGTAACGATTAATGAAACATCTGTATCTCCATAAGTAATTGTTCTATTAACAATGCTAACTGCCAAAGACCTTTTATTAATTGTAAGCTTTCTTTCGCTATCAAAGGTTATGTCGTAATTTGGATTACTTGCATTATTTAAATCCCCTTGCTCTATTTTGTATGAACCTACATTTTCTCCTGCCTCCCGCGTTAAAGCTCCAGCCAGCTCCTCACCTTGAACTATACCTTGTCCGCCTGCGCTCCAGTTTAAAATTGGATCTGCATCACCATATGTTTTTTCTCGATCCGAAGGAGTAACTGTTACTGGTCTTTTACTTATAGAAAATGAAATGGCACTGGCAAATGTGATTGGGTAATATGATCCTCCATCTATAGAACCATTAAGACTTAGGTTATAATCTCCTGCATTTTTTACATTTACCCCACTTCCAGAGTAACTTGGAGTAAAGGTATTTCCCGCTAATATTTTAGGAGTTGCATCCCATCCTATAGGTACAATTTGACCATCATAAGTTTTTGATGCTGCTGTTGGTCTAATAACAGTG
>DUUO01000071.1 GCA_012841525.1 Clostridiales bacterium
AGTGGCTTTTTTTATGGATAAATTAATATACAAGTTGCTTTTAATAAAGCGGCTTTTTTATGGATAAATCAACACACAAGATACTTTTAACGGAGTGGCTTTTTTTGTGCATAAATTAAAGGATAAGTTGCTTTTATTTTGTGGTGCTCCTTATATAATAAGAATAAATAATATTTAGTACATAATATATGATAAAATAAATAATATATTATATAATATAAAATGTTAATATGTTAAAATTTTATTGTCTCAAAAGCTAAAATATGATAAAATAAATTGATTGAAGTTTATGAAAGTAGACTAAAAATGCCGTTATATGCATTTAAAGCGCAATATTTTCAAAGTTTAACATGCTTACGGCAGAATATATGGAAACAGAATAAACTCTCAATTTTGATATAAATAAACAAGACAAAAATATATAGATGTAAAAAATTGAAGCATAAGCAACATAAAGTTGATTAGGAATAACCAAATATAAAGTTGCAATAGAAACGATAAGAAAAAACAACATCAAATTAATATATAAAAATAAGACAAAAATATACAGATACAAAAAATTGAAGCACAAGCAACACTAATTTGTTAAGTAATAAAAAACAGAAGACAAAAATTGAATGTTGCAAAAGAAACAGATAGTAAAGTTGATGTAAATATTAGATATAGATTCGTAAAAACTTAAGGAGGAAATTATGAGCGAAAGGAATATAAATGAATATGGTAAAGATCAGATTCAAGTTCTTGAAGGCCTAGAAGCTGTTAGAAAAAGACCTGGAATGTACATTGGCACGACAGACTTGAGAGGATTACATCATTTAATTCAAGAAATTGTAGATAATAGTGTTGACGAAGCACTAGCAGGTTGCTGTAGCCATATTGAAATCATATTAAACGAAGATGGTTCTTGTACAGTAAGAGATAATGGTAGAGGTATTCCAACTGCGATACATGAAAAAGAGGGGGTATCTTCTGTTGAAGTTGTTTTAACAAAATTACATGCTGGTGGAAAATTTGGTGGTGGAGGCTACAAGATATCTGGTGGACTTCATGGAGTTGGTCTAGCGGTTGTTAATGCACTTTCTGAATCATTAATTGTTGAAGTAAGACAAAATGGAAAACTATATAGACAAGAATATAGAAGAGGGAAACCACAAGCCCCATTAACTGAAGTTGGCACAAGTGATGAATCTGGAACAACTATGACTTTTGTGCCAGATCCTACCATATTTGAAAGTGTTGTATGGGTTTTTAATGATATCAAAGTTAGAATTAAAGAACTTGCCTTTTTAAATCAAGGATTAAAAATAACTTTAGAAGATAGAAGAGAAGGTAAAGAAAGAGTTGAAACATTTTGTTACGATGGTGGAATAAGAGATTTTGTCGCACAATTAAATGAAGGAAAATTTAATGAACCAAAAGACGGAGAAGAAAAAGAGATTCCTCCCATCATATATTTCAATGAAACTTCAGGTGATGATGTTGTAGAAATTGCTATGCAATACAACGATGAATATCATGAAACCATTTATGCATTTGCAAACAATATCAATACTCACGAAGGTGGAGTTCATGTAGATGGATTTAAATTTGCATTAACTAAAGTTTTCAATGACTATGCAGCAACAAACAAACTACTTAAGGATAATGAAAAATTATCTGGTGATGATGTTAGAGAAGGATTGACCGCTGTAATTTCTGTTAAATTGACAGATCCACAATTTGAAGGACAAACAAAAACAAAACTTGGCAATAGCCATATGAGAACATTGGTAAATAAAATTGTTACAGCAAAACTTAGCGAAAAATTTGAAGAAAATCCAGATTATGCTAAAAGACAAATAGATAAGGCAGTTAACGCTAAAAGAGTAAGAGAAGCTGCAAGAAAAGCAATAGAAACATTGAGAAAAGGTGTAATGGAAGGAACATCACTTCCTGGTAAATTAACAGATTGCATCGATAAAGATCCATTAAATTGCGAAATATATATAGTTGAGGGTGATAGTGCTGGCGGAACCGCTAAAAGCGGTAGAGATAGACAATTTCAAGCGATATTGCCACTTCGCGGTAAAATCATAAATGTTAAAAAGGCAGTAGAACATAGAGTTTTAGATAATGAAGAAATAAAATCAATGATTCAAGCCTTTGGATGTGGTTATGCTGATTTTGAAAAAGAGGACAATGGTGAAAATGCTGAAAACAAAGTAGAAGATAAAAATACTAAAAAAGGCAGAAAAATGAGTCCAGGATTTGATATAGAAAAAAGAAGATATGACAGAATCATTTGTATGACTGATGCTGACGTTGATGGAAGTCATATTAGAACACTTTTATTAACTTTCTTCTATAGATATATGAGACCTCTTATTGAAAATGGTCATGTATATATTGCTCTTCCTCCACTATATAAAGTTGCAAGAGGAAAAGAAATAAAATATTTCTATTCTGATGAAGAATTAAAGGCATTCCAAGAAGAAATTGGAAATGGAAGATATGAATTACAAAGATATAAAGGTCTTGGTGAAATGAACGCTGAACAATTATGGGATACAACAATGGATCCTGAAAAAAGAACTCTTGTAAGAGTTACAGTTGAAGATGCTGAGGCTGCTCAAGAAATTTTTGAAACATTAATGGGTGATTTGCCAGATTTAAGAAAAACCTTTATTGAAGAAAATGCAAAACTAGTTAAAGAACTAGACATTTAATTTTAGAAAGGAAATGAAGGCAAAGAAATAGGGTAAAATCAAAGCCAAAAAATAAAAAGCAACAAATAGGGTAAAA
>DUUO01000072.1 GCA_012841525.1 Clostridiales bacterium
CATCCTTTTTTCTGTTAATTTTATTAAAAGCATGATAAAAAGATTGAACAAAAATCAATGTCATTTTAGATGGTTTAAGAGGGTCTATTTTATTTTTAGAATTGCAATCTTAAATTTTAGTGTAAAGTTATTAAAAGATAATAAAAAGTAAACGCAAAATATTGCTATGAGGTTTTTAACCATAAGGAAAGTTATAGAGAAATTGAAAAATAAAAAAGCACATCAAAAATTTATTCAATGTGCAAAATTTTATATTAAATTAAAATCAACTTGAAATGTCGTTATAAAGACTTATTGAGAGCTATTTCATCATTGGTAAATATATTAGTTTAAAGATATTTTGTTAATGAATCATTGTTATATATCCATCAATAGGTAATTGAATGCCGTTATACAAAACCATTTTTATTAAAGCCAAAAAATTAAAACAACATTTTGTTAGTTAAAATATACTTTGAGTTAAAAAAAGTTATAAAATGATTTTATGCTAAAGATTTCAAAAATAGAATTTGAGCTATTAAAAAGCATACTGGTCCAAATAATACAAATAAGTGAAAGATTGTATGTGTAAAAGGTTTTTTAATTGCATAAATAACTGCTCCGATTAGACAAAAAATTAGACCTGAAAGATAGAAGGCCATTACAATTTGTGGGAAATAACTTCTGTTGATTATGTATGTTACTAGCATCATAAATCCAATTATGAAGTTATTAAAAAATATTAAAAGTGAAAATCTTTTTAAATTTATAAATGAAAGAATATATGAAAATATAATTATTCCACAAGATATTCCAAAAGCAATAAAATTATATGGGTTATCACTTGTACATAAACTCAAAGTTGCAGCATTTGCAAGTACTAAAGCATTAACTGTTGCATGATCAAAAATTCTAAGATATTTTTTAACACTTTTTTTGTAAGTAGCATGGTAAATTGTTGAATTGAGATAAAGTCCAAAAAATCCTATAAAAACTATAACAGAAGCAATATAGTGTCTAGGTTCAGATGAGTAATGCAACATAAATCCAAGACCAATAAAAGCTGCAACAACTCCTAGTGCATGAGTTATTGCATTAAAAAGCTCTTCAATTGGAGTATAGTACACTAGTTGGTGTTCTTTATACTCTTTTTTATTTTGAGCTATCGTCTCTTTATCTGGATACCATTTTATCGCGCCCATGCATATATGATACTATGTTTTAGCATATATAACTAATACTTTTTTTAATATTTCTAATTTTCAGTTCATTTTCAAAAAATGCATTTAGTCATAAAAAAATATTTGTCTTAAAGTTTTGGTTTTGATTGTTTTTACTTTTAGTTTCAATGATAAATTTTATTTAGAAAAGTTATAATATATTAATTTCCAACCTTTTTACTTTTATTTTTGATAATTATATAAAAATATGCTAAAAAGTATGGTAACTTGCTCTTTAATTGACTTTAATAATATAGAATATATATAATTTACTACATAGGTAAAATTTTATTTAATAAAAAGACAAGCGTTTCTTTTAGGAGAATATAGATGAAAAGTAATGTTAAAAAATTTTATAGTTTCATAATAGTAATGATGATGGTTGTTTTTGCAGTTGTAATATTTATTTCATCATCACAAATTGCCAAAGCAGAAGAGGGAGAAAAACCTTCAATAACAATTCCTGAAACTTTAAGAAAAAAGATTGTATACAAAGTTGATGAAGATAAGTTGATAGAGCAACCTTTAGCAGATGATGAAAGTTTTAACTTTAAAATAGGTAAAAAAGAATATACTGTTCAAAGGGGCGTGCATTTTAAGATTGATGAAAGTGAAGGCAATGTTTGGCAATATAAGTCATTAAAAGGAGCAACTTTTTCACCCCTTGAGAAAGAAAATGAAACCAACAATTTCAAAAAACCTGGTGTATATAAATCACCAAAGATTACTTTAATTGAAGGTGCAACAATTGATGTTGATGGCGTCAAAACTAAACTAAAAAATCCTACTGAAGGCAAAGTATATATCGAATATATTATTGGACTTCCAATTGGCGAATTAGAGGCATACACAGCAGAAACTGCGAAAAGGAGTTTTAACAATAGATCGCAACCATTAAATGCAGCATACACATTTAATGATGCAGTTAAAACAACATTTGATGGTGAAAAATATTCTCCAACATTAGGAACAGATATAACCATACACATAAGTGATAATGAATGGATGTTTAGAAAAACTGAAGAAGATCAAGAAAAAAAATTAGATACTGTAGAAAATAACTTTGTACGCTCTGGTATATATACTATTAAATTTGAAGCAAAAGAAACTAGTTACTATGTTTCAAGTGATGATTCTATTATTAAATATGAAATTCACAAAGCAGATGCTACTTCCTTTGTAAATCATGATGGCAATGAATATTATGCTATTGGAATTGAGGGTTTAAAATTAGGAAAAACACAAGCAGTTAAAAAGAATTCAATTTCAGACTTTTTGGGTAAATGGGAAATGGTTGAAACAGAACCTGTAGATGCCATAATTGATCATACCAATGTTGTAGATGAATTATCTAGTACAACATATGAATTTAAGTTTACTCCAGATGAAGGATATGAAGACGAATATACCAATTATAACAATATTAAAGTACATATTAAAGTATCAGCAAAGCCAGAAGTAATTTTTGTTAAACATGATTTAACATCTCAACAATTAACAGATGCCGAAATTCAATATACTGAAGGTGAAGAGAAAAAAGCAAAATTTAAAATTCCAGCACCAGGAATTTTAAAATCTGGCTATACATTTAAGGGTTGGCTATTAAAAGATGGTGCTAAAGATGAAGAAGGTGAAGATATATTATATATAGAAAATGAAGAAAAAGAATTTGAACTTGAAGCAAGATATATATTTACACAATTTTGGGAAGCAAACACTGATACAAAATTTATTTTGAAATATTTATTTGAAAGTATTGCAGTCGATGAAAATGGCAATCCAATATTAGACGAAGATGGCAATATAATATATAGAGAAGGTCTTGGACCAACAGCATTTCCAAATGAAACACTAACTGGAACAACAGATGCAACAATTAAAACACCGGAAGAAATTGAACCATATGAATTTGGAAATGAAGAGAAATATAAACTTTTAGGTTTTGTTTTCAATCAAGATAAAACATTAGCAGATGAAGATAATAAAAATTTCAAAATAAAAGGTGATGGTAAAGCATCATACAAATTATATTTTAATAGAAAAGTTTTTTCATTTGTATTTGAAGCAAAAGAAGGAGATGGAATACTAGAAGAGGCGCTTCCTGCAGAAATTCCAAATATCAAATTTGGTGCAAAACAAAAACTTCCAGTTGAAGAACTTGCTAAAAAAGGATATATATTCAATGGATATAAAGATGGCTTACAAAAGACCAACACTGGTGAATATAGAATTTTCAAATCAGGTGAAGAATATGTCTTTAATGAAGTATCAGATGATATACATAATAATGGTAAAGTTACTTTTACAGCAAATTTCTCACCAAGAAAAGATGTTCCATATATCGTATATCACAAACTTGTAGATGACAGCGATATAAAAGATCCAGATATAGTTAAAACTGGTGAAACTGATAAAAAAGTATTTGCAATATATTCAATGGTAGGTTATAAAAAAACAGAAAGCCCAGATCCTGAAAATAAAAAAGATACTGAAACAATTTTAGCAACAGATATTGAAAGTGATGCTACTATCGAAAAGCTTGAAGCAAGTCATGAAATAATAAAGTTGTATTGCTACTACGAAAAAGTTAAAGGCACATATGCTTTTGGCAAAACTGGAACACCTACAAATATTGAGTATGGAGAACAAATAACTCTACCAAAGGCACCAGAAAGCACTGATAATAGAGTTTTTAAGGGTTGGCAAATTGATGGTGGTACAACACCTTATTCTGCTGGAGATGAAATTACATATAGAGGTGGCAACTTAGTCTTTTTACCAATATGGGCATCACCTGTTCAAAGTGAAACTACAGAAGATGATTCCTTTGATAACTCATTTTTATATACAAAAGAAAAAGAAGGTCTTTCAGGTGGAGCAATAGCTGGTATAGTAATTGCATCTTTAGTAGTTGCAGCAATCGTTTTATTTTCTATCATTTGGTTTGGCGTTCAAAAGAAAACCTTTAAAGATTTAGCTCCTAAAAAATCAAGCACAAAAAGTAAAGGCAAAAGAAAGGGCGGATTTTTGAAATAAGAAAATACTACAAAATTGATGCATAAACATAACGAATAAATATAAAGTAAAATCACATAGCAAAGTTGATAGATCTAAAAATTAGCAAATAAAAAATAATATTAAAATTAAAATAACCCTAAAGATCTGTAAAATTAATAATTAAAATGAACATTGATGAAGTATTAAAATATTGTGATCACACAAATTTATCGCAAACTGCAACTAGTAGCGATATATTGAAACTTGTCAAACAAGGTGAAAAGTATGGAGTAGCATCAGTATGTGTTGCTCCTGCATTTGTATCTTTTGTAAAAAGCATTAGTGATATTAATTTATGTACTGTTGTAGGCTTTCCAAATGGCTATCAATTAACTAAAACTAAAGTTGATGAGACAACAGAACTTATAAGGCTTGGTGCAGATGAAATTGATATGGTAATTAATATTAATTGGTTAAAAGAAGGTAAATTAAACGACATATTAAACGAGATTAATGAAGTTAAATCTGCTTGCGGTGATAAAATATTAAAAGTAATTGTTGAAACTGCTTTTTTAACAGAAGAAGAAAAGATTGAAATTTGCAATGTCATTAACAAATCTAATGCCGATTATATTAAAACTTCAACAGGCTTTGCATCAAAGGGTGCAACATTTGATGATATTAAGTTATTTAAGAAATATATAAAAGGGAAGAAAATAAAAGCAGCGGGTGGAATTAGAACTTTAGAAGATGCAGTTGAATATATATGTTTAGGTTGTGATAGACTAGGAACAAGTTCTCTTGTAAAAATTAAAGAGCAAGAGCAAAACTAATAGCAATAAAGCCATATTTAATCAAGAATTAAAATCACAAACTCACATTAGTAAAACATATTAGTTAGCAATAAAAAGAAAAGATTTAAAAAACTTAAAAACACATATTAACAATCATAAATATACAAATATTAAAATTTATTTTTTTACTTTAATTTTGCCAAACTTTTATCATTTTAATCTATTAAAGTATTAAACATAAAATGGAGGGCATATGATACCAACACCACATATTACAGCAAAGAAGGAAGATTTTGCAAAAACTGTTTTAATGCCAGGAGATCCAAAGCGTTCAAAATATATTGCAACAAACTTTTTAAGTGATTCAAAACTTGTTAACGATGTTAGAGGTATACAAGGATATACTGGGACATATAAAGGAAAAAAAGTTTCAGTGATGGCATCTGGTATGGGAATGCCTTCAATGGGAATATATTCATATGAACTATTTAATTTTTATGATGTAGATAACATCATTAGAGTAGGTTCTGCTGGTGGCACAAGCAAAAAGGTTAAAATTAGAGATATTGTAATTGGAGAAAAAGCATTTACTAAATCTAGTTTTGCAAAATGTTTTGGTCTCGGAGAAGATTTTGAAGCACTTGCAACAAAGTCATTAGTAAATAAAACAGTAGAGATTGCTAAAGAAAAAAATCTAAATGCATTAGTGGGAAATATTTTTTCATCTGATGTTTTTTATGGTGAAGAAAGTTTACTTCCATACTTTCAAAGTAACGATATTTTAGCAGTAGAAATGGAAGCGGCAGCTCTATATATGAATGCATATAAGGCAAATAAAAATGCTTTAACAATCTGCACAATCTCAGATAGTTTAATTACTGGCGAAAGTCTAAGTGCAAAAGATAGACAAGAATCATTTGATGAAATGATCTACCTAGCCCTTGATTTAGCAGTTAGTTTATACAATTAAAATTATTTGTTAATTTGCATTATTGATATACTAAATAACTTAAATATGTTACCTAAATACAAACTTATCTAAATAGTCGAATTGATAAAACATAATTAAAATAATATCAAAAAATTAAACTCTATATACAAAATATTTTAATTAAATATTTATTAAAAGTATGGTCTTAAAATGAAAAGAGTATTTTTAATCATATTAGATAGCCTTGGAATTGGAGAGGCAAAAGATGCACATCTTTATGGCGATGAAGGTTCAAATACTTTCAAGTCATTAAATGATAGTGGTTATCTTCAAATCCCAAATTTGAAAAAACTTGGTATATATAACATTGATAATAAAGCGGGATATACTAAAGAAAAAAATCCCATTGCAAGTTTTGCAAGACTTGAAGAAAAGTCTGTTGGCAAAGATACAATTTTAGGGCATTGGGAAATTGCAGGGTTAATTTCTAAAAAGAAATTTCCAGTTTTTCCAAATGGATTTCCACAAAGTTTAATTGATGAATTTAGTAAAAGATGCAATCGAAAAGTTTTATGTAATATGCCATATTCAGGAACTGAAGTTATTTTAGATTATGGTAAAGAACATATTGAAACTGGAGCATTAATTGTCTATACATCAGCAGATAGTGTCTTTCAAATAGCGGCACATGAAGATATTGTACCTATAGAACTTTTATATGAGTATTGTAATATTGCAAGAGAGTTGTTAAAAGGCGATTTAGGCGTTGGTAGAGTGATTGCAAGACCTTTTATTGGAAACTACCCAAACTTTAAAAGAACCACAAATAGAAGAGACTATTCACTAGCGCCAACTAAAGATACAATGCTGGATGTTTTGGTTAGAAATAACTATGAAGTAATAGGGATTGGAAAGATAGGAGATATCTTTGCAAACAGAGGTCTTACAAGTTCATATAAGACAAAATCTAATCTAGATGGAATCAACAAGACAATTGATATATTAAATAATAAAGAATTTAACGGTTTATGTTTTGTAAATCTTGTAGATTTTGATATGCTTTATGGCCATAGAAACGATGTAAAGGGCTATGCTCTTGCATTGAATGAATTTGATTCTAAATTACATGAAATTATAGATAATCTTTTACCAGAAGATGTTTTAATAATATCCGCAGACCATGGCTGCGATCCTGCTACATCATCAACAGATCATTCTAGAGAAAATGTGCCAATGCTCATCTATTCAAAATCTCTAAAATCAAACATAAATTTACATTCAAGAGATACTTTTGCAGATATCTCTGCAACAATATTAGATTATTTTTCAATTGAAAATACGCTGGATGGTAAAAGTTTTTTAGATAAAATAAAGATTTAGTTTATTTTTCACTATCATCTTTAGTTTCAATTTTTTCTTTTTTATCTATTTCTTTAATATCAGAAGATTCTGATGTTAAAACATCATCTTTTTTATCTATTTCTTTAATATCGGAAGATGTTAACAAGAAAACATCATCTTTTTTATCAGTTTCTTTAATATCGGAAGATGCTAACAAGGAAACATCATCTTTTTTATCAGTTTCTTTAATATCAGAAGATGCTAACAAGGAAACATCATCTTTTGATTTTTCTTTGTTTTTTAAGTATTCATCTATGACGCTTTGCTTGTAGTCGCTATCATTTGCTTTTTGAGATAAATACTCTTCAATTACCTTTTCTTTATATTCTTCAGTAACGACAATTTTTTTTGTCGGTTTTTTAATGTGATGAATTAGTCTAATAATTAGTGATGCTAAAAGTAGAGCAAAAGGTATGATTAATAAAAATATTGCACCTGCTGCAGATGTAAATGCTTTGTATAAACCACCAAAGAAGTTTGATTTTTTAACAAATTTAGCCTCAACATTGTCTAGTAAAACAGGTTTATCAACGGCAGGGGCATTGTCGCCCTTTGTTTCTATGTACCACTGGTTGTTTTTTTGATATGGTGCTTTATATACTCTATGAGTTACTGCTTGTCCTTGCAATTGTGTTGAATGAAAAGTGACAATATCGCCAACTTCAAGCTTCATTCTTTCTTCTTCAGTTTCTGTGAGTTTTGATAAAACAACGTCGCCAACTTTAAGCTCAGGCTCCATACTATCTGTTAAAACATAATACAATCTATATCCAAAAAAACTTGGTTTCTTACCAGAAAAAATCTGAATAATTATACCAAGACAAACTATAATAACAAGAATAAAAACAATAGATATAATAGTAGTGCTAATATATTCAATAGTTTTTTTAACCTTGTTTGCTTTTGATACTACATCTTTGTTTTCTTTATTTATATTATCTGCTTGTTTACTTTTACTCATTATAAAATTATAACTTTTTTAGTTAATAACAACTATTGTTTTATCTGTATTATTATTAAATTTTATGTGTTTATATAACTTCTAAAACTTTGTATTTTTTATCAAATTTTTTTAATGCTTTAATTTTTCAGTATTGTTAAAAGGTGTCTTATTTATATCTTTTATTTATCTTAAGCACAATATCTCTTACTTCTTTTTTCTGCGTCTTGCTCTTGATGGTTTGAAATAAATGTCGCCTTCCCACTTTTTGATAGGCTCTTCTAGTTGTTGCTCACTTTTTTGTTTAAGTAATTTAGCATGTTCAAGTTCTGCTTGCTTTAATTTCTTTTTCCAGATTTTTTGATCTTTTTTGGACTTAGTGCTCTTTTCAAATTCTGCCTTAATTTGTTTAAGTTCTTCTTCACTTTTAGAAATTTTGGCTCTTTTTAGTAAGTCTTCAACATCTTTGTAATGCTCTACTATCATAGTGGTTCGTATTTCATTTACAATACGTTTTAATTCATTGTTTTTCTCTGTTTCATCAGAATAGAATTTTGCAATGGTATCTTTAGTATATTTTTCTGATTGAAGTTTTTGTTCATCAATTGCAAGACGAATAGCAAGCTCTCTTTCTCTTTCCCAATATTGTTTTTTACGCTCAGCAAGTTCTTCAGCAGCTTCTTTTTCTTTTATAGCCATTCTTTCATAGTATGCTTTCATTTCTGCTTCTATTTCTTTTGCTTTTGCTTTTTCTTGTGCAATTTTTTCTTTGAGTGCTGCAGCTTTTGCTTCTTCTTCTATTTGTGCACGAATTGCTTCTTCTTTAATGCGTTCTTCTTCTTCGATACGAAGTCTTTCTTCTTCAAGACGACGTCTTTCTGCCTCTGCTTTCTTTTCAGCCTCAATTCTATCTTCTTCAGCCTTTTTAAGGGCAAGTATTCTTTCGGCTTCAATTTTTCTTGCTTCAAGTCTTGCTCTTGCTTCTTCTTGTTTTTTTCTTCTTTCTAAATCTCTTGCTTCTCTTAATGCAAGTTTTTTAGCTTGTGCTTCTTCTTGAAGTTGTTTTGCAATTAAACGTTTTTGTGTAATGCTATCTTCTTTTGCTTGATTAATTCTATATTGTCTAATTACTCTATCAAGTGCTGCATTTATTTTTGCAATTTCTGTTAAGTTTAAAGTTTTTTGACCTGGAACTCTATAATATATTCGGCGAATTTCATTGAGATCCATTTTGAGTTGAGGAAAGTCATCAGGAACAAAATCATCAATATTTTTAGTGATATATTCATCAGCAACAATTTTTTCCTCTTCCATTGCTTTTTCTAAAGTATCTTCACCTTCTCTAATTGATGCTATTGATTGAAGTAAAACAGTATTTAGAAATACGATGCTTCTATATTTTTCTGATAAAGATTCACTAAGCTCTACAGTTTCTGTGGTAGTTTCAATTTCAAAATCCATTCCTTCAGCACTTTCAACATATTGCCATAACAAAAGAGCTTTCTTAAAGTTTGGATCTTTTAAGATGACGTTTGTACGTGTAATTGGTGGTCTAACAAGAGCAGAGTGTTGCATTTCTTTTGCAAATGGAGAACGCAAGAAATCATCTATGATGTTTCTCATTCTAATAACTCTTTCTACGTTTGATAATTGTTCACCTTGTTTTTTGAACGCTGCATCAAAAGGGAAGTTTGCAGAGTTGGAAAGATTGTAGTCAACTTTTGCATCATCCAAATCAAATGAAGATTTGATGTTGACTCCAATTTCACCAGATTGCATTAATGCATTTTGAATTTTATTGAAACGGATTTCAATAAAGTCTTTAACTTTAAGTAGTAGGGTGTAAATAAAACGGTTTTCATAAACTTCAAAACTTTCTTCTTTTGAAGTGTTCAAAATTTTAGCAGGTATAACTGTACCATCATCTTTAACTGAAGCAATTAAGTTAGTGTGTTGTGCTAGGTGTTTTACAGATTCAATTGTAATACTTTTTGCTAAAGAAACATCAACGATATCTTCTTCAACCACAATGAACTTTCTAGGATTTCTAACAATAGTATCTAAAGGAACAAGGCATTCTTCAATGGTATCTATCCAAGCATCATCATAATTTTTCTTTGTATATACTTGGCTAATTTTGAAGTCTTTCTTCCCTTTATTTATAGCTTGTATATACTTTGGATAAATTTGCTCTTGTTTAAGCAGATTGTTAATCTGATAGATAATTGCTTCATATTGTTCTGCCATATAACTTATCCTTTACAACTTTTATTATTACACACATAAACTAAATTTTTACGTTTATAATTACACACAAAATTACATTCTAGTTTTTTATTTTGTTAATTACTTAACTTTGTATCATATATAGTTTAGTTTTTACATTTCTTAATAATCTTATATATTTCACTAAATCTTATATGTGTGACATTTATGCTTATGTAAACAAAGGCAACTACTAGACTTAAAATGCAAATACGCAAATTGAATAGGGGAATATAACTAGAAAAGCTTTTTCAATCGTTGCAAGTAATCCTTACATTCACCCATGTTCTCTTCACCAAATGTATTGTTTAGATAATCGATGTAGTCATCAACTTCATCACGGATATATGCGAGGTTCAAAGATTCAAATTTTCTTAATATTTTATTACATAAAACGTAGTCTAGACCATCAATTTCAGTTCCACCACAAGCAACATAAACAGGAACGAACTCAATTAATTGCTTAACAATACGATTACCAAAAGCAAGACGGAAGTGTTCAATAACATAATTATCCATGTCTTCAAATTTTTCAATGTTTAAATCTGAGACCTTGTGTTCTTCTTGTGCTTGCTTAAAGAGGTCTTCTAAATATTTGTAATTTATTGGTAAAGACTCTGTTAAAGGAGCATCAAATGGTGCTGCTTTTGAGTTAATATTAATTGGCATACCTCTATCGTAAACTTTATCTGAAATTGCAAAAGTTGAGTCGTCATTATTAGCCGTTCCTACAAACCACATATTATCTGGCAATCTAAATCTTCCTTTAACAACATGTTTAGGATCTGATGGCCAACCACTTGGAACTAAGTCAACTACCCATTGGTCTCTTGATGGCATTTCAAGAATTGATAACATTTCAGCAAAGTAATATTCAACTCTAGCAATATTCATTTCGTCTAAAACGATTGTATACACATCTTCTGAATATGTTGCATCGTACATTGCTCTTAAAACTTCTGTTTCATTAAATCTTTTGGTAAATTCATTAAAATATCCAAACAACTCTGTTCTATCACGCCAAGATGGTTGAACTGAAGCAATTGTTGTTGGGTTTTGTAAAAAGTGTCCTACACATTCAGGTAGTGATGTTTTACCTGTTCCAGAAATACCTTGTAGAATAATGAGTCTTGTAGTTGCCATTGATGCAAAATACAATCTGATAATTTTTGGTTCATAGTATAGATGACGCCAAGGTCTATCTGGGTTATTTGCTGCGTAATTTCTAAATCTAACGCAAAGTTCTTCTAAAGTCCAACTTGTATCATAAACTCTTGGAACATAATCGGGGTGGTTATATTTTATGTCAACTTCAGTGAGTTTATAGAATCTAGATTCACCTTCTTTATGTTCGCCACTAGTTGTTTCGCCTTCCTCACCTTCTAAAATATCATAACCTTGATATGCAATTTTTAATCCTAAAATTCTATCTTTTTCTCTAACAGTTTTAATTAATTCTTTTTTTAGATTATTAATTTCATCAACCAAATCTTGATTTAAAACTCTATCACCTGTGAATTTTTTGAATAAGCGAATACCAAAAAATATTATTAACCAAATTATAGCAGCTAAAGCAGCGATGATTAAAATTGAAGAAATGATTGCTCCAATCCATTCTCCAGTTGAAAGTTCATCTTTATATTTTTGGAATATTTCAACGTACAAGGGGAAGTTGAACATTTGATAAAAAGAACCAAATAATCCACCATAGTTACTTGTCGAAGGGCTTGAAAAGAATAAACCAAGCATTCCTCCGAAAAACACTCCAAAAAATTCTTTAAAAAAGTTTGCCATATAATATCCTAGTTTTTAACTTGCACATTTAACTCAATAAAAGATTTATCTAATATTTATGTTTTGATTTAACACTTTAACATTTTATTTATTATAAGTATTAAAACTTTGCAAGTTTTTTTATTTTATTTAAGCTCACATCATTAGTTAACTTTGTGAGCTGTCAATTACATTATACAATACTGCTTGTAAAACTAATAATGTTTGAATATAAATAATGCTATTTTATATTATTATCAATATTTTTTTTACAAAGTACTGCGTTTATTGGTCTTTATTTTTCTTTGCCGTCATTATCTTCAGGCTTTTCTTCCACAACTACTTCCTTGTCTTCTTTTGCAACATCATTAGCACTTTCTTCAACTTTATTGTCTGCTACATCACTAACACTTTCTTCTGCAACTTCTGCTTTTGTGGATTCACTTTGTTGCTTTGCTAAATATTCATCAATAATCTTTTGTTTAATTTCATCTTCAGACATTCCAGCAGTTCCGCCACCTGCTTTCTCAGTTGCCTTTGCGACTTTATTGTCCATAATCATTTTTACAAATACAACTATGTTATAAATAAACAATATAGCAAGGGGGAGGATAATAACAAG
>DUUO01000073.1 GCA_012841525.1 Clostridiales bacterium
AATTTAAGAGTTTGAACTAAAAAATATATTTCGTTTTTGGATTCTATTTAATATTTGTAACAATTCCTGAATCGCTAAATTTAAAATCTAACTTAATTTGACCACCAAGCTTATCGTTAGTTGTATCTTTGTCATAGCCTTCAATCCAAATTGCTATACTGTATCGAATTTTTTCACCAACATGAATGGTGCCACCTTGTTTTTCGACAACAATATTTTCAGAAGCAAATGGTGTTGTAACCCAAGCAATAGGGGGGTTATCTTGTGCCTCAATATATGCATCAACACTTCCTTCATAATTTTTTTCAATTTCATATCTATGAAGAATTTCATAACCGTGATATGGGCGCCTATTTGATGGAAGAGGCACAACAAGCTCTGGAGATGGAATTGTTTTGTTATCTACAGTTTTGGTTCCCATATGTGCATAACAAGCAACATTTCTGCTATCTTCAATTATATTTCCATCTTTATCAAAGTGAGTGCTAATTACTAAAATTCTAATTGCTTTTTCAATTCCTCTTGTAGAACTACTGATATGAATTGATTCCATATATGTTCTTGCTTTATCGGTAACATTTGTTAAATAAAAAGTTCCAGTTACCATATTTGGATTAGAAACACTACCCTCTGACTCTTCAAGTTTTAATATATCTTTTTCAATACCATCTAATGTAATATTATCCATTGTTATAGGTCCATCGATATATATTACTTCTGACTTATTATCTAAGTTTGCATGTGGACTTAATGAAAGAACATTTTGTCCTTCTCTATCAATCATAATCTTAAAATTGTTGTATTCTAGGAAATTTGTGATACCCCAAATAGCAGCACCAATCATAATTAGTAGTGCTAAAATAATTAAGATAATTGTTGCTCTTTTCCTGTTTTTTGTTTTACGTCTAACTTTTTTATCTCTAATAATATACTCAAATTTTTCATTATCTTCGTTAGACTTCTTTTTGCGACCTTTCTTTTTTGATTTTTTTGTAGCATCTTCAGAAAGATCTTCACTAGGGAGATCAACATTATCAGTATTTTCAACTACATTTTCCATTACTTCTTCTGCCATATTTTATGAGTTCCTATATGTATGATGAATCTTACTTACAATATTATCTTTATTTTTAACATGTTATGTTGCTTTCGTGTAATTTGTTTTAATATGTTATGTTGCATTCTTAATATTTTATTCTGACATTACATATTACTTTCTAAAATTTTATTTTAATATATTATACACACATTTTTGTAATCTATATGTGTTTTTTTAATAAGAATTAAATTAAAGTCAATAATCTATCAACTTTTATTTATCTTACAGGTGGTATTTTTTGTATATTTCTTACTGCTTGATTTAAGTTACGTTTTGGCTCACTTACTGCATATCCTTGGATTATTTCAACACCAAGTTTAATTAACTTTTGGGCTTCTTTCATGTTTAAAACATTAATTGAAGTTGACCTAATATTTTGTGTTTTACAATACTCTGCAAGTAAATGTAAATGTGCTTGTTGTCTTGGACTATCTCCTTCATAATATCTAGCATCAAAACGCAAATATTCATAGTCATATTCAGTTAAGACTTTCATCCCAGCATTTTCTGCATTATCAATCATAATCATCGAACTGCATTCATTTCTAAGTTTTGTAATTGCATTTAATCCAATATCGCCAATTGATTCTAATAGTGAACAGTCAAAGGCCAAAATTAAATTGTGATTTTCAGTTTTTGCATTTCTAAGTAATCTTTCAAAAACTTTTTCTCTAAGTAAAAGTCTTACACTTAATGCTAAAACAAATCTTAAATTTTTACTTGCATTAGCAAGTTTAACTGCATGTTCAAGTGCTAAAAAGTTTAATGTTTCAATTCTATCGCTTCCTTCCGCAACTGCGAAATATGATTGAGGAAGAATTTTTCCAAAGAATTTATCATTCAATACTTGTTGAATATTTACATATTGAACATTGTTAGACGCATCTATTGCAGCATCGTAAAAATATACAATGGGTTCAGTCATTGCAACCGATGCCTTTATGGTTTTTGCAACTTGACGCATATCTTCAAGTTTTTCTTTACCAGTTAGCTTTTTAGGGTCTACTGTTCTTTTAACTTTTGCTTTTACAATACCGTCTACAATTTCACCAGTTATTGGATCATATTCAAATTCGTCATCATATTGACCTTGAAGTGGAGGAATGTGTTCATATCCTAAAATGACTGCATTTGGATTTAATGGATATCTTTCAGCATATGCAGTAGGAACAAAATGTTTTTTATGCATAATGTTGTTTTTAGCCATTACAACAGCAATGACCTCTATTGCATTTAATGTGGTTTTTTCATCTTTAATTGTTAAGACAGTAGGGGTAACTTTGCCGTGTGCACCAACTGCTTTTTTATGTGGATATACTTTTTTATCTAGTGAGCCTAAAGGTAGGGCACAATAGAGATAAAGTTTATCGTTTGAAACACTAAGCCTTAAAATTATATTTCTATTAATTCTAAAGTTTTCAAACATTCCATCAAATGAATGAGTTATTTGACTATATGACATAATGTCATTTTTAAGTCTTGAGTATCTATATTTCAATGAGTTCGTGCTCATTCTTAAATAGTTTTCAAAAACTGGATCTAAAATTTCTCTATCGTAATCATCAAATTCTAGTCCAACACCAACATCATATGCTCTTTCAATTTCATCAGCAGTAAGTTCTTCTTCTAAAACTTCTTGTCCTTCTAAGTCGTCTTTTGGTTTATGAATTTTAAATCCAACATCTTCATTTTGTTCTTCATCAGAAAGATAATAGTCTTCTTCTAAATCGTCTGGAACTACAGACTGCATTTCTTCTTTTAATTTTTCAGTTTCTGCAATGATTGCTTTTGCTTTTGCAATTAATACATCCGCTTCTGCTTCTTCTGATTTTTCATGGGCAGTTACTGGTTTAAATTCTTCAACCCATGGTGAATCTATTTCCATTTGGAGCTTTTCTAAAAAGCCTTCTGCTTTTTGGATTTCTTCTAATAGTTGTTCGGATGGTGCTCCTTCTTCAATTAATTTTGTTAAAACTGCTGCGCAGTCTATTGCATCTTGAAGAATTTTTTCACTTTTAAGTTTTCTTTCTAGAGCAAGTCTTGCTTTTTCTTTTTCCCATTCTTCTTCACGTTTTCTTTGCTCTTCTTTTTCCTTTTCTTTTCGTTGTCTTTCTTCTTCTTGCTCTTTTAAAATTCTTTCTGCTTCTTCTTTTTCTTGTTGTTCAATTACTGCAGGATCAACTTTTTCTTCATTTTCTTCAGGTTGACTTTCTTCTACAGATTCATTTTGAACTTCTTCAGTCGATGCTTCTTTATCACTTTTATTTACAGTTTTATCCGTGGATTCATCAATAATGTCGTTTGCAGTTTCTTCAGTTGATTCGTTTACAGTTTCATCCGTAGGTTCTTCTATCGATGATTCTTCCCAAGATTCATTTACGTTTTCTTCAACAGAAGATTCATTTGTACTTTTATCAGTAGCATCTTCATTGACACTTTCACTTTGATTTGCTGTTTCACTTGTAGCACCTTCAACATTTTCGTTTGAAGTAGGGTTAGAAACATCTTCAGCATCAAGCTTTTCAGATTCTAAATTTTTATCATTTTCTAAAATGCCATTTGTTTCATCGGCTGTTGATGATTTTGAATCTTCGTCATTTTTTAAAGAATTATCTGTTTTACTAGATTCTGGATTTTCTTCGTTTTCTAAAGATTCATCTTTTTTATCAGTGTCATCTTTTTTGGTTTCATTTGCGTCTAAACTGTCTGATGCAACAGTTTTTTCATTAGTGTTTTCTGCATCAGAACTTGAAAAATCTTCACTGGATTTTTCTGCTTCACTAGATTCAAGATTGACATCTTCTTTTAAATCTTTGTCTTTTTTCTTAAATAAATTAAATTTTTTCTTATCTTTTGCCATTTATATTTCTTTTCTTTTTTTGAATTTATCGCATATCTATGCGAAATTTTGTCGTAGTATGAAATAATATGTTTACATTTTAACATATAAAATAGAAAAAGTGCTAACATTGACACTTAGCATATAAAAATGCTAATAGAAAAAATTGATTGATTTTTTGTTTTTAAAATATCAAGTGTAATCACTGTGTTAAAAAAATATAAAGTTAAAATGTAAGAAAGCGAAAAAGTTAACTGGATCATTAATGAAAATGTTTATTTGTTTTTTTGAAGTGATGAAAAGTATTGGTGAATATATAAAAACACCCTCTATTTATTTAGAAAATTTTCAAATGCTTTTTTGGTTGTTAAATATACATCTTCTCTTGAGCGTTTTATTTTTTCTTCTTTAGGCATGTCACTTTCGTTAATTGAATATGCAGCGTCAATTCCTTTATCTTTAAAATCATCATAATTTTCTACATCTGCCTGTCCTGCAATTACAATGACTTTAACTCCTTCATTTTTTGCTCTTTTTGCAATTCCAGATATTGCTTTTCCCATTAAACTTTGATAATCAAAACGACCCTCTCCAGTAATTACTAAATCAGTATTTTCTAGCATTTTATCAAAAGAAATTAGGTTTAATAATGTATCAATACCGCTTTGCAATTTTGCACCTAAAAATATTTTAGTAGCAGCTCCAAGTCCACCAGCAGCGCCAGCACCTTTCATTGTAACAAAGTCTTTTCCGTATGTTTTAGATAAGATAGTTGCGATGTGACACATATTACTTTCAAGAAAAGGTAAATCTTCATCGCTTGCACCTTTTTGTTTTGCATATACATATGTTGCTCCATCCTTTCCAATTAGTGGATTGTTGCAATCTACCATTGTAATGAAAGTAGTGTTAAAAATATCTTTATTAGCATCGCTATAGTCAAATGCTGCAACTTTACCTAAGGTTTGAGCAGTAGGGATGAATCTTCTATTGTCTTTATCTAAAAATTTATATCCAAGTGCACTTGCCATACCAACACCAAGGTCATTTGTAGAACTGCCACCAAGAGCTAGGATTATAGTTTTAGCACCATTACTTAATGCATGTTTAATTAATTGCCCAAGTCCGTAACTAGATGTTTTTTTAACATTTCTATTTTCACCAACTAGTGATATTCCAATAACTTTTGCACTTTCAATTATGGCACATGTTCCGTTAAATAAATATTTTGCTCTAATAGGCTCTAAAAAAGGACCTGCAACACTTGCAGAAATTAATTTGTATTTTGCTTTGCTTTTTTCAATATCACTAAGACTTTCATTGCTTTTTTTATCTTCATTAGATATATCACTAAGACTTTCATCACTTGTCTTATCATCATCAGATGCATCACAATTTAAGCCTTCAATTTTTGATTTTTCATTGTTTTTAGAATCACCTTCAAAGTTGCCAAAATGCTCTTTTTGCGAACTCAATGCTAAACTTATGGAATCTAAAGTTCCTTCGCCACCATCAGCAATGGGAACGGATAACACTTTTGTTTCAGGCTTTACATCAAGTATTGCTTCTTTCATAATTTCACAAAGCTCAACACTTGAAATATTGTTTTTATAACTGTCTGGACATAAAATAACTTTCATAATATATACCTAAAATTTCTTTTTTCCCTTATACATTTTACCATATTTTACCAAAGTGAGATATATCGCATATTTTTGGAATATGGATTATTCAGGAATTTGTTTGTGGTGCACCAGTTGAAATAATATATGGAGTTTAGGATTTTGCTTGAGATTGCACTTAATGAAAAAGACAGCAAAAATATATGAGTATTGATTTTGCTTGAGATTGTATTAATTGAAAAGACAGCAAAAATATGTGAGTATTGATTTTGCTTGTTATTGTATTAAATGAAAAGACAGCAAAAATATGTGAGTATTGATTTTGCTTGTCGGTGCAACTAATTGAAAAGACAGCAAAAATATGTGAGTATTGATTTTGCTTGTTATTGTATTAAATGAAAAGACAGCAAAAATATGTGAGTATTGA
>DUUO01000074.1 GCA_012841525.1 Clostridiales bacterium
AACATTTTCTACTGTAAGCTCAATACTTTCTAAATTAGCTTTATCTGCGTTAACTTTTATTTCACTAAACTCATTGTTAACTGCCTTTAGTAAAATATTGCTTATTAAATATTGAATTCCAGGGAATGCATCGCCAAAGCTGAAACTATATTCAGAATCGCTTGCTGAACGGATTATTTCATTGACAAATCTACCAAAATCTGACATTTCTTCATCACCAGCAAAAAGAGGAGCGAGGAATAAACTATCTGGAAGATAAGTTTCTGTAGGAGTAACATTATTATTTTCCATTAATCCTTTTACCCATTTTCCAATTTCATCTGTTACATCAAAATTCCATTTCATTAAGACATTTTCTTTACCATCTGGCTTTGTTGCACCAACTGCATCAAAAACAGGTGTTAAATCAAGCATTAAGCCTCCACTTTTTTCTCCTGTTGGAAATTCCATAACACCAATTAATTCTTTTTCTTCAGCGCCATCTGATCTCTTGTAAGTAAAGATTGCTTCTGCATACGTCTCATCAAGATTTGCAGCAAAATATTTTACTGTTTCTCCTTCTTCGTTGGTACCTTCTCTCCAACCAAGTTTTGCAACTGGATATACATTAACAACAACATTTGCAGATTCTAAACCTTGGAAAGTACCTTCCACTTCACTATCATTTTTCAAATCAACTTCTAGTTTAAGTGCTAATGGTTTGGTATCTTTTAATGCTGCATCGTCTAAGTCAACTTTCTTTAAAAATCCATTATAAGCAGCTGTTTTTGCATCAGCACCAGGATTCCCTTTACCTTTCAAGTTTTGTACTACTAAGTTTTTGACGCCTATATTAAACTTAACGCCGTTTTCAGCATTTGTGCCATCATAACTTAATCCAAGACCATTAAAGTTTTCAGTATCAGGATCATCATAAAAAACTAGACTAACTTCTGGTTGTTTTTTAGAGTCAATCTTTCCACCTAAAAGTTGATCTAAACCACTCAACTCACTGTCTGCGTCAGCACCTAAAACTAAACAGATTAAACTGTTGAGTAATTCAGCTATTTGAGGATCTAAATCTTTAAATAAACCACCAGTATCTAAATTAAGTTGCATTTGTTCTAAGAATTGACCGATATATTTAAAGTTTATTGAAAATTTATTAACACCATCAACTGAATTATCATATTCAAGTAATGGAAGTTTTTTAGGATCGGTAAATGTTGGTAGCAATCCCAAAATAGCTTTACCTGTAAGAGGTCCAAGTTTTATAGCACTAATGAAATTACCTTTACTGAATGTATCCAATATTTCGACACCTTTTAGATTCAATTTTTCTGCTACCCAGTCAATATAATCAACTTGAGGATAATCTACTTTAACCCAGTTCATATTGCCAGAGTGTATTAATCTTTCGCCTACATATAGTACATCTACAACATTATTGTCAACTGATTCTGTTTTTAAACATAGCGACAAAACATTTTTCATGTTTTTAGGACCACTATTTGAAGTAGAAATATCAATGGTAGCAATGTTGTTAATAGGATTTTCTTTATCTAAAACTACATCAACACCTATAACAGCATCAATCTTAATGTCTTTTTCCATTGCGAAATCTTTACCTAAAAAACCTTGAAGTTGGGTAACAGCAGCATCCTTATCAATATCAAAACCAAGAGCAATTTCACCAGCAAATCTAACTTGAGGCTTCCCATCTACAACGCCTAGACCTGCTGCAAGATCTTTTAACAAGGTTTTCTCAATATAACTGACAGTACCAGTCAAATACTCGCCACCTAGATTTACATCTTCTTCTTCAGGTGGATCTGAAGTCACTGGCTTTCGATCTGGCTTTTTCTTCGGGTTACATGCGACAAGTGATACAACCAAAGTAAGAGCGAGGATAACTGTCAAAATTGTTAACAAAATTTTTTTTCGCTTACTCATTTTTACCTCCGTAAAATGTTATTTTTGTTCATCTAAGTTGCTATTCATAACAAGTGCAAAAAGATATGTATAAGGCAACAATCCAACTGCACTATACAAACTAGCCACCTAATTGACTATTTAATTATATCTAATATAAAAAAGGCAGTCAATATCAAAAATTTTATCTTTCAACTTTTTCATTTTGAATTAAGATAAAAAAAACAAATTTTTATAGCTCTTTCACATTGTAGACTATTAAGGCTACATACAGCACCTTATTTTTAATTTTATTTTTTACAAAAAATTTAAATGTTTTTACAAGTGTAAAAATTTACATACATTTTTCATTAGTTTTTTACTTAACTTTTCATTTAACTTTTATTTTTTGAAGTTTATACATTGCTAATTTTTATTCAACTTAAAACTTTTAGTATTACGATTGTTTTTTTCGCTTCAAACAAAAATGAAAAATATTGCTTGTTCTAAAAAGCAGTTAGATGTTTAGAATCATTATATAAAAAGTGTCTATTGCAAATTCAAAATTTATTTCTTATGTCATATAGATTTTCACAATATTTTGTATATGCTTTATTATTACATCAACACATTATTAATTTTTTATTTTGCCACATTGCAAAATTTAATAGTTCTCTAAAAATGAAATTGTTAATGATGTACTTTGACTTGAAGATAGCATTAAATGTGTTTTCGTGATTTTTGTTGCTCTAGCTACTGAATATGAAGAATATTAGTATAGGTGAAAATAAGTATAATAAAAGTTTTTTACTTACAAATCTATAACTTTTTTGAAAATATTTTTCAATTAAGACAATCAAAACTTTTTTGTTTTATGTTTTTTGAAATGAAACATATCATTTAGAGCAATGCATATTTACACCAAAAAATCTTTACATAAAAAGAAAAAATCGATACAAACTGTATCGACTAGTTCTTACTCTTTTG
>DUUO01000075.1 GCA_012841525.1 Clostridiales bacterium
TATCTTCCTAAAACTTTTAAGACAAATGCTACGCTATAACATTTCAATTAAACATATATTTTGACTATTGCCTTATGTATATTCCTAAAACTTTTAAGGCAAATGCTACGCTATAACATTTCACCGTAGCGTCTAATGTATAGTTCTTTAACAATACTTGTAATTAATAGATATAGTAGCGTTGAGGCTGCAAGGTAAACAAAGAATGGCCAATCAAGGTGTGCAAGCCCTATTGCTTCACCAAAAGAAGTCCAAGGCATTACTGTAATAAGGATTATTCCAGCAATAGTTGCTAAATATACTGGAAGTGAAGCATTGCTCTTGAAGAACGAAACTTTGTCAGTTCTTAACATATGTATAACAAGTGTTTGAGTCCACATTGATTGGATAAACCATCCAGTTTGGAATATCGCTATAAACAAAGCGGTATTTGTTTCTGGTGCACCCCATTTTCCGCCTGCTGCAAGTGGACATAAAATGAAATACATTACAGCATAAGTTATCCAGTCAAAAATCGAACTTGTCGGTCCAAACCAAACCATGAATTTTGGAATATTATCCGCTTTCCATCTTCTAGGTTTTTGTAAAAATTGTGTGTCTACATGGTCCCAAGGAATTGCGGTACAAGAAATGTCATAAATCATATTTAATAAAATTAGATATAGACTCTTCATTGGTAAAAATGGAAGTAATGCACTTGCTATTAAAACAGAGAACATATTTCCAAAGTTTGAGCTGGCTGTCATCTTAATGTATTTGATCATATTTCCATATGTCTTTCTACCTTCAATTATGCCTTGCTCTAGTACCATTAAATCTTTTTCAAGTAAGATTATATCTGCAGTTTCTTTTGCAACATCAACTGCATCATCAACACTAATTCCTACATCAGCAACTTTCATGGCTGGCGTATCATTTATTCCATCGCCTAAAAATCCAACAACATGGCCGTTTTTTTGTAAAGCTTTTACAATTCTTGCCTTATGCTCTGGAGTTAATTTTGCGAAAATATCATATTTTTCAACAATATCTAAAAGTTCTTCATCGTCTAGCTCTTCAATTTGTGATCCTAGAATAAAACCTGAAGCATCCATTCCTACTTTTGCACAAATAGATGCAGTAACTTTTTCATTATCACCAGTTAAAACTTTTGTTTTTACACCATAGGTTTTTAATGCTCTAATTGCTTCTTCAGTTGTTTCTTTTGGTGGATCTAAAAATGCTAAAAATCCCATTAAAACCATATCTGATTCATCTTTTGCTCCAAATTGTCCAACTGGAGCAGGATTTGTTTTTTGAGAAACGCCAATTACTCTCATTCCAACATTATTTAATCTATCAGAAAGAGCAAAAACTTTTTCTTTAATTTCATCTGTTAAAGGAACAACTTCTCCTTTAATTTCTACAAATGAACTTATTGAAACCATTTCTTCAACAGCTCCTTTTGTAACCATTTGAGTTTTACCTTGTTTGTCAACTACAACAACACTCAATCTTTTTCTTTCAAAATCAAAAGGAACTTCATCAATTTTTGTATATTCTTCTGATAAATCTACAAGTTGTGCATCTCTTTTTTCTAATTCTTCTCTTCTTCTAATGATGGCAATATCCATTAAGTTTTTAAAACCTGTTTGGAAATAGCTATTTAAATATGCATGTCTTAGAACTCTTAGATCTTCATCACCATCGATATTTAGAGAATATTCTAAAACAACTTTGTTTTGTGTTATTGTTCCAGTTTTATCTGTACATAAAACGTCCATTGCTCCAAGACTTTGTATTGAGTTAATGTTTTTTATGATAGTTTTCTTTTTAGCCATTGCTATTGCACCTTTTGCAAGTGATGCAGTAACAATCATTGGAAGCATTTCAGGAGTTAATCCTACAGCAATTGAAATTGCAAAAAGTAATGCTTGTAGCCAGCGATCATCTCCTTTTTTTGTTAAACCATTAATTATGAAAACTATAGGTAACATAAAGACCATGAATCTAAGCAAAATTTTAGAAACGCTCGTAACACCTTTTTCAAAACTTGTTTGTGTTTTTGGTGCTGTTTGCAAAGTTTTTGCAATTGCTCCAAATTGAGTATCTTCACCTACTGCAATGACTACGGCTCTTGCACTACCACTTATGACGTTTGTGCCCATAAATGCAATATTTTTATATCCAGTTGTACTTTCTTGGTGTTTTGTTTCCTCGTGGCTAAATTTTTCAATGTGTTCACTTTCGCCAGTTAAAGAAGATTCATTTACAAAAAAGTCTTTACATTCAATTATTCTCACATCTGCAGGTAACATATCACCATTTGATAAATGAACAACATCGCCTACAACAACCTCTGTTAAAGGAATTTCTTCTTTTCCTAAATCAACTCTTTCAACACAAGTAGTCGTAGTTATCATTTTTAATAGTTTAGCAGTAGAATTATCTGAACGAATTTCTTGCACAAATCTTATTGCTCCTGAAATTACAACTAGACCTAAAATGATAAAAACAGTTATGTAGTTTGTGTTTTCAAATGTGCCTCTTGCTTTAGGGATTATGATATCAGTAACTGAAGACACTAACATTAGTGCAATTAAAATTAAACTAAATGGATTAAAAAATGATTCTTGAATACGCTTTAATATGCTTTTTGGCTTTCCCTTAATGACCTTATTTCTTCCATATTCATCTTCATTTTCTTCAACTTGGTCTGCTTCTAAGCCAAAATATGAGGTTTTGTATTTTTCGTACAATTCCTCATGGCTTGCAAAAGCTGCAAACATAACATTTTCTCTTCTTTTCTTTCTTTTTTGGACTTCGCTTTGAGAGAAGGTCTTTTTAGCATGTCGTTTTGCTTCTATCCTATCATATAGCGTTATTTTCTTATTTGGTTCATCTCTTAAGTTTAGTTCCTTAGCTCTTTTCCTGTGCGCCATATAGACCTCCTTTCTGCTCAAAAAACTTGAGCAATAAATTTTACATTAGTAGCATTTTTCTCTTTGTAACATATCTATTTACGTGATGATATGCTTTTTGGCAATATGAATATGCCCTACAATCTCTTGCAAGTTCAAATATTTTTAGATAATAACTCGAGTCTTCTTTATTCATATTAATACCGCTTTGTTTATTTTTTATTTTTTTATCTTTACAAGCCTTCATTTTTTGGCTTAGATATTCTTTGTTTTGTATGTCCGCCACTTAATTATTTTATTTTATCTTTACAGCAGCAGTCTTTTTTTGCTTGTTACTTCTTTCATTTTATCATTTTCAACCCCTTATTTGTCAAGAACATATATATTAAA
>DUUO01000076.1 GCA_012841525.1 Clostridiales bacterium
ATCTTCACTAGAATCATCTTCACTACTATCTAGTGTCCAAACTTCTTCCATTGTTGGTTTAACACTAAGCCCAGCGTTCATATATATCGCCTTGCAAGACTTCATTGTCAGTCTCTTTATCATCTGGATATGGCATAATAACTGAATTGTCCGTATCACTACCATCTTTATCACCATCTTGTGTTGTGCTAGGTTTACAAGCCACAAGCGAAATGACAAGTAGTAAAATAACAGCAATAAACAAGATTAATTTTTTGTTTCTTTTCATTTTTCTTCTCCTAAACACTCTAGTGTTATTATACCTTTCAAAGACCTATTTAGCAAATAAAGTGTTTGTAGTATCATCATTAATTTTTTTTGATGTAAACGTAATATTGGCAACATTAATTAATCTTTAGGTATGCATAAACATTGCTTTTGATACAATTTAATGTTTTTAAAATAATAAAAATTTAAGCTAAATAAAAGATTTTTCGATAGATTAACCTATTAAATTTGATAAAGTTTTTGAAAGAAAATAAAAGATTTTTCGATAGATTAACCTATTAAAATTGATAAAGGTTTTGAGAAGAAATAATGGTTTTTTTGACAGATTAATATATATGATTTGATAAAGTTTTTTCATAAAAACAAAGATTTTTTTACATGATTAACATATGTGATTTGTCTTAAGTATATACTTATTTTTTCTAAATTCCCTTTTAATATATATATAATAAAGTTATTGACAAATATATATCTATAGAGTATTATCATTAAGCAAGCGAGAAGCTTGAAATCCTTGCTCTTTTAAGAGCCAATAGACCAAAAGGAGGTAATGTCTATGCAAAAATATCAAATATTATACATCATTGATAAAGACGTTGCTGATGAGGCTAAAGATCAACTCGTTGAAAAAGTTAATGAGTTAATAGCATCTTTAGGCGGTACGGTAAGTACAGTAGACAAATGGGGATTACGCAAATATGCATATCCTATCAAATTCAAAGATGAAGGCTACTATGTACTTGTGCTATTTGAAGCACCACCTACTGCAATCAAAGAACTCGACAGACAAATGCGTATCAATGTAAATATTGTAAGACAATTAATCACAAAGAAATAATTAATTGTCATTTAAACGGAGGTAAATTATGAATAAAGTTGTATTAATAGGTAATTTAGCCGCTGACCCAGATTTTACTGTAACTACAAATAATATCTCAGTATGCAGATTTTCTATTGCTGTGCAAAGAAGATTTTCGCAAGCTGATGGACAAAATGTTGATTTTATTCCAATCGTAGTATGGAGAAAAGTTGCAGAACTTTGTAGAGATTATCTTTCAAAAGGAAAAAAAGTAGCAATATCTGGATCTATACAAGTAAGAAACTGGTTAAACAATGAAGGTCAAAGAGTATATACGACCGAAGTTATTGCTGATGAAGTTGAATTTTTAACACCTAAAGGACAAACATCTGAATTAGAAGAATTGCCAGAAGTTAAAAAATCAGCAATATCACAAGATGGTTCTTCAGATATGGAACTACCCTTTTAATTGAAGAATCCACATAAACGAAATTAATAAGGAGAAATATATTATGGCAGAAGATAAAAGACAATCAAGACCAAGACCAACAAATTATAGATTTCAAAAAAGAAGAGTTTGCAATTTTTGTGCAAATCATATAGATGAAATTGATTATATTGAACTTGCAAAAGAAATCAATAAATCTGGTGAAAGAGTTGGTAGAGATGGTGAAAGACGTATGCGTTACATCACAGAAAGAGGTAGAATTTTACCAAGAAGAATGAGTGGTGTTTGTGTTAAGCATCAACGCTCTTTAGCAGTTGCTATTAAAAGAGCACGTAATATGGCACTTTTACCATTCCAAGACTAATTAAAACAAATGTTATAAAAAGAAAGACTGCGATTAAAAATTGCAGTCTTTTTTATATGTCTTTTATCAAGTAAATTGATATTGCATCCCCCGTTTTTATGTCTTTTATCAAGTAAATTGATATGGTATGCTCCGTTTATATGTCTTTTATTAATAAAATTAATATTGTAATGTGTTTTCTTTGTATGTCTTTTATCAAGTAAATTGATATTGCTTGCCCTGTTTTATATACATCTTTTATTGAATAAATTAATATTGCATCACTTTTTGAAAAATACTAATATCTTAACAATTCCCTTTCGTCTATTTCATATTGAACATATTTGTTTTTTAACTTTTTCCTTCGATCAGATTCAAATAAAGTGGTTAAAAAATAATTTGCTTCATCAAAAATAATGCGTCTTTTTGCTGCAGAGTTATATCCCATATCAGAAGAAATCTTTTTCATAGTTATTCCATGAATTTCCCAACGAGTGACATTGTGCTCTGCTAATTTTGATATGAACTCTTTGCTCGTTTCATATGCAAATGAATCACTATCATAACTTGAAATATATACACTTGGAAAAGATTTATTAACAAATGCAGTAAGGTCTAATAATTTAAAAAGTTCTTCGTCTAGCCCCATAAAATCATCTTCAACTTTTTCATCAAGAATTGGGAAAATTTTAGGCGCAATCATCTTAATTATTGTTCTACTGTGCATTGTTCTACTGTGCATTGCTACAGCTTTTAATGCAACTCTTGTTAAATCATATACACCCCTTATTAACACCAAGCCCTTAATTTTGACATTTGACATTACGCAATCAACCTTTTTTGCATATTCCCTATCTGCATTTAATACTGCAAGTTGTGTTGCAAAAAATGCACCTGCCCCATCTCCACCTACCGCTATATTATTTAAATCAAACGAATATTTAATGGCATTTTCTTCTACCCATTTTAAAACAAGGGCACAATTTTGGATTTGTTGAGGATATGGATATTTAGATGCACGTCCATAATTAACATTGATTACACTATAATCATTTGCGGCTAAATGTTTTAAAAACCATTCTCTTCTAGATTTATCCCCACCGATAAATCCACCGCCATGAAAGTAAATAAATATTGGTCTAATTTTTGGAACTCTTTTTTCAAATAAATCTAATTTCAAACTATGGTCAAGGCAATATTTAATATTTTTGGTCACACGAAGCCCACGAACATATGGTCCTTTATACAAAGAATCTAAAACCATATGAGATTCTCTATATATTTTGTATATTCCCAATTTCTTTTTGACTCTCAATGCAAACACCCAAGCCTAAAGTACAATATTGATATTAAAAAGGCCTTTTATCTTAATTGAAATTATACTATTTACCTAATTATCAGTCAATAAAGCACTTTTTTGCTAACATTTTCAAGCATAATGTTAAATGCTAATGTGTGAATTTTAGGATGTTTTTGCAATAAAACATTTAAAAACACAAGTTTTGTCTTTTTTTGTGTTTTTGCTGTATTTTTTCTATTTATCTCATCATCATTTTCAATAAACATAAAGAAAATACAAGTTTTGTTTTTTTCTGTATTTTTGCTGTGTTTTTCTATTTATCTCATCTTTTTTTGTAATAAACACAAGTTTTGTCTTTTTTTGTGTTTTTGCTGTGTTTTTCTATTTCTCTATCTTTTTTTTCAATAAACACAAGTTTTGTCTTTTTTTGTGTTTTTGCTGTGTTTTTCTATTTCTCTATCTTTTTTTTCAATAAACACAAGTTTTGTCTTTTTTTGTGTTTTTGCTGTGTTTTGTTTTTGCTAGTAATAATTTTCTAATATTTTGGATGTTTTCTTTAAGTTTTTTCTATTTTAGTACTAACTTTTATTAAACTAAAAAAATTCAATATAGACAATAACATTAAAATTATATAAAATATTTATATACATAATAAAATTTTAATACATACTGGAGTATAAATATGAAAAAAACCATTTCTAGAACTGTTTTAGCAATACTGCTTTGTGCAGGCGTTGCAGTTTTAATCGCTGTACTATTATCAAATTTTGTTTTGACAAAAGGACCAGCGGAGCTAACTGAATATGAAAAAAACTTAGCACAATTAAGACCTGATAATGATGCATATATTGATTATGCAAAAGAGGTTAAGTTTGATTTAGATAGAGATCCTGAACTTGTTAACCAAGGCTTGTTCTGGGTTCAATTTGATGAAGATGGAAACTTTATTAAAACTAAAGCAGATACAAAAGAGGCAGCAGATGTTGTAGACACAGATAAACCCACAATAGTTTTAATTCACGGAATGAAAGGAGATGGAAACGTAAAGTTAGAAGACTATGACATATTAAAATATCATTTAGATTGGGATAAATTTGGAATTGATTCTTCTTCTAGTGATTTACCTCCATATTTTAATATGGCATATCTTTGGTGGAAAAAAGGTTGGAATGTGGCCTTTTACCAATGTGAAAGATTTGTTACTGCCTCTGAATATTGGTCGCTTGAACAAAAAATGTGGACTTGGGTAGAACATGAAGAAGATGAAAACGGTGTATATAATAATGGTTTTGGAACCAGCTACATTAAGACAAATGGTGATGAAGTGCGTGATGCAATTAAATATGGGGTTAGCGAACATTTTGTAGCAGAATATATTAGAGCAATGAAGATGCTTCCAGAAAGTATGGGCAATAAAGAAATTAGATTTACGGCTCACTCAATGGGCGGACAAGTTACTGCTCCTGCCCTATTTTTACTTCATGAATTAGCAAGAGATGAAATTGGACAACTTCCAAAAAGATGTCTACCAGATAGGTATACATTAATGGATACTTTCTTTTCTGTGTATCTAGAAGATTTAGACAAAAATACAACAGCTAATTTGTTTTCTGATATGACTGTTGGACCATTTAACATTGGTTGGTCTGGAAAACCTTTTATTAAAAATACAACAGGACACACTATTGCTTTTATCTTAGAATATTTAAATAAACAAGGAATGGCTTTAGAATATTACACCGAACCTGGAAGCTTTTTGTATAACACACTAGCCTATGATGTTTTAGATGCAATACACAAATATTGCTCCGTTGTTATCATAGATCCCGATTGGGATGAAGCACAACCAGGATACAATAAATTATTTGATTCTCATAATGGTGTTAGAGAATGGTATATGTGTTCACTTACCACTTCACAACCAGTAGATGAAGATGGTAATTTTGTTCCAAATGCAAGAATGAGCACAGAAGATGTAATAAAAAATCACGGCAAATTCTTTTATCAAGTTGGAGGGATACAAGATATTAATACTTACAATGATGTCTTTGAAATACGAGAAAAAAATTATGGACAAATAGCAAGAGAAGAATGGGCAAGAAAAAAGGCTGAAGAAGAACCTATTGAATAAACCTAATAAAATTGCCCTTTTCTCATAGTTGAAAATATATATACGATAAAAAACCTGCTTTTTGTAAAAAGCATTAAGATACATAAAAACACTAAGAGCATAAATTGTTATGTTATTTAGTTGTTTTTTATATAATGATTTTAAAGCATCGATATTTGATATAGTTATTTTAGACAATGATTTTAAGTAGCATCAATATTGGAGAGTTGTTTTTAGATCATGATTTTAAGGAGTATCAATATTG
>DUUO01000011.1 GCA_012841525.1 Clostridiales bacterium
GCATAAGCAACCTACTTCAAGTGCTATTTCTTGCAGTCTTTTGTAGTTTTCTTTGTTCACCCAATAAAAGTTGTTGGTGAAATACTTTTGTTTAAATTCTTGTTTCATTTTTAAGTTGTTTTTTATTTTCCAATCTAAATTTTCTGTACTCATATCTTTTGTTCTTTTAAGTTAAAAATGCAACGCTTCGTTATTCATCTCTTTTGATTTTTATTAATATTCTAAAGATTTTAAATGTTTGTATTTAGGTTTATAGATACCAAATTCTTTGAATTTATATTTAGCATCAAATTCTCTACATTTATCAAAATCAGCAGTCTCAATACATGATTTAACAAGTTTAGCTTTGTTTAAATAATGATTTAATACTTCTTTATTAGGTATTATCTCATATTTTTGTTTCTTTCCAAACCACAGTTCAAACCTATGTTTTACAGGAACTTCTATTATTTCTTGTTTATAACCCTCTTTTCTGCGAAATTTAGGTGTATCAAGGGTTTTTACTTGTTGTAACAAAGAAGCATAAAATGTAGATTGCATAATACTAGAATATAAATACCAATTTTCGTAATTATCTTCATTTTCTATCATTTTAATTTCAACAAATAAATCGTCTTTTACCAAATCAATACAAAAAAATAACAAATCTTCTCCAAGTTTTATTATTCCTCTTTTTTCTGAAGATGCTTCTTCTTTTTCAACAATTTCTTCAGCATATTTATTACCTTCATATTGTCTTGGTGTTGCTTGCCATTCAATGCGTTTAATCTCTTTATAGAGTAATTGACTTGCACTTCTTTTTACTAATTCAGATGCACTAATTTTCATAATTTTATTTTTTTTTGTTTTGTTATTTTAAAAATATAATAGTTATGTGCAAGGCTACGAAACTGCATCAAGACGAGCATTTGTTATTTCAATAGCCTTTGGATTAATATCGCACCCTATAAAATTTCGGTTTAATTCCTTACAAACTACTGCGGTTGTGCCGCTACCTAAATAATAATCAGCTACCACATCACCTTCATTTGTGGAAGCTAAAATAAAACGACTTATTAGTTCCTTTGGTTTTTGGGTTGCATACCCGACAACCTTTGCTCCTGTGTTTGGTATTCGTGGTATGTCTGTAAATACATCTGAAAATGGTCTATCAAGTTGCTCCCTATAAACTACATTGCCATCAATCCGCTTACTTACTTTTTTACCATCAACTATTTCAACTAAGTTTCTTTTTCTCGGTGCTTCAATCGGTTCTCTAAGTTCATTAAATACTGCACCTTTAAATGAGTAAAAAAGTATTACATCGTGGTTTCTTTGGAAGCAATTTGACACGTTGCTCCACTTATCGTATTTCCAACAAATCTCGTTTCTGAAATTATCATACCCGAAAACATCATCCATTAAAATTCGCATCCAATGGTTTATTCGTGTGTCCATTTGCAAATAAATACTTCCTGTACTTTTTAAAACTCGGTGCATCTCTTTTAAACGTGGCAAATAGTGGTTTTCTATTTCGCTTCTAATCGGTTTTAAGTCTTGGAAATCTCCGAAATTTCTACCTGTTCCATA
>DUUO01000012.1 GCA_012841525.1 Clostridiales bacterium
GCCTATTATATTTTGGAGCTTCTTCAATATTTACACTCTCGATATTTATAGCAACTACTATATTTTAGTGCTTTCAAGATTTCGATTTTTTCTTCAATAAACAACCTTATATTTTAGAAGTTTTTTTCAAGATTTATGCTCTCTACATTTTTTTTCGACTACGCTTTTGTATCAAAAATATAACAAATGAAAGAAAATTATGTTTTTTTTGACAAAAATCTATAAATTTACGACATTATTGCTTACCTTGTTGACAAAATCAATAAATTTGTGTTTATATTTAGTTATAAAATGTAGGGAAAAAAGGGGACATTATTATGTATATCAAGAAAAGAGAGCCAAAAAGACCTGTCATAATCAGAGTGTTACAAGTACTAGAAAAATATTCTGATGCAGACAATCTATTAAAGCAAAAAGATATAATAAAATATCTTAAAGATGACTATGATCTAAACATTGAAAGAAAAGCTGTAAGTAACAATTTAGCAGTTCTATCTAGTATGGGATTTGAGATTATACAAGAAAAAAGAAGTGGTGTATATCTTGCTAAAAGAAGATTTACAGAAACAGAATTGAGATTTTTAATTGATGGTATTTTAGAAAGTAGACATGCTAGTTTAGAAGAAAAAGAAACAATAATAAATAAGTTACAAGACCTTGCAGGTATCAATTTTATTAGTCACTTAGAAGATGTTAAAAATATGAACCTTGAAACCCCAGGAGATATTTTCCAACCAGGCTCAGGATATCTTAAAAAAGTTGAACTTTTACAACATTGCATTGACAATGGCTGGCGACTAAGAATGAGATATATGAAATGGAATTTTGATAAAAAAAGAGAATCAACAACAGTTACTAGAAGAATAATCAGTCCATACAAATTAATAGTTCACAATCAAAGATATTATCTTGTTGGTAATTATCCAAAATATGATAATTTGGTTTTTTTACGTGTTGATAAAATTGATGATATTTCAATTACAAAAGAACCTATTAGACCAATAACAGAAATTGAAGGCTGCGAAAATGGACTTGATTTAGAAAATATTAAAACTCGCCTTCCCTATTTATTCCCAGAAAAAATTCAAGACATTAAACTAAAATGTAGGATGAATATGACCGATGATATTATCGACTGGTTTGGTATGGATGTTCCTTTTGAAAAAATAGATGATGATTATTTTATTGCAACCGTGTCATCAAGTCCAAAAGCAATGGAATATTGGATTATGCAGTATTCAAACTATGTAGAAGTTTTAGAACCAGTAGAATTAAGAGATAAAATAAAAGAAAACATTGCAGAAATGATTATTAAATACTTTTCTAGAAATACATATAATTACTTCAAACGCTTACTTGATCGTGAATCTAAAAATGATGAAGATAATTAATATATAAAGTGTTTACTTAATATCGAACAAAAAATATAAAAACTAATAAATAAATGTAAAATGGGCTCTTTCAAAAATTAAGAGCCCTTTTTTTATAATCCAATTTCTTTTGAAATTTCTTTCTTGAAGTTATTAAATTCAGTGCACTTTCCATCTGCATACGATTTTGCAGCCTTATTCATAAGTGCATTAAATTCTTCATCAGTTAAACTGCCATATGCTAGGGGTTTTTGTGCCTCTGGGAACTTTACTTCAAAAGGGTTCTTCCTTTGTAGTGGAATTTGGCGAAGATAAATTTCCATTGCGGTTGCCATAGATATTCCAAGTTTGTCCAAAACTGCTTGGGCTTGTTCTTTAATTTTAGGTTCAACCCTTGCAAAAACATTTGCAGTTCTTCCCATAATTAACACCTCCATTTTTATTACAACAATATTATACCCTATTTCGTGCAATTTTAATCATTTTGCTACATTATAAGCATAATTGAAATGTAACAAAACATTATAAATTTAGCCTATTTTTTCTATTGCTTTTTCTCTTTTTATTTTTTCCTTTTTTGCTTTTTTAATGTTTGCCTTTTCAATGGAGTAAACAAGATAATTTTTTGTTTTGTCCTTTGTTTTTTTGAAAGTTTGAATAATTTCATCAAATGTTAGATTCCAATTTTTTAGCATTGCTTCCATTACAAGCATTGTATTATAAGCATCTGCTTCAGCATCATGCAAATTGTTATCTCCTTCAATATTAAATGCCTTTAATAGATTTTCAAGCGAACTCTTATCGCTTATATTATGATAAGATTTATAAAATTCTTGAATATCATAAAACTCATAATCCAAACTAGGCAATTTATATCTTTTGCAATCATCATTTAAGGCTTGTACATCTCTTGCTAAATTATGACCTATTATATAATCTGCATTATTAATCACCTTTTTTATTGCAGGATAATAATGTGGAAATGAAGGATTTTTTACATAGTCTGCTGGTTTTCTTGTAAGTATTTTTCTTACCGCATACCAATCCCATTCTTTTCTTAAAATCTTAGGGTTTATTATAAAATTCTTTCTTTGTAAAACTTTAAAATTTTCATCGGTTAAAACATATCCAAATTCACAAATTTTTATATTATTAGCAACTGATGTTGCATGTTCTGAATCAAAAAACAAGTATCTCAATCAATTCTCCTTTGTATATAAACTATCATTAAAAAACATGAATTATTGTATAAAATATGGATATAAATAAATCACATAAATCACGTCAATATATACTATACATCAAAATTAATCCCGTCAAGAAGATTATATATATTTCAAATGAATAATAAAAAACAATCAATTTTTTACATTATTTCTAATCCATTTAAAAAATATATTTCCTTGATATTTTCAAGATTTGGCTAATTTCTAAAAATGTCCCATAAAAAGAAAAAATCGACACAAAAACTGTATCGACCATTTCTTTGAATTTTGGTGGAGGTAAGGAGAATCGAACTCCTGACCTCCTGCTTGCAAAACAGGCGCTCTACCAACTGAGCTATACCCCCAATTTCGCCATTTCTGATAGCAAAAATTATATTATCATTTATTAAGTTTATATGTCAAACATTTTAATACTGCTAAAATTATAAATTATAAAAGGATTTTTGAGGTTTTTTCATATATAGAAAGACATATTTTTTGTGTAATCAAAGATAGTTATGTTAAAGACATATTAAATTTTAGATGGAAGATATGCAAAAAATTTAGATTTGCAAAAACACAATAATATTGACAAAGATAACATATATATATAAAATTAATTTTAGTGAGGTGGATATGATTTTTACAATAAAAAAGCAAATGTATAAAATTGATGAAGATTATCCTGTAAAGAATCTTTTTGGTGAACTTGTATGTAAAATTGCAAGAGTTAAAAATGGATATTATATATACAATAAACTTGGTAATCAAATTGCACAATTAGTATTTTCAAAAGATGCTAGTGCAAGTCTTTCAATTGTAAAAAGTGAACCTACTTTTCCTGGGGCCATCAAAATACAAATGATAGATGAAAACAACTTTGCCTTTTCAGGAAATGTCATAGAGCCAGAAGATAAAGATTATATCCAAAATATCAAAGGCAATAAAAAACCAAATAATTTTAGTGTCTGGGGGAAACCAATAGATTATAACTATGATATATATGACAACAGTGATATGATTGCAAGCGTCATTACTAATCCTGCTGATTTTACAGAATATAAAATCAAAACTACACCCTATTCTAACTTTTTACAAGTTCTAATGATTTGCCTTGCTATTGAAAAAATTATCGTAGATCCAAATGCAAAGATTTAGAAAGTTTCATAAAAAAATATTCTAAACCAAAGACAAAAAATTAATAAATAATGTATATATAGCTGTTAAAATATTAAATTTTGACAGCTTTTTAAAATAAATATTTTTTTAACAATATATTAGTTTTACAAACCACATTATTTAGTGATTCATTACTTTAGGGATTAAAATATTAAATTTTGACAACTTTTTTTAATAAATATTTTTAAATAATATATTGGTTTTATAAACCATATTATTCAATGTTGTATTACTTTATTGGAAAAAAGCACATACCTTTTGACTTAGCAAACAAATGTCTTTTTAATTAAATTTTAGTGTAGCCAAACTTGCTTTAGATTTAACAAGCAATTGCCTCTTTTCCAAAAAAATCTGCTCTTGACTACATACAATGTATATATTAAAATATTAGAGATGTATGTTTTTTTATTAATATATCATCCAAAATATATTTTTTAAGGAGGCCAGAAATAATGCCAAAAAATGTTTCAGTAGAAGAACTAAAAGCGAAGGCAAAAGAACTTAGACTCAAGATTATTGAGACCGCAAAGTATGCTGGAAGTGGGCACGTTGGTGGATCTTTGAGCTGTGCCGATATATTAGCAGCACTATACTTTAAGTATCTAAACGTTGATCCAGAAAATCCAGATATGCCAGAAAGAGACAAATTCATTTTAAGTAAGGGTCATGTTGCTTTAGCATATGTACCATGTTTAGCACTAAGAGGTTTTGTACCAATGAAATCATTAGAAACCTTTAACTATTATGAATCTGCATATGGAATGCACCCTGATTCAAACAAGATTAGAGGTTGTGATGCTTCAACAGGTTCATTAGGACACGGCTTATCAATGGGAGTTGGAATGGCTTTAGGTCATAGATACCAAAACATTGATGCAAAAGTTGTTGTTTTAATGGGTGATGGAGAACAAAACGAAGGTAGTATTTGGGAAGCTGCAATGGCATCAAGTCATTTCAAACTACATAATGTTATTGCAATAGTTGATAGAAACAAATTCTGTATTGACGGTTGCACAGAAGACATTATGGCTATTGAACCACTAGACAAAAAATATGAAGCTTTTGGATTCAAAGTTATTAAATGTAATGGTAATGACATGGCTGAAGTTGTAAAAGCACTAGATGAAGCATGGGTAGAAAAAGAAAAACCTGTATGCATCATTGCAGAAACCGAAAAAGGATTTGGTGTCAAAAAGTTCCAAGGAGATGTTAAATGGCATTATGGAGCTATGGACATGGATTTATTCCTTGAGGCTAAAGCCGATATTGAGGCTATGTAGAAGGAGGATAGAATTATGGCAGATAATATAGGAACCACATGGACAACCTATGATGCTAATAAAATGACTTCAAGAGAAATTTATGGTCGTGTTTTAGCAGAATTAGGCGAAAAGAATGATAAAATTGTTGGAGTTACAGCAGACCTTGCAAACTCAACAAACATCGGCCTATTTGGTGACAAGTTCCCAGAAAGACTATTTAATGTTGGTATTGCAGAACAAAATCTATTTGGTGTTGCTGCAGGACTTGCAAAAACTGGATTAATTCCATTTGCATCAACCTTTGCAATTTTTGCTGCCCTACGTGGTGGTGAATTTGTAAGAACTGATATTACATATCAAAATCTTCCTGTTAGAATTATTGCAACACATAGTGGATTAAGTTTTGGTACAGCAGGTACAACTCACCATGCTACCGAAGATATTGCTGTTATGCGTTCAATGGCTAATATGACAGTTGTTGTTCCAGCAGATGGTTGGGAAACAGGAAAAGCTGTTAGAGCAACCATTGATATTCCTGGACCATTTTACATGCGTGTTGGAAGAGGATTTGAACCACCACTACATGAAAATGATGACTTTGAATTTGAAATTGGAAAAGCCATGACAGTAAAAGATGGCTCTGATTTGACCATTATCGCTTGCGGAACTCCTGTTTTACAAGCAAGAGAAGCAGCAAGAGAACTAGAATATGATGGAATTTCAGTAAGAGTTATCAATATGCATACAATTAAACCAATTGATAAAGAAGCAATAATGAAAGCAGTTGTAGAAACAAGACGTATTTTAACTGTTGAAGAACACAACATTTATGGTGGTCTTGGCGAAGCTGTTGGTGCAGTTATTGCTGAAAGTGGTAAAGGTTGTGCATTTACAAGACTTGGTATTCCAGATGAATATAGTGTTATTGGATATCCAGAAGATTTATATGCAAGATATAAATTAGATGCAACTGGTATTGCAGAAACTGTTAGAGAACTTCTAGGAAAAGAAATCGAAGCCGACGAAGACTGGTCTGATGAAGACTAAGGAGGTATGAGATGAGTAAAGCAAGCCTTGAAGATGTTTTAGTTGCAAAACTATTTTTAAAAGCAGCTTTCCCAGCTATGAGAGTTCCTCTAGAGGAAAATCCTAAGTATGTTAAAAAATTTAAAGACTTAAACATGGTTGTTGAATTTAAGGCAGAAGATGAGGAAAATCCACTAGCAGCACACCTTGTCTTTCTAACAGAAGAAAAAGCAAATGAAGTAGCTGATGGAAAACGCTATAAAGTACACGATGGAGTATATGAAGGCGCTTTTGGGGATTTAAAAGTTATTAAACTACATTTTAAGAGCATCAAAGCATTGCTTGGTGTATTAAAAGGAAACACCCCACTAGATATGCTTGGAATTGTACCATCAGTATTTAAGAATTTATTCAAAAAAGAATTTTGGGCATTTTTGTTCTTAATGCTAGAACTTATGAAGATGATGCCAGACTTTGTTCCTGGAGTGGACAAACCACTTGATCAATATATGAAGGTTAAAATGTCTTTGTATATGATTACTACTGCTATGTCTCAAGCAAACAAACTAGGATATGAGCCAATGAACAAATGGACTCAAAAGCAAACAGATAGAATTTATCAATTCCGCGTAGGTCCAACTTTTGATGCTGACGGAAAAGAAATTTTCCCAAAATTTGGTGCATATTTAAGAGTTAAAGGCGGCAAGACCAAAGCAGGTCGTGGCCTTTATGAAAGAAAAAGCCCATTTGTATTGCTAGATTTCCCAAATCCAGATGCATGTATTGCAGTACTTAGCGGAAAATATGCTTTTGTTGAAGCAGTTGTGCAAGGTTGCGTACAAATAATTGGTGCAGGAGATAGCTATGCAGTTTCTTTCAATGACAGAATGATGGATATACAAAATATGTTAATCCCATCAAAGTTCTTGAAATAATAAACTTAATAGTTTATGAAAAAATTAAGGGAGCGAATTTGCTCCCTTTTTTGTTTGTATGAAATATACGATGCCTTTTGTCATTATTTCAATTTCTTCATTTCAATATTTCTATTTCATTAATAGATATGATTTCATTTCAAATGGTTTATATGGAATAAAGTTAAATTAACAATTTTTTAATTGCTTTTCAACCCTACTTATATATTCCTATTTCTTCAATAGATATGATTTAATTTCAAATGGTTTATATGTAATGGAATCTAAGTCTTCAATTTCTCCAATTACTTTTTCATCTAAATTTACTTCATATATTTTTGAATAACCATTGATTTTGAAATTTGTTGTTTTTTCCTTACCAGAATCTTCAAATGTTCTAACAATTAAACCATCGCCCTCTTCTTGCTTTTTAATAGTTTCTATTACAACATGTTCATTGCTACTTGTAATTACAGGCTCAATATCAATACTACCTTTTGTTATTATTAAAGGATTGTTATATATTGTTGCCTCTTTTTGTGTATTTGCATCATTGTAATCACCACCATGAGGATAGAGAGCATAACTAAATTGTTGAATGCCTTTATCAGCATCTTTTGCAGGATACATTGGGCTTCTAAGTAGATTTAGAGAAATTAAACCTTCTTTTGCACGCCAACCATATTTACTTTCAGTTAGGAATGAAAGACCTTTACCATCTTCGCTTACATCTACCCAGTTGTGAGCACAAATTTCAAATTGTGCTTTTTCAATACTTGTTTCGTTTTTGGTAGATCTTTTGATGTTACCAAATTGTATATCACAAGTAATTTCATCTGATTTAACATTTGGCCTAAATTCTGCTCTTAACATTTTATGTGTTTCATTCCAATCAACAGTTGTTACAAAATCAATCAATGGACTATTTTTATATAAGATGACTTTTTGATTTATATTAGAACTACCAATAGCGTAGAGATTGCTCCGCTCAACCCTATTTTCAAAAATATTTGTAGCTGCAGATACAAGTTTTGCTTCTATTGGCAATATTTTAGTATAATTAATATCAATATCCCAAGCGTTATAATGTAGTTTTTTATCTCTATATAGATTCAAAACATTGAGACGCTTGCCAGATTCAACAAATTCACTTTTTAGGAATTTATCATATAATCTTATAATGTTGCCTCTTTTATTGAACTCTATAATATATCTTGGGCTTTCTATGACATCTCCATTTACACTAAACTCGCATTTTTCTTCTAAAGGATTTAACTTTGCTGATGAAAATGCTGGAATTTCTGCTTCATATAATTTGCCATCAACATCAACAACTTTTTTAACTCTATATGAAGTTGGATTAATTGCATAAAGCTCATCATCTTTTTCAGATAAAACATCTAATGCTCTTTGTTTAATTTCATCTAACTCCTTAAATAAAATCTCATATCTTGCGTAACATTCATCATATACTCTTTTAATTGAACTTCCTGGAATAATATCGTGGAATTGATAAAGCAATACTTCTTTCCAAATATTATTTAATTCTTCTTGTGGATATTTCATACCTTTTCCCATTGCAAGCGAACATAAATATTCTATATTTTGAAGTTTATATTCAATTTTTCTATTATATTTTTTAATCTTTGCTTGGGAGGTGTATGTACCTTGATGTTTTTCAAGATATAACTCACCTTGATATTTTGGCAACGCATGGGCATTTTTTTCTAAAGAGCCAAAAATGTCTTCAGCACGCCTCATTTCAATCTTTGGTATATGTTTAACATTTTCATGACGTTTTGCCATTTGTATATGCCCATCACCAGGCCCTCCGCCGCCATCACCAATACCATAAACAAGCAGTGCTGTGTCAACTTTATCTTTTTCAGGATAATAGTTATATGCATGCATTGTTGAAAATGGAGTAGCCTCACTGTTATATGTATTATCTGGTGGCATATGAGTTAAGACTGTACTTCCATCAATTCCTACCCAATTAAAACTTCTGTGTGGGAAACGATTATGTTCGTTCCATGACATTTTTTGCGTTGAAAAATATGGAATACCTGCTTTTAATAGAATTTGTGGCAAATTACCATTATATCCAAAAACATCTGGTAGCCAGCACATTTTAGCCTCTACACCAAAGTTTTCTCTCCAATATCTTTGCCCTAGAAGCATTTGTCTAACTAAAGATTCACCAGATGGAACATTTACATCACTTTCAACCCACATTGCACCTTGTGCTTCAATATTACCTTTTTTGATGTGCTCAGCAACTTCGTCATACAATTTTGGATCCATTTCTTTAAGCCATACTAATTGTTGAGGTTGAGATACACCAAATTTATATCCTTTATGCTTTTCAATATTTCTTACTTGATTTGCAAATGTTCTAATTGCCTTTCTTTGTGTTTCACGAATTGGCCATAACCATGCAAGATCCAAGTGAGCATGTCCTATTCCATACAAAGTAAATGGGAAATTTTCTCCACTTTCAATTTCCTTAGTTAAAATTTCTCTACCTTTTTGAACATTTTCTGGAAGATAGTCTTTTCCTACTACTTTAATAGCTTTTCTCATTGAAGCTACTATGCTTTTTCTCTTTTTCGCATTTTTAGAGCCATTTAATACAAAACGAAGCATATCTAAAAATAGATAGTCGTAATAAAACTCTACAACATCATCTCTTACTGTAACTAATTTTGCATAGTTGAATCTTGCACTTTGGCACCTTAATGTGTCTTTTTTGTTATTTCCTGCTTCAAGCCAAACTTCTAATTTCCCAGGCTTTGCACTTTTTGTTATTTCAAAAAAACTTTTTCCTCTTGCTGGTTGAGTATATTCTATAACCGCCATTAAAGTACTAAGCCCTTGTAAAGCATGACCATTTTCATCTACAAATAAAGCCTCGGAACCAAGATTTGCCAGTCCTGCAAGTCTTTGTCCTTCATATTCAGCGGGAACATCAGCAGTTAATTTAAACCATCCGCATTCATATGAACTTTTACTCCATTTTTCATAACTTGAAATTGGCTTATATTCAAGTTCTAATCTTTTTTCAAATGGCACTGGCTCTTTAGTTACTGCAAATTCAACATCAAATTTTGCAACTTCTTTGTATGCAACTTTTTTCAATCTTTTATATATGCACTCGCGAAGTTTATAACTAGTTGCAAAGCGTGCTTGATTTTTTACATCAGCAAATTCTGATAAACTCATACTATACCTTCCTTAAAATTTTATATATACTTGTATTTATTATACAATATTACCTATTATCATTACAATATACAATATTTATGTGTTTTTATGAAAAATACTCTATTAAATATAAAGTAAAATTTGGCTCAACTATGAATTAATCCAAAACCCAAAAATGACATAGAAAAACTGAAAAATCAACGCAGTCTTAAAAATCTTTTTTTAACTTCTTTTGGATTTCTAAAATATATACCTTTTGTTGTTGCATTTACATTAACATCGATTTTGCCATTAAAATCCATTGCTTCACCATCAATATTAAAAGTTTCTTTACCTTCTAATTCTATGGTAACTTTTTCAGCACTTTTAAAAATAATATTTTTGCTTTCATATTCTTTGTCAAAACCAACAAAAAACGCTCTAAAGAATGGGAAAAACATTTTAACTTTATTTCTAAAGTTGTCTTTTCTTCCAGGACTTTTAATTAATAAAACTTGGACTTTCCCATTATCGGGGCGATATAATCTATTAAAATGGAACCCAAAACACCTTTTTGAATCAATGACCATCATTAGAGTGTAATTATTAAGATATGTTTTATTATCTATTGTTACTTTTGCTCTTGTAGAGTGCACTTTGTATGCTGATACAACTTTTGTAAAATATGCAAATATTCCAAATTTTTTCTTAATATCAGTATCTACTACATAACCTAAAGAAGTAAAACTTCCTGCTGCCAAAACATAACTGAAAATTTTATCATTAGCGGTTGCATATTCTTTTAGTTGTGCTTGATCACCAGCTGTTCTTAAATTTCTGCCTTTACCTTTATCGGTTTCATTAAAAGTTCCAAAAGAATAATATATGACCTCTGTATGTTTATCTAGTTCACCATTTATTACATTATTTAATGTGCCATCGCCACCACAAGCAATGACTAAGTCATAACCTTTACCAGACCAAAGAGTTGTTTCATCAACTATTCTAGTAATGTCAACTTCGTAATCTTTTGAATATAAATCAATAAGTTTTTTCTCATCAACTAATGAGCCTTTCCCACTGATTTCATTAATTAGTATTAAACATTTTTTCATAGACTTTTTTAATTCTCCTAATAGTTAGGCATAAATTAAACCGATAAATATTATACTAAATATTAAAAAATATTGTAATTCTTGTCAACATAAAAGAATATTTGGCAATTTTATGCTAAAAAATCCACTTTCAAGTTTTGCACTAAAAATCCACTTTATAGTTAACATTAAACTTTGCCAAAATCTGTTGTGATTGACTACATAAAGTATATAGTTTATAGTTTTATTAGTTAATTTATATGTTTTTGAATGTCTAATACAAGTTTGTTGAGAGGTGCAAAGTTTGAAAATTCTTATTACTGGTGGTGCTGGATTTATAGGTGGAAATTTTATTCACTACATATTAAAAAAATACAAAAATTACAAAATTATTTGTGTTGATAAGTTGACATATGCAGGAAATCTATCTACTTTAAATACTGCTTTGGAATCTCCTAATCTTTCATTTTTCAAGACTGACATTACAGATAAAGATTCTATTTTTTCTATTTTTGAAAATGAGCACCCTGACATTGTAATTAATTTTGCAGCAGAAAGTCATGTAGATCGTTCAATTAAAGATCCCCAAATATTTACAATTACAAATATTGTAGGTACGCAAGTATTGATGGATGCATGTAGAGAATATAGTATACAACAATTTCATCAAATATCTACAGATGAAGTATATGGTGATTTCCCATTAGACAAAACTGATTTGTTTTTCACAGAGTCTATGCCTTTACGGGCCTCTAGTCCATATTCAGCCTCAAAAGCGAGTGCTGATTTATTAGCACAAGCCTATTATAAAACTTTTAAACTTCCTATAACAATTTCCAGAAGTTCAAACAACTATGGACCATATCAATTTCCTGAAAAACTAATACCCCTAACCATTGTTAATGCATTAAATGGTTTAGATATTCCAATTTATGGTGTAGGGAAAAACATAAGAGACTGGATATATGTAGAAGATCACTGTAAAGCACTTGACTTGATTATACACAAAGGGAAAGTGGGTGAAGTTTATAATATTGGTGCCGGCAATGAAAAAACTAATCTAGAAATTGTTAATGCTATCATAGATATTTTAGGTAAAGGCAAAATTCAATTTGTACAAGAAAGGCCAGGACATGACTTAAGATATGCACTTAACTCAGAGAAAATAAAAAACAATTTAGGTTGGGAGCCAAAAACCAGTTTCGAAACAGGCCTTAAACAAACAATTAAATGGTATTTAGACAATAAAAAGTGGTGGGAAGATATTATGGATAAAGATACTATATATTATTAGAGGCGACTATTTATCATGTAAAAATAAATTTATGATATTTTAATCTTTTATATAAAAAACTACATTTTTAACATTTACAATTTTCTTTGTTTTAGTTTAAAAAATTATATATTTTGTTCTTCTAAATGTTTAATCGTTCTAACAAACCCTTCTTTTACAGTAAATTTTGTTTTATATCCTAAATCTCTAACTTTTTTAGATGACAAAATTCCTTTAGAAAATGGAGCATATGAAGCATTACTCTTTTGTGGAATATCAATTTTTAGTGCTATATTTTTTCCATTGTCTTTTCCTATTTCCACTAATGTTAGTGCTAAATCTCTTATTGAAATTTCATTACTTTCATCAGACACATTATAAATTATTTCATTTTTGGGAGACAACATTATGATTTTAAACATAGCATTTATTGCATCTGCAATATAAGTATATGTTCTAATGCTTGCACCAGTGCTTTTCATAATTATATTTTCATTACTTAAATAGTTTTTAAGAAAATCTGATTGTACTCTACCATCATCAATTCTTATTCCTGGTCCATAAGTATGAGCAAGCCTTACTGCTTTAACATTCATTCCATATTGGTAGTTATATGCAACAAGTAAATTTTCTGCATTTTTTTTGCTTTCTGCATAACAGTTTCTAACATTTGTATGATCTAAATAACCTAATTTACCATCTTCAGTGAAAAATTTCACATCATTTGGTGCTTCTCCATATACTTCTCTAGAAGAAATAAACAAATAGCATTTTGCATTTTTTTCTCTTGCTAAATTAAGTGTATTTATTGTTCCTAAAGTATTTGCTAGATTTGTACCAACAGGATCAATTTTCATGATTTTAGGACTTGCAACTCCTGCTGCATGAATTACATAATCAACCTTGTCTTCTATGTTTATATTATCAATCACATCTTGAACAATTATTTTTACATTATCATTGTTTGAATATTCTATATAAGCATTTGGCTTTCTTACTAATAAAATAATTTTATGATTTTTATTAAACAATTCATTTAACAAATATATGGTTTTAAAAAAATAACCACCTACTAAGCCTGTTGCTCCAGTAATGAAAAAAGTGCTATCTTGCAAATTGTCCAGTTGGTTTTCATTGATGATATATAAAATATCTTCCTTTTCTATCTTGCTTATATTCATAATTATCCCGTTTAATTTTATTTACTCTGGTATTATCTCGTTTAATTCAGTATTATCCCTTTTATTCAATATTATCCCATTTCATTCAGCATTACTCGTTTAATTTTATTTATCAAGTATCATCTCATTAAGTTTTATTTATTCAGTTAATAATTTCTCATAATCTCTGCCATTTAATATGCCGATCATTTTATAAACATCCGTTTTTGTTGTTACTTTAATATTTTGACTACTTGAAAATGTAATATTAATTTTATATCCTAAATATTTTGCTAAACTACAATTATCAACAAATGTATTATATATTTCAGGTTTATCCATCATTTTTTCATGTGCTTCTTTTATTTCTTTTAAATAAAATGTTTGTGGTGCTTTTGCCACAAAGGTTGCATTTCTGTCTAATATTGCTGAAACATACTCACCTTCTAACAATATGGGTGTTTCCACCATTTTACCAACACTCACACAACTTCCATTTTCTCTGCAAATATTTATATTTTTTGTTATTAACTCATCTGTAATCAAAGGTCTGACTCCATCATGAATCAATACAATATCATCGCTATCCAAATTTTCAGAAGCAGCAACCAGTCCAAAATATATAGATTGCATCGCTGTTTTTCCGCCATTAATAACTTTTTTTATTTTTGTAAAGTTGAAATTTTCCTTAATTTGATAAACTTTATCTTCATAACCCTCTGTTATGACAACATATATTTCATCGATCAGTTCGTTGTTTTGAAAATGACTTATGGTTTCAGCGATAATTGGTCTATGCATTAACTCAATAAATTGTTTTGGTTTCCCATACTTCATTCTTTCGCCAACACCGCCTGCAAATATTACTACTTTATTTTTACCCATAAATTTCCCCTTATCAAAATTTATTTTGCTATTTTAATATATTATAAACATCAAGAATCATTTATTTTTTTCAAGAATAAATGTTTCAAAAATCTTTTCAGAAGCACCTGGTTGTCCTATTTCAACCTCTTCAAATCTAAATTTATTTTGCCAATCTTTAATTTCTAAATTGCTTATTTTTGATATCAAAGAATCTGTATCTGTTGCCACATCCGAACCACAGAAATCTTCTAACTTTCTGTGAACACCCCTTGTTTGCTCATAATCAATTTGATCAGGTGCAAAAATAATAATTGGTTTTTCAAACAATGCAGCCTCATATACGTTTGAAGAATAGTCTGTTAATAAAGCATCACTTGCCAATAAAATTTCATTCATGTCTGCATCTTTTGAGACATCAATAATATTTGAATAATTTTCATAGTCTTCTAAAATATTTTTCGAAATGAAAGGATGCATTTTAAGAAGAATGTTAATGTTGTTTGCTTTTGCAAATTCATTTAGCAAATCTAAATCTAACCATTTATGTATTGGATAATTAGCATTTTTTTGGTTTTTTCCTCTATAAGTAGGAGCGAAAAGCACATTAGTTTTATTTTTCATAAATGGAAATTCATTCATTACATTTTTCTTAACCTCATCTTTTTGTTTAATTGTTTTCTCAAGCCTAGGTAAGCCACAAACTAAAAACTTGTCTTTTGTAATTCCAAATACATCTTCATAAATTTCTATGGCTCTTGGGGTTGGTGCTATTGCACCTGTATATTGTCTATGGCCACATTTTAATAAATCAGGACTTCCATCTTTACCAAATCGTGCATATCCCACTGCTTTAAATCCAACACCTGCATGCCATAACTGTATTAATTTTTGCTTTTCATCTAGAATAAAATAGTCAAAAATTGAAGTGTGGTTATCAATTAAAATTGTGTTATATTTTGCTATTACAGGAATTAATCTTAAATATATTTTACCTTTTTTTATTAGTCCCAGTTTTGAAACATTTATTGCAATTTCTTTCTTTTTAATATTATACTCATCTTTCACAGTATCTATATATTCACTCATTGCCTTTAAGTTGCCACCAATTTCATCAGATGACAATGTTAGTAATAGCACCTTATTATTGCTTTTTCTCGAAAATAATCTGAAAAATTTATATGACTTTTGCAAAGTTGTTTTCAACAATTTCTCAAAAAATCTTTTCTTTTTACTCGTTAAAGTCAACACAGGTTTTTCAATTGGTGGAATGCCTGAATTAATATAATACTGAAAGTTGAATTTTGGATAATAACCAGATGTTTTTACAAAACCTGCATATACTCTACCATTACTAAATCTATAAATTTTATCTAATTTTGAAACTTTTTCATGACATTTATTAGATAATCCTAATCTTTTTTTATTGCTGTTAAAAACAATATATTCACCATAAAGCACTTTTTGTTTTGTTGGAACATTGACAACATTAATTTTAAAATGTTTATCATCAACTTTGTCCATAAAGATTTTTTCTTCATTCTTTTTTCTATACAAATATATGGCTTTTTCTGGCTCTTCTAGCACAATATGCAAATATGTATTTTCCCAAAAAATATCGGCTATTTCAAATTCGTTTACATCTTCAATTTCTACTGGTTTCTTTTCAATGCTACCTGATGAAATATAAAATCTATTTTTGCTTTTTGGCAAATTTTCTAATATTTTAAGCTTTTCTTCTGCCGTTGATGCAGCAATCAGTTTTCTATCTAAATCTTTAAGTGATATTGTATTGTCATCATGTTGGAATTTAAAATTTGCAAAATATTCCAAATCATCTTGCATATTATAATAAGTGTTTTGTGCCTTATGATTTGCTTTTCTTTCCCATACGACATCACTATTTAAAATTTTTGCAGGATAGCCACCATATGTATTATTAGATGCATATGCTTTGCCTCCTAAACATCTTGAGTTAGCACCTATTATTGCCCCAGAACCAATAGTTGATCCTTTGTATATACTAACATCTAAAGCAATCCATACATGATCTCCAATCATAACTGATGCAGATGGATTGACAATATTTAATGTATTATAATCAAGAATACTATGAGCATCAACTGTCCTTATTAAAATTTGTTCTGATAACATGCTATCATCGCCAATAAAACAATTTGTATTTGAGCCAACAATTGCTGACAACAAATGATTAGATTTTACAGTAGTTCCTTTGCCCATATAAAAAACTGCATTATCATAAACTTCTACTCTTAGTTTTTTTATGCTTTTTGTATAAATCTCACTAAGATAAACTAATGAATTTTTGCCTTGAAAATAAATTTTACAATTAGCAATATTGGCATTTTTTTCAATTACCAAAATATTGTTTTCTGCTTTATCATGGAAATACACCATTGAACCATTTAAATCAGAATTTATTATTAATTTATTGTTTCCTATTTCATCGCCAGCTTTTTTATATACGTACATTTTTACCTCTTTTTATTAATGTTGTCTTAATTTAATATATTAACGATTAACAATTATCTATAATCCATTTATTTTTTTATTGCCGATTTTACCATTGCTCTAAATTTTGAACTAGGTGGTAATATGCAATATGACAATCTTCTTAAAAGTTTTTTATCGTAATATTTCAAAACATCTACTCTTTGCAAAAACTTATATTTTATATCTGTTGTTCTTTTCATATGATTAAAGAAAACGCCAAATAATCTTTCCGATAAAAAGCCTTGTGTCCTTTGTGGCACATCTTTGTATATACTATCAAATTTTTCAAATACATTAAACAAAAAATTGAAGTATTCATATGCTATTTCTTTTTTCATTATATACATGTTGCCTAAATAATTTTCATAGCCTTCAATATAGCTATCAATATCTTCTAAGTATTCAGTGTAAATTTCTTTTGTTATATCTAAAATATTTTGCAGTGCATTTTTATATATATGATTTTTAGACGTTTCATAATGTTTTTTTACACTCATATGAAAATGTTCAGGCCTTGGCAATAATAAATCGTATTTACTAATAATGTTTTCAGCGTTTTCAATATCAATAAAATTTCCCAATTTTTCAACATCTTTTGTAAAGTAAACATATGGCCTTTTATTCGTTTTTTCAGAAAAGTTTAAGTATCTCCTATAATGAAAAAATCCATAATAATCAACATCAATATTTTTCATGACATAATACTGGGCAGTTAACTCTGAATAAAATGAATTTTTGTCGGAAATATTTTCTCCAATGTCATCTCTTAAAAATTTATTATCAGCAAATTTAGATAAGTCTTTGTTTTTTGCTCCTGCAATTACAGGCACCAAAACATCTGACTTTGGAATACCAAAAGGTTTATGTCCTATAACAAATATTTTTATTTTATCGTTCATTTTTGCTCTTTATTTCAATTTTATAAGCCTTCATTTATTGCACCTATCAGTATAATAAATATCTTTCACTACCTTTTAATGCACTAAATTTTCATAAAATCTTTCTAACTTTATTGCCTGATTTTTTATATCATAATCTTCAAGCTCTATTGTTTCTTTTCTAGTATAATTTTTACTTATTTCAATTATTTTTTTAACCCATAAATCTATATTTAATTCTATAAAATGAACATAATCTTTTACTATATTCATTTCCTTTGAAACTCTATTGCTGCAAACTAAATGCATTCCATTTGCCAGTGCCTCAACACCGACCATTGGCAAACCTTCAAATCGTGAAGGCAAACAAAAAACATCTGCAGCACTATAATATTTTTCTATGTCTTTTTTTGGTTCTAATAAAATGACTCTGTCATACAAATTAAATTTATTAATTAAATTTTGCATTTTTTTATAATCGCTACCTTTTCCAATAATTAACAACTTTGCATCTATTTTCTTAACCAACTCATTAAAAAACTTGATTAAAAAACTTGTGTTTTTTTGATATTCAAAACGTCCAAAAAATGCTAAGCAAAATCCATCAATATTTAATTCCTTTCTAATTTTCTCTCTATCTTTTTCATTAAATTTAAATTTATCAATTTCAATTGCATTGTTAATAACCAAAGCCTTGTTTGCCTTTTTTCCATAAAGCCATTTTGCAGAATCATTTGAACATGCAAGCAGTGAAGTTGCATATTTTACTGTTGGCTTTTTTAATATTTGTTTCACTATAGATTTTGGGTCCCAAAAATAACTAGTTGAATGAGAGTGACATATTCTATGCTCAATTTTATTTTTATATGCCACTTTTAATGGAAAATATGAAAGACTACTTAAATGTGAGTGTACAATATCATAATTTTTTTCTTTTAGATAATCGTTAAACATTTTACTTGTTTTAGGAAAATTTATAAAACTTGGCAAATAATATACATTGCCTATTTGCTCCATTTCTTGTTTTACACTAGAATCCCCATAAACATAAAAATCCATCTCGAATTTTTCAAGATCTAGATTTCTAACATAGTTCATTACAGATGTCGTAACGCCACCTAATGATATATTTCCAAGTAATAAAGCAATTTTAATCTTTTTTTCCATTTCAAAATCTCTTATTCTTTTTATATTCCAGTCAATAATTTAAATTAAACTTCAATACAATTATTTTTCTAATTTTCATCTATCAATTTAATAATCTAAATTAATCTTCAATATAGTTCTAATTTTAATCTATCAATCTAGTAATTGAAACTAAACCCTCAAGACGATTTATTTGCCTTCAGATTTTTCATTTCTAATTTCTTCTTTTAGTTTTTCAATTTCTTCTGGAGAAACTTTTTTTACCATTTTATCTTCACCCACAAACAGTAACTTTATCGTCAAGAAAAAGATTTTTACATCTTGCCAAAATGATAAGTTTTTAATGTACATAATGTCATAATAACTTCTTTCGTTAGTTGTTAAATATGAATTTCCTCTGATTTGTGCAAGTCCAGTTAGACCTGGAGCGATATCAAATTTTTTTAGTTCCCAATCTTCATAAACATCATAGTAAACATCTAGAAATGGTCTAGGCCCTACGAAACTCATTTCACCTTTAATAATATTTATTAATTGTGGTAATTCATCAATTTTGGTTTTTCTCAAAAATTTACCAATTTTTGTGACATTTGGATTATTGTCTTTAATTACTGGATTGTTTACATTAAACTTTACTTTAGTCGATTTCATCGTCCTAAATTTGTATGCTAAAAATTTTTTCTCATTATATCCAACTCTTTCTTGTTTGAAAAACACCGTTTTATTACCATCAAGCACAATTAAAAAAGCGGCTATTAGCATCAGTGGTAAAAATACTATAAACGCCAAAACTCCAAAAAATCTATCTAATATTTTTTTTATTTTTAAATACATATGAGTTTCCTTTTTTATTCACATCAATTATTTTTCAAAGCATCTGTTTATTAAATAAACTTGGCTGCTTTTCTATCTAAATAATTTTCAGCAACTGCTAATATTAATATTTCAAACATTGCATACGGTAATGGCATCATTATTCCAGGATTGATAATTGACATAGCGTGTAACCCTATAATTGGTAGAATAAAATAAGAAAACTTTTTATCGTCAACTTTGAATAAAAGCTCATATTTTTTATGAAAAGCATAGCCATATGCAAGTATTCCAACCATTCCCATACTGCCAATTATTTGTAAAACTACACAGTGATAAGAATTTAACATAAGCCCATGGGGTTTATATATATCGTGCATTCCTGTATATCCCATTCCTGTTCCAAACAAAGGATGCTTGAACAAGTTTTGAACTGCAATATTTGCCATTTCGACTCTTGCCTCACCAAGTTGCGATAAAGCACCAAAAAGGTATTTCCAAAATAGAACTAAAATAGCGATAAATGAAATAATTACGATTTCAGTTATCATTAAAATATTACTTCTCTTTTTAGGATTTTTATGTATTAAATCTATATATGCATAAAGGCCAATACCAATAATTACTACTGCAAATAATAAGACAAGAGCTTCTTCTTGTAAAAGACTCATATTGTTAAAGGCAATCTTAAATATAAGTTTCCAATATCCTCTTTTTACGATTAAAATTATTAAAGTTATTATTAGTGGTAAGGTAAAAGTTAAAATATTTTTAAATTTGTCTCTTATTTTATTATCCTTAAAAAGATATATCATATAAAAAATAATGAACATCATGCTAAATAAAATTCCACTTCTAGACATTGTAAATATCATAGCAAGACATTCAAGCGATCCTAGTGTAGTATAAGCATAATTTAGCCATTTTGTTTTTTTGGCTTTATAAAAAGCAAAAGGCATAACCATTAAAAGCACGGTAGATAAATTGTTTCCAAATTGCAAATGCGTGTTAATTATTTTGCTTACAGCAGCACTTTCTTTTTCCATATCTCCAAGAGCCTTAATTGGTAGGAATATGTTTTGTACATATTGAATTACTAGCATTACTATTACTATGCCGCCTATTGTATTTGCAATATCTACTATTGCATCAAATGTATTGTATTTTCTATTAGGATTTAAATGATGTCTAAATAAGAAATAAAAAATTAGCATTAATGGCCCAAGGCCTAAAATATAGTAAATGGAATTAAAGGAAAAATAGTCTTTTGCAGATATATTAGTTACACCGCCTAAAAAAAGTGCCACCGTTGTAGCAAGAAGTGGTAATAATAATTTTGACTTTTTGATTTCTTTTCTATAATAAACAATATGAAAAACTAAGGCTACGCAAGCCCAAATTAACAAAGGCCAAAAATCTACTAATTTTTCCCAACCATTATAAAGTCTTAAAACAATTATACAACAACCGAACAAAGGTAAAATCATAGGTAGCATATCATCTATCAATATCCAGTTTGAAATTATTGCAATTACTAAAATTAAAAAACCGATATCTTCTCTTGCAAAAAGATAACACATACAAATAATCAAAAAAATAGAAGCATTATAATATTTGCTTAAAGTAAAATTTTCATATTTATTTTTAAGATCTTTTAAGTTTATTGTTCTTGCTATATTCATATATTTTGTCCTTAATCATTATAAATTATATAGTAAAGCATTAACATAATTCAATCTTTCAGAGCCTATGGACATATTCCCTTACTCAGAGCCTATGGACATATTCCCTTACTCAGAGCCTATGGACATATTCCCTTACTCAAAGCCTATGGACATATTCCCTTACTCAAAGCCTATGGACATATTCCTTTGCAATCTCACATATACTGTATTATATATCAATGACTTACACTGAAAATTTTACAAACCTTCAGTTATATGCCTAAATTTATGATAATCATATTTAAATTGACAATTTGCCTCTGCATTGCTACTATTTGCTTATGTCTAGTAATGCAAATACAAAGAAAACTGAATTTAAAAAATCAATGGTTGTTTTAAATTCAATGGTTATCAGGAACATTAAAAACCAATATAGACGCTCTGTACTTGGTGTTGTTTGGACAGTTTTAAATCCTCTACTTAATATGTTAGTTATGGCCTTTGTTTTTTCTAACATTTTTAATAGAGGCAACATTTTAATGGATTACCCCGTGTATATATTAACTGGTAATATTGTTTTTTCTTTGATGCGTATGTCTACAACTAACTCGCTTACATCTATAGTAAACAATTATGATTTACTAAATAAAACGAAAATACCACAAATAATCTTTCCTTTGTCTAACAATTTTTCTGCAGTTGTAAATTTTGGATTTTCTCTCATTGCATTATTAATTGTTATGCTAGTTAGAATTCCTAAAGGTGTTAGATTTCATGCAACAATGCCAATGATAATATTTCCATGGCTTCCTAGTATTTTGTTGTTTTGCATAGGACTATCACTAATATTATGTACAATTTATGTTCGTTTTAGAGATATAAAACATATATACTCTGTCGTTCTAACTTTATGGATGTACATGACACCTATACTTTATGCAGCAAATTTTTTAGGCAATGATGTGCTTACTGTAATAAAATTTAATCCAATGTATCATTACTTAACATATTTTAGAAATGTTGTTGCCTTAGGCGTTGTTCCAAGTTTAATGGACCATTTAATTTGTTATGGCTTTGGAATATGTTTTTTCTTGATTGGATATGTAGTATTTAATTCAAAAAGAAAAACTTTTATATTATATATATAAAACAAAAAAACACTTAAAAATATATTAAAATTAAGTAAAAACCACTTCAATATATTGTAGTGTAAATATAAAATTTGATAAAAGGATACAATGAATATGTACGATGTTGATCGAAATTTAATACCTGATGAAGATTTGAAAAAGACCACTATAAGTAGTAATTTTGAAGAAGCAGAAGATAATACCATATATGATGAAGATGTATTAATTGATGTTCAAAATGTCAGTATGAAATTTCGCATGCCAACAGAAAAAATAGATAACTTGAAAGAATATGTAATTAGGTTTTTAAAAAGAACACTAAAATACAAAAGCTTTTCTGCTCTAGATAATGTTAGTTTTCAGGTAAAACGTGGCGAAAGCCTTGCACTAATTGGAAGAAATGGTGCTGGCAAAAGTACTCTTTTAAGAATTATTGCAGGAATAATAGAACCTACATCAGGAAAAGTTAAAACTAAAGGATCAATGGTTCCATTATTAAAATTGGGTGCTGGCTTTGATAGTAACGCCACTGGAAAAGAAAATGTCTTTTTAAATGGTGCAATGCTTGGTTTTAGCCGTAAAGAAATGGAAGCAAAATATGACAGCATTGTAGATTTTGCAGAATTGCATGATTTTATGAATGTGCCAATTAAAAACTATTCTTCTGGTATGATGGCAAGACTTGGATTTGCAATTGCAGTTGATGTACAACCAGAAATACTTTTAATTGATGAAGTTTTAGCAGTTGGTGATACAAAATTTAGAGAAAAATGTGCAAGACGTATTGATGAACTAAAAGAAAACGGAACAACTTTCATTGTAGTTTCTCATAGCATGCCGCAAGTCAGACGTCTATGTAATAAAGCAGTTTATTTGCAAAAAGGCAAAAAAATTGCTGAAGGAGATCTTGAAACAATAATCTCCATGTACTCAAAAGAATAACTTAAATCAAATTTTAACTAATGCATTCAAAAGAATAACTTAAATTAAAGTTTAACAAAATATTTTAATACAATTTCTCCTTTTTGAATAAAATTAAATTATTATGCCACTTGAAAGACATCTAAGTCAATTATTCATGTGGCACTATTAATGTAATCCCTATTTTAAAAATTAAATTATATCTGGACCAAATTCTTTTCTTGCCATTTCAAAGGCAGTTTCAATTATTTTGTCCATATCGTAATATTTATAATTTGCAAGCCTTCCACCAAATAAAACATTAGGATTTTTACTAGCAAGATCTGCATATTTTTCATAAATAGCATTGTTTTTATCATCATTAATTGGATAATATGGTTCACTACCTTTAGTCCAAGTTAGAGGGTATTCTTTTGTTATTATTGTTCCTTTACATTTATTGAAAGTAAAGTGCTTATGTTCTATTATCCTTGTATATGGAATTTCTTTTTCCGTATAATTTACAACTGCAACTCCTTGAAAATTATCTTCATCTAAAATGCTTTCTTCAAATCGTAATGAACGATAGGAAAGCATGCCATAACAATAATCAAAAAACTCATCTATAGCTCCAGTATATACTACTTTAGTTGCCAAATTATCATAATATTCTCTGTCATCAAAATAATTTGAATTGTATTTTTGATCTATTCCCTCTAGCATATTTTCAAATATTTTAGTATATCCTTTGGCTGGGATACCTTGATATTTATCATTAAAATAATTATTGTCATAAACAAATCTTAAAGGTAAACGTTTAATAATAAATGCTGGTAAATCCGTGCAACTGCACCCCCATTGTTTTTCAGTATATCCCTTAATTAATTTTTCATATATGTCTACGCCAACTAAACTAATTGCTTGTTGTTCAAGGTTTTTAATTTCAGTTACCCCTTTTCTTTGTGATGCTATTTTATCTTTTGCTTCTTGTGGTGTTATGACATCTTTCCACATTTTAGAAAATGTATTCATATTAAAAGGCAAATTATATACTTCCCCTTTATACTTTGCAATTGGACAATTTACAAAATTATTAAATTCTCCAAATTGATTTATATATGACCAAACTTTTTCATTACTTGTGTGAAAAATATGAGCGCCATAAACATGAACCATTATTCCATTTTTTTCTTCAGAATATGCATTTCCTCCAACATGCGATCTTTTTTCAATTACCAAGCATTTCTTTCCCGCTTTAGTCGCAAGGTTTGCAAAAACCGAACCGAAAAAACCACTGCCTACAATTAGATAATCATACTTCTTCATATTTGCCCTTTCTATATTTTTCACACTTTCAATTAAATATTTTTGTTATTATATAAATTCATTAATATCTTTTAATTAATATAAGAATTATTCGTCATCTCCTATTTTTTCTTCATCATTACCATCTTCTGAATCTTCTTCCTCTGATTCTTCGTCGTCTTCTTCTTCATCATAGTCATCATCTTCATCTTCTTCGCTTTCTTTTGAACTATCTGCAAACTTTGTTATTTTGCCTTTTCTGCTTGTCTTTTTAAGGACTATAACGACAACTACTACTATTACAATAACACCTGCTAAAACACCAAAGACAATACCTAGAATTTTGCTTGTATTTCCATAGTTTTTAACTCTTTCCCACATTGTAATTATATCTGATTCCTTATCTCCGAAATCTCTCATAACTGCAAGATTTTGATTATCTAAATTTGGATATGCAATTTCATCGTTAAAATATTCTTCTATATCATCTATTTCCAATTCATCTTTTATTATTTCAACAGCATCTTCACTATTTCTTAAAGCATCTTGTTTTACGGCAGATGTATATCCTATATACATACTGTTTCTTGCTGCAATTACTGGATCGCAAAGAAAATCTATAAATTTATGTGCAAGATCAACATTTGTAGAACCTTTTGCGATAACCCAACCATCATACCAAATATTTCCGCCTACTTCAGGGACAAAATAGTCTAAATCTTCATTTTTCCACATTGATGCAATAGCATCACCACTCCAAGCAAGATTAGCATATGCATCGCCTTTTTCCATTTCGCCCTTGCCATCATCTACTTCATATTTTTTCAAAGCTTTGTTTTTCTTTTGTTCAATTAGACAATCTTCAATTAATTTTAATAATTCATCATCTGTATTGTTAATTAATTCTTCAATTGGCATTTTGTCATATTTGTCAGGTAATTTTTTTGTCTCTTTAAGATAGAGTACGGTTGCAACCATTGCATCTCTCACACTATCTTTCATTAAAACCTTTTTTTCTAATTTTTCATTTTGAAGGTGATTCCATAAAAGGCCATATCCTGCTTTTTCTGCATCTTCTGGGGTAACTGCTTTTGTATTATACATAACACCAAGTGTTCCATACATATATGGGACAGTATATTCATTCATAGAGCCTTTACCATTATTATCTCCAAAAACATTATTCATTTTTTCATAAAGTTTTTGTTCAACATTTGCAATATTTGGGAGTTTTGATAAATCTAATTTTTGAATTTTATCTTCTTTAATTAATTTTTCAATAGCGTAATCACTTGGGCATAGAATATCAACTTTTGCATCGCCATTTAACATGTTTAACATAAGTTCATTAGTATCAGCGGTTATATATATAACTTGAACACCAGGATTTGCTTTTTCAAATTCTTTTACAACAGAATCAAAATTATCATCGGCTTTTGCTATATAGTCACCCCAATTCAAAATATGTAAAACTTGCTTTCCTTCAACAGGCTTATCAACATCTACATTATCTTTTTGACAAGCAACTAATAGCACAACACTTGATGCTAATATGCAAATTAATATTACACTTACTAAAACCTTCAAACTCTTTTTCATTTTTATCTCCATTTAATTGTTCTATAATTTATTTGTTTATTAATACCACAATCATTTTTTTATTCCATTTATATTTATTGATTAATACATTCTACCTAATATTTATTAATTTATATATTCCATCTAATATTTGTTAATTAATTTATATATTTCATCTAATATTTATTAATTAATTTATATATTCCATATAATATTTGTTAATTAATATGACCTATTTAATTATATTTTCACCCATTAATTAAACCTTAATATTAATAATCACTAATATTATCTTTTAAGTTCAACAGCTTTTGCTTTTTTCTTCTTTGATTCTACAATTACCTTTCTTGCATTTACGATTAAGACAACAGTTATAACAAGCATAATTATTATACTAGATACTGGGAACCAGTATGGTTTCATGCCATCTTGACCTTTTAGTGAAGAATATAGATATGTAGATAAAGTATCAATGCCTGATGAGCCTTTGTTAAATTGAGTAATAATAAAGTCATCAATTGATATTGTAAAAGCCATAGCAAAACCACTAATAATTCCAGGCAATATGTATGGAAGTACAACTTTGAATAAGGCTTTTATTGGGCTTGCACCAAGATCTAGTGCTGCTTCATATATTTGATTATCCATAGATGCAAGTCTTGGCAAAACAGATAAAATTACATATGGTGTACAAAAAGTAATGTGTCCTAAAATAAGTCTTGTCCAGCCTTGTGGAAACTTAAATGCAGCAAAAAACAGCATAAATGATACAGCCATAACAGTTTCTGAATTAATTACTGGCATTTGGTTAACTCCATCTACTACCATTTTTGTTTTAGGTTTTAATTGATTAATTCCTATTGCTGCAATTGAGCCTAAGATAGTAGAAACAACGGATGCTATAATTGCAAGTACAAAAGTATTTTTCAAAGCTCTAAACAAATCGTTTCTATTTGCTGGTGCAAAAATTGCTCTATATCCATCTAAAGTAAAGCCTTTAGAAAATGTAAAGTTACTATTATTTGAAAAAGAATATACTATGACTAAAATTATTGGTAAATACAAAAATAGTAGTACCAACACTAGATAAAATACTGATAAAGATTTTTTTAATATTTCTTTTTTGTTCATTTGTTTTTCCTATTTATTAATTTTCGTTTTATTCTATGCTAATTGCCTTTTATCTTTTAAGCATTAATTTTTTGCTTTTTACACTTTTATTTTCAGCATATATTATATGTTTTATATTATTTTTTTAATCATTAATTTTTTATTTTTCATTTTATTTCATCAACCTATACTTTTTATAAAAGTGATGCAGAGTTGCTAGTTTTGTTTACTTTACTAATAAAAACATTAGATATTAATACTAAAATTAACATTATTAGTGACATAACTGATGCAACTCCTGATTGGTTATGCAATGTTTTTAAGTGAATTGAATCACCAAAAAGTAAAATTTCACCGCCACCTAACATTTCTGATATTGCAAATGATGATATTGTTGGAATGAAAACCATAATAATACCACTAATAATTCCAGGTAAAGTTAAAGGTAGTATTACTTTAATAAATGCAAGGAAGCCACTTGCACCTAAATCTTTTGCTGCCTCAGAATAAGATTTATCAATACTAATTAATGATGTGTGTATTGGTAAAATCATAAATGGTAAATGGTTGTATATCATACCAACAAGCAAAGAACCAAATCCTAAAGAAAGATTTAATGCATTAAATAGTTCTTTTAATGCCAAAGTTCTAAGCAAGAAGTTCACCCACATTGGAAGCAAAAAGAATATGATTATTATTCCACCAGACTTCATTTTCGATGTTACATATGCCACAGGATAACCAATGACAAAGCAGGAAAGTGTTGTCAATATTCCTATTAATAATGATTGCCATAAAACTCTTAGTGAAACATTATCTTTTGCTAAAATAGCAAAGTTTTCAAAAGTAAAAGAACTAGTTTTATCACTAATGAAAGCATAGGCAATAATCATAACCAATGGTATTACGATAAATAAAAGCATAAAAAGAATATATGGATAAGCAAAAACTTTTCTATTTAATTTAATGTTTTTAATCTTATCAACACCTTTTTTGAAGATATTATCTTTTTTTATTTCAATATTTTTTTCCATTTTAGTTTTCCGTTTATAAATAATATTTTTATTTTTTCCTTCACTGTCTATTTTTTCTGCTTTAATATCCAATATACTCCACTATCTTATTATGTTATTTATATTTTCTTTTCCATGATAGCTTGTGCTTTTTCTGCTCTTTCAGGATCAATTTTTTCTATTTTGATGTCTTCTTTATTAAAGCTAAGTCCAACTCTGTCACCTTTTAGCCAATCATCTTCGGTATCTACGAAAAAGTTATAATAATTATCCGCTCTAATGATACATTGATAGTAATTGCCTTTATAAATACTTGAAACAACTTGACCGCCAATTTTACCATCTTCTTCATCATCATGAACAATGACTTTATCAAATGCAATTGTAACTTTGACATCTGTTTCTGCTTCTAAGTCTGAAATACATTCAATTTCTTCATCGCAAATATCTACTAAGTTTTTATCTATCATCTTTGTAATAATTTCATTTGCAAGTCTTGATTTTTGCATTATATGCATATCTGTAGGCTTAATAAATATTCCAATTTCCTCACCTACATCCCATTTTTCAGTTTCATGAATGATAATTTCAAGGTCATTAATATATGCAATAATTTCAAAATGGTCTCCCTTAAATACACATTTTTCTACAACTGCTTTTGCTTGAGATTTTTCAATATCAGGCGGAATAATATATATATCTTCTGGACGAATAACTACATCAACTGGTTCATTTTTCTTAAATCCTTTATCAACACATTCAAATTCGTGACCTAAAATTTCAACTTTGTAATCTTCAAGCATAACACCAGAAAAAATATTACTTTCTCCAATAAAGTCTGCAACAAAAACATTTGCAGGTTCATCATAAATAACTTGAGGTGGTGCAATTTGTTGAATCAAACCATGCCTCATAACAACTATTGTATCTGACATCGTCAACGCTTCTTCTTGATCGTGAGTTACATATACAAAAGTTATACCTAGTTTTTTATGCATATCCATTAATTCAATTTGCATATCTTGTCTCATTTTTAAATCAAGTGCACCTAAAGGCTCATCTAGAAGTAAAACTTGAGGTTCATTAACTAAGGCTCTTGCAATTGCAACACGTTGCTGTTGCCCACCAGAAAGACTACTAACATCTCTATGCCCATAACCTTCTAGATCTACAAGCTTTAAAACATTTTCAACCTTTGCTTTTATCTCTTGCTTTGTCAATTTTCTAAGTTTTTCATATTCATTGCCTTTTTTATCTTTAATGACTCCATCTGGAATTCTTTTCAATTTCAAGCCAAATGCAATGTTTTTAAAAACATTTAAATGAGGAAATAGAGCATATCTTTGAAAGACTGTATTAACTGGTCTTTTATGTGGTGGAACATTGGTTACATCTGCACCATCTATAAAGACTTTTCCTTCACTTGGAGTTTCAAATCCTGCAATCATTCTAAGTGTCGTAGTTTTACCACAGCCAGATGGACCTAAAAGTGTAACAAATTCACCTTTTTTGATCTTTAATGTTACATTTTTTGCAGCAGGCATATCGCCATAATATTTCGATACATTTTGAAGTTCAATAATTGGCTTTGGTGCCTTTTTAGCCTTTTTCTTTCCTTGCTTTTTGGCTACGCCCACACCACTTGTCTTTTTCTCTTTTTTTACTGCAACATCAACAACACTTCCGTCTGCTTGTTTTGTTGCTTTTGATTTTTCAGTAGCTGAATCATTTTTTGCAACATCGACTACATTTTCATCAGTTTTTTTTGTTGATTTTGATTTTTCAGCAACGACATCATTTGATGCAACACCAACTACATTTGCATCAACTTTTTTTGTTGATTTTGATTTTTCAGCGACAGTATCATTTTTTGTAACATCAGCTACACTTCCATCCGCTTTTTTTGTTGATTTTGATTTAGTAACATTAACATCATTTTGAACAGATGCTATGTTTTCATTTACTGTATTAAGATCTTTAATTTCTTTTGTCATTTTGCCCTCATATTTAATGGTTAAAAATTAAATTTACTATTTTTGTTTATTTGTTTAATTTAAAGGTTATTACCAAGTTATATAATGCTTAATTTAGTTTTCTTTATTTAAAAGTTGCTTTGTGTTGTTACATTATATTATATCATTTTATTTTTTTGCTTATTTTAAGGTCATAATCCAAGTTATATAACATTTCATTCAGTCTACTTATTTAAGGGTTATTATCCAAGTTATATAATGTTTCATTTAGTTTACTTATTTAAAAGTTACTTGGTGTAGTTACCCAAATTATAATTGACTCATTTTGTGCAAGATTTTGTATATGGTGATTTTTCTTTCCACTTATATAAAATGCTTCTCCTTTTTTTGCAATATATTCTTTTTCACCTACAACTATCGCCACTTTCCCTTTTAATACATAACCAAATTCTTCACCTTCAAATGGAAGTCTATCTGCTGATTTTGCACCTTCTGGCAAAGTTAACAAAATGGGTTCCATTTCATTTTTTTGTGAATTTGGTACAAGCCATGTGCTTTCAGCGTTTCCATGAGTAGAATTAAAAAAATCTTTTTTGCCAAAAACAATTTGCTCTTCCTTTTCAGTTGTGAAAAAACTTTCTAGCGTTTCACCAAGCACATTTAATATGTCAATTAAAGTTGCGATTGAAGGTGAGGCTAAATCATTTTCTAATAAAGAAATATATCCTTTTGTCAATTCACAACGTTGTGCTAACTCTTCTTGTGTTAAACCATATTGCAATCTCAATTCTTTAATTTTTCCACCAATATCCATTATTCTTTCCTTTATAAATTTTATTTGTGTCAATTTTACTTTATGATTTTGATGTTTTATTTTTTATCTTTTTTAGTTATTTTGTCGTATTTTTATATGTTTTTTTCTTCATATTTTGTCTCAATATTTAATATAAAGCATTAAATTTTTGACATATATCGCATTGTCTCCATATAATATGTTAAGTTTTACAAATCTTTTTGATTAATAAAATCAAACTCACAAGTTGAATTATATTAAACTTTTTGTTTTATTGCAACTATATTTTATATTGGTTTTTATGTGTTTGAAAATATTAAATTATACTTATTAATTTTAGAAGCATAATATATGTATCTTTGGAAGATATGTAAAAAAAATTTGATATAAGCTACGTGGCTTTTAGAATATCTATAAAAATCTTGCATTGATATTTAAATAAAAAGCCAAAGACATAAATTAATCCTTGGCTCAAATTTTAACTTTACTTTATTATTGTTATTTGTTTAGTTTTAATAAATTGTATTTTTAGTAATATATTTACTTATATAAATTTAATTTTTTAAGATGTTCTTTAGTAACTATAAGCTAATTTTATTTTAACAAGTTTTGTTTTTAGTAATATATTTACTGATTTGAATTTATATAATTTCTATGAAACATTCTGTCTCTCAACTACAGTTTGACGTATATGACCTGTATAATTATATGATGTGAATGTAGTCCAAGATCCTCGAGCTTTTACTATATAACCTACGGCTAAGTTTTCAGTTAAGCCTGTGCTTGCATCATAATAATTCATTTCATAATCAGCATTATTTTTTGGATATATTTCATAATTAACGACAACATCTAATGTGGTTTCCGCTTTAGTTATCAAGCTTGCTTCAGCATGGTTATATGCTCTTGAGTATTGAACACTATATTCTTTGTCTCCATTAGGACCATTATAACCTATGTTATTTGAACCACATCTACCTTTAACATAATATGTGCCAAGTGTTAAATAGCGAACATGTGTTGTTTCGCCAGTACTAGGATCTAAAGCACATATTTCATCTATAGATTGCTCACGGTTAAAAGGAATTGGAGCTGGTTCAGGAGTTGCTGTTTCAGTTGGGGTTTCATTATCTGCAATAATAACTTTCATATATTCAATTCTACCCAAATTTTCAAGATATGCACCCTCGCCAGTATCTTTCGTTCCTTTATTTACATTTGAAATTGCATTGATAAATGTTTTTGATTTAGCATTTCCATCTATTTCTCTATATGCAGAAAGCTTGGTGGCAAAGCGTAAATTATGTGCAACAGCACCTTGACTATTGTAACCAATAATTCCAGCAATATATACTGTTGTAATATCTCCATTTGGAGCATGGGTTTGCATATTTCCCTTAACTCGATAATGTGTTGTATCACTTGTAAATCTAGATTCATATGCAACTTCATAAAACGCGGCATTTTCTGCAAATACGGTTCCATAGCCAGCATATGCTTTTCCATTAACTTCGATATCTGTCACGCTTCCAAAATTAGTATTCCAACCTACAACGCCACCAAAAATTCCACCGCCCATTACGGTTGCGGTATTTCCTATTTCAATTCTTTCACTTTTTATTTCGCTTCTAAGTTTTATAGTTGAATCTTCAATTAAATTGTTATCTTGACCTACAATTCCACCCTCATTATATCCCACTACTCCGCCAACTACTCCAGAATTTAGGGTATATATGCCATTACCTTTAAATTTTGGTCTAGTGATAGTTCCTTGATTAACTCCAACAAAGCCACCAACACCAGCAGATTTGTAAAGCTCATTATTTGGTGTTTCCCTGAAACGAGCAATTTCACCACTTGTTACTTCTGCTTCGCTTGTGGTTACCTCAACTACAGAATCTATTAGATTTTGGCCTGAACCTAGAACTGCAAAAATACCACCTGCAAAGTTTTTAGACACTTGCACTCTTGGATTTTTAACCGTAATATTTGAATATTCTGCAGGAGTTTGATTGAGAGAATCTGAAATACCAATAAAGCCACCTGCAAATCTACCATTATTCATTGTACAACTTACACTAATATTGTCTAAAGTTATGTTCTTTGCTGTTGTTTTTCCAACTACCATACCAACAGCACCACCAGCAGCACCATCAGCACCTGTGCCTTTTACAGAAATTAGTGTTGAGCCTGCAAAGATTTTTCCTTCATATTCGCTTAACTGTGCGTCCGTTTTATTTAAATTTGAGAACACTTGAGCACCAGCAAGATTAATATTTCTTAACTCAAATCCAGCATAAATACTTGAAGAAGATGAAACTTTACCGACTAAAACGCCTGCAAAATTACCAGTGTAGGCCCCAAGTTTATAGTTTGAATCTTCTGATGAACTAATGTTTTCTATTATAATTGGAAGATCTTGCGATTCTGCTTGTGGAGCAAAAAATCCACTAAACCCATTAGTGCTTGTAACGTCCTCTGCTGAAATTGTCAGATTCCTAATTTCAGCACCACTTGTCAAAATCTTAAATAGACCTACTGAATCGCCTCTTTCAAGACTAAGTCCATATAACATATGACCATCTCCGTTTAAAACTCCATTAAACCCTAAGACTCCATCAGAGCAAAGTGGTTGAGTTATTGGATTATATTGATCGGATAAATTAATATCGTTAGCAAGTTTGAAGTTGAATTTACCTCTGAAACCATTATCTAGATAGAAAAGAGTGTTTTCATTTCCAACATAAAGCGATTCTATTTGATGAAATTGATAAGTGCTCTTAATAATAAATGGATGCTCAGCAGAACCATCTCCACCCTCAAATGGTCTTTCTATATTCTTACCTAAAAGTATAGTGTCTAATTCTTCTGAATTATTATTCCAAACAGAAATATTTTTCTCTCCAAAAAGCACAATGTGTTGTTCTTTTCTTAATTTACTATCATTGGAATTTAATGTTACATCATGTTGAAAAATTGTACTTGCCAAAACTCTTTGACCTGTCAAAAATCTTGTAATTTTAATTCCATAATCTGATACGTTTTTACCATCAATATCAAAATCTGGCATTATTGGAATTTTTTCTAATTTAATGACTCCAAGTTCATTATCTTTATCTAAGTTACCATCATTATCTTTAACAAGACCACCTGGTATTCCAAGCACATTTGCTAAAGCTGTGGGAAGTTTTACTTCTGCTCCTTCAAATACATTATGAATAGTTAGATTTCCAAAAGATTTTACCCTAACTTCAACTATTTTATCTGCATTTCCCAAAATTGCATATTTTGCATTTCTAATGGCAGCAACATCACTTGCACTTGGAGTATTTGGTTGAATCACCTCTTTACTAAATGAGTAATCGCTTGAAGATCCACCCATCCATACATTTGTAGATAAATTACCATTTGCAAATACTGATATACCAGAATATTCATCATAGTTTGGATTAAAGACAAAATCGTTATATATTTGATCTCCAATGGCTGAATATTGTGTATTTAACTTAAATAAGGCTAGTTTTCCTGCTGGGACTTTTATAGTAATGGAAAATTCATCATATCTTCTAAATTCACTAGATTCATTTACTAGTTCTTCCCATGTAGCAGCACCTGGTACAGAAGAAGATAATCCATAATAATCAAGCTCTAGCCTTGACTTATTTAATATATTGCTAGCAGCTCCAGATTCATTTTTAACAGAAATCTGAATTTCATATACTCTTGTATATTGTGCAGCTATTAAATAATCACCATCTGGCCAGTCTAACTTCATTACTATACAATCTTTATATTCAGTTTCAAAATTCCCAAATCTTGCAGATTGAGGTAGTAATCCATCATCTATCGCTCTATCTCTATCTGCTATAGTTTCAAGATATATATATGTAATTTCTCTTGTTTCGGATGTTCCTGGAATTGGAACATGAGTTAAAGTATTATCTAATTTAAATTCTAGCACTTCTCCAAATGTTGAACTTGCAAGTGGTCTATAATACCAACCTCCAAAGATGAATTTTTCTTTGATAGTATTATGTTTCAATAAAACAACTCTATTTATTGGTACTGATTGGTTAAATAAACCACTATCTCCAATTGAAGGATTTACCAAATTGCCAAAACTATTAACATTTACTTTATTGTATTGATTTTCGACATCAGTTGCTAAATATGGTGCAATTTCTAAATAAATTCTTTTTTCATATTTAGGTCTTATCCTTAAAACTGGAATATTAGTAAAGAAATCTCCTGGAATTACATTGCCATCTACATCATATTTTGCAATATTTGGCATTCCCATAAATTCTTCAAAATCGCCTGCAAAATCGCCTGGTGCTTTAAGAGTACCATCAGATTTTACATAGTAATGATATGGTCTATAATTAGAAGTACCATGTGAATATTGTGGCAAAATAGCAGAAAGTGGGAATGAATAATTTGAATCTTTTGATGTGGATAATCTACCATTAACTTCTTTTGTGTATGGAATTGGTATCCATTCACCTTTTTCTACAGAGTTTGGATTATATGCAAAATATTCCCAACAAACAAAAGCTATGCTTTTCCTGTCATTTTCTGATAACCAACTTAAATTAATTATATTATCTTTCCAAATATTATATGCACTTTCAGAGCTATTTATTGATGAGTTTATAGTTGCTGGCACTTTTAATAGTTTATTTGTATATATGATTTCGTTAGTTTGTGTGTCCATATATTGAGAATTTACAATTTCGATGCTCTCGTTAATTGATAGGCCTTCTTCGCTATATTTTGTAGTCCTAATACCAATACTACCAGCATCTACAAATTCATCTGTTGTGCTTTCATAAGTATTTTCTACCAAAACATTTACTAATGGAATAAAGCGTGCAACTATTCTTACAATATATTCTTTAGGATTTACATTATATTGATCTGCCTCATAAACAAATCTAACCCCATTACTTAGTGTAGCATCTAAATCATTTAATTTAATTGTGGTACTACCAGTAGGATCTGGATATTGACTTGCAAGATTTTTTTCAAAGTTAACACCGTTAATTGAAAATCCTACAAATTGAACAGGTCTTCTGTACATATCTGCAACGATGTTTTGATATGCCTCTGTTAATTGATAAGTAAGCTCTTGGTTAAAATCAAAATATTGTGATGAAGATGAAGTATATTCACCTGCTACTATACGATTTGCAAGTCCATCTATTTCTTTTACGGTGCCATCTTCTATTGCACTTGGCTCATCTATTCCATTTCTATATAAAAGTGCATATTTATATACTCTGATTCTCTTTACAAAGCTAAAAGTCATAGATTTAATAATTGAATAATTTGTTGTTCTAATAACTATGCTTTTAACTTGTTGTTTTTCTGAGACGTTTTGAGGTGGTTGTATTGTCGCTCCGTTTGCATCTTTATAACTAACGGTTGTTCTCCCTTCATCATCACCTGATTTCATTTGAATTTGCTCACCAAAAATTAATCTACCATCACTAGAATTTGCTGTGGCCTTATAGGTTAGCTCGTCAAATCTAAAGTTAGGATTGACTGTAATAGTTATTTCTAAAGTAGCATTACCATCTACTTTTATATATGGTGCAGTTAGATTTGGATATTCATTATCACCAATTTTGTATTTAATGCTTGCACCAGCATTTGCTTCAGCACCCAGTGATTTTCTTGAAATTAAAGCATAACCTGATCTATTTGTAGAAGCATTGATTAAAAGATTTTTATTTACTTCATAACCATTCTTTGCTGGTGTTGACATTTTAAGTTCATCTTTTTTCTCTTCTGAATATGCCCTTCCCGCATCACCAGGTTTTGCAATATAATAATCTACTGCTAAATTTGAAGCTGCAGAAACTCTAAATACTGCACCGCTTTTTACTAAAAATTCGTAATTAATTTTATTTGCACCAGGGTTAATTGATCTTAATTCTTCACTGATGAAAGTTTTATCATCACCCTCTGCTCTAGGCTCAACAATTGGATTTTCTACATATGGTAAAATTCTTCCATTACTTTCAGTCTCATCATAACTTGCATATGCTTTAAGGTTAGTATCATACCTAGCAAAGTTGTTTTCATTAGGTGAGCCAGATGGTTGGAAGCTTGGCATAATTACTACATTGACAACAAAAACTTGATAAAATACGACTCTGATACTTCTATTAGATTTAACTATTAGACTAAGTGTTTGGTTGTTTCCACTACCTGTGATTTGACCAGAATTTAATTCTATATATTCCCATACTCCATCACTTACTTCTTCTTGGAAACCTGCAAATTGAACCTTTCTAACATTTTCACCTTCAACACTAGTTGTATATGTTATTTTAGTTCCATAATTATGTATAGAACCACCACTACCATCTACTACTGGCATTACTTGTTTGTTATCTGTGCTGTTTATTTGGATATTTGCATTTGGAATACTAAAAACATCCATTCCTCTACTTTCATATCCGTAATCATCAGTGCCACTTGAAGAAATATATCTAAAGTATGTTTTAACATTAAAATTCTTAATTGCAACATCATAATATACAAAGATTTTATTTTTGTCTGGATTATGGAAATCTAAGATATTTAATAAATTATTGCCAACTGTTTCTAAAGTTTCATATTTAGGATTAGGTTTAGTAAAATCATCTACTAAATCGACTTGAGTTATATCATTTCGTCTTATGTAATAATAATTTTCACTATTTCCTGCACCTGGATTATTTCTATTTTGATTGTAAAAACCAATTGACTTAACTTCTACTCCTTCTTGCAAAGTGTGATGGAAATTATATCCTACATAACTTGGGTCATAAATCACTTGTACATTTTGCAAATCAATATCAATCATTGATATTTCAGGACTTCCAATCAATCTATATATAGAATCACCTTCTCTAACATAAATCTCAATATTATATTTTAAGGTCGTGAAAGAACTGGTCAATGGAATTTCATAGTTATTTAAGGAATTAATATTTGCATCTTTACTAGTAAATGAATCATTTATTCTAGCCTTAATTCCCCTTACTGTAGTTGAATATTGATATTGATTGTTTAGAGTTTTTGTAGATGAAACATTGTTTGTCCTATTTACATTGTTGATATAAAATGACTCTAAACGATAGCCAAAGTCAGCAAGAATTTCAACTTCAAATTCATCGTGATGTTTAATTGCTGCTGTAGTTGTATTTGCACTATAACCACCATGTTGACTTACTTCTTGCTTTAATTGATAAGTCCTTATTTTATATGTAACAGAGATGTTTATATTTCCAGTGGCTCTTTCTATTCCAATACGATAACCATACAATGTATCTCTAATAATATTTGGATCATTTGGTCCATTTATTAAATAGGAAACAATTCCACCTAAATCTTCCATTGTAACTTGTATTGAATTTATATCATAACCATTTGGTGCTTGTAGATATATCATTACCGTATCAGCATCACTTAATCCAATGTAACCATAAGCATCAATTTTTTTAACTCTTGCAAGATTAGATTGTGAACCAGGAACTGGCTCTAAAGAATTAGGAATTTCTGTACCATATCTATTTGATGAATACATTGTATTTGGCAAATAAATTGCATTACGACTATTATCATTTGTGACAATTTCAATACCTGCTTTATAAGTTTCAGCATTATGATCATGACTTATGTTATATTCCTTTTCAACTGAAATATCATATTTATTTCTAGTTATTTCAACTCTAAAACTTATTGGAGTTTTAATAGAAGTTAAAGTATAGGAAATGTGTTGCATGCCTGCTGAATCTGGTGGATGAACAACATAACTTCCATCTGCAGTACCTGGCAATTGTGAATCATATGCGAAAATGGTATCTACAATATCAAAGCTAGTTAAAGATTTTGCATAGTCTAATTTAGATAAAAATGAACCTTTATCTACTACAATATTAATTGTTACACTACCATCCCATACAACTTCTGTTTCACTTAAAGATATAGAAGAGTTTGTGATATTAGTTGCCATTTCATATCTTACTATGTATTTACTTTTTTCAAATGACACTGATAAACTGAAAGTTTCTTTAGTATTATCATTAAAGAAATATTCACTTTCAGGATCTAGGAAGCTTACCGTTGAATTTCCCCTTAATATGTTAGTTATCTTATATCCAGAATCATCAAAGTTTGGTATTATCCTATATTTTAATCTAGTGTTATGTGTTGCAAGTATATAAGGACGGTTATATTCTACATCAAAGCCTATTGTTACTGTTCCGCTTTCAATATCTTTTGTATCATTTAGATGATATTTTGATATATTCCAAATTATGCTTCCAGTGTCTGCATCTTCTACAATAACTTCACCATACATTCCACGATATTTGATATTGCCATCTTCATCATATTGAAGATTTCCATTTTCAGTTCTATCTTCTGTGATTTGGTAATCTAAAATTATTTTATATTGTTTAATGCTAAACAAAGAATTTGCGACAACATCTCCAATTACTACGCCTCTAAAGGTGTTTGCTCTTACAGAATAATTTCTGTCTACACCGTTTATATAAAACTCACTTCTTTCATATCCAACTCCAGGATCTAATGGAATTTCATAACTTAGACCATATTCATATCTGCCCTCATCTAGGAAAACCTCTTTTTCTCTATCATATGGATTATATGGGTAAACTTCCATTGGACTTCCCGTAAATGGGAATTTTGCAAGTTCTTCTAGTGGATTTAAATTTTGCGTATATTCAACACTATATATTCGCCTTTTGTATTCAACACGAACATATTCTACATTACATTGTAGATTCCTAATTAAATATGAATCATTTTCATCATTTAAAATTTCTGAGGTTAAATCTTGAATACCTAATTCTGCATTTGTGTATTTAATTGAAAGTTTTGAAATATAGTAGCCTCTTGCAACTCTAGGTCTTAAATTAACTCTTACATTAGAGCCATGAATAAAGCCTAGATATATTTGCTCACTATTAATTTGTCTTCCTGAAATTGAAATGGTTCCAAAATCACTTGGTTTTATATCAATATCTCTAAAGTTTGGCGAAGTATTAATTGCCTCTAATTTTATTGTATAATTATTTATTTCAAATTCTATTTCTATATCAATTATTGTCTGTCCACTTACTATATAATCTAAAACTCTTATCTTATCTGATTGTCTATGAGTGTATATTAAACTTGGATTTGTGTTTTGCCATACAATAGCACTATTGATTTTTACTGCTTTAATATTAAAGCCATAATTAGATTTTGCATCTATTGTAATAGAGTCTGTAGAATACAATTTTACTTTGTCTATTGGCAAAAATTCCGATGGATATCCATCTCTATGCACTTGTGCATTTACGACTCCATCAAGGCTTCTATTTAATCTTAAGGAATATTGCTTTTTATCAAATTTAACATTGATATTGTTGTCGCCACTTATCTTAAAGGAATATTCTCCATTTATTAAAATTGCATCTCTATTATATTCAAAACCATTGATTGTAATTGATTTAATATAACTATCACCAGTTGGAGTCAATCTTAGGTTATATATTTCATCATAATCTGTTTCTATACCAATTCCATGTTCAACTAAGTCTAAACCCTTGAACAATGCAATTAAACCGTCACCATCGCCAGATTGTATGATGCTTAAAGTGTATTTCTTAGGTGAAAATTCTGCTTTAACTAAAACATCATCTTCCAAATAATGTGCATAACTGCCAGAGCCAACTTCAAATTCATAAACACCAGTGTTTATATAGCCTATATCATTTTTTATTGTATTTTCTGTGATTGTATAACTAAATCCATTATCGGTTAGTTGTTCAACAGTAATTTTTGATATTTCATAACCAACTTTTGGAGTAACTTTAACTAGCAAAACATCAGTATCGCTATAAAACTCTAAATTACTAGAAATTAAGCCTTTATGTTTATCTTCTTCATTTTCTTCAATTGTAATTTGACTTTTTTGTTTTATAAATACAACTTCAACATCATGATCGCTGTTTGCTGTATAAGTAATGGTTCTTTCTAAGCCAGCCTCTGCTTCATCATAATTATAACTTTCAATAATCAAACCATTTATAATAAGTGCTTTTACTGCATAATTTTCTTCTGGCTTCAAAACATATTTTACAGTTCCATCACTTGGAAGATCGCCACCACTTATTAATCCATCTTCATTTCCATCAAATATTCCCCATGCTTGAACAGTACCTTTTTTAACTTCCCCTTCCTTATACTCTGACTTAAATGTTATTTTATATGGCTCTTCGGGTGTTGTAACCTTTTCAAAAGATAAAATTATCTCAAGGTCAGAAGAAACATTGTTAATTAGCAAAGTGTAACTTACATCATCATTTTTTTCTATGCTGTATGACAAGCCTTGTGGCATCTCGTTTTCAATTGGATAATAGAGATACTCCTCACTTGGATTTGTAGCGTTGATAATTTTTGCAAAGGATAAATCTTCTGGCAAACCATCTTGACTTGCCAAACCACGAACTCTATAACCATTTCCAGGCGCAACTACAATACTTAAAGCATTTCCATATTCTGAAATACCAGTTGCAACAAACTCATAAGCACTAAAGTAAATTTGTTGTCCATCAATTGTTACATTTGGAGGACTAGTTTCACCTGTAATTGCCTTAATAGACCAATTTGAATTTCTTTTTACAATTCCATCTATAATTGTGCCTTCATCTGAACCTTCACCGTGGAAAACATATTCATAGCTGTTTGAAATATTATCAATTTTTATTTCATACTCAGTAGTATTATATGGAATTGGCATAGAATCATAAGTATCAGTGCCTCTTTGTTTGTATCTTACTATTTGAATTTCATAGTTTTCTTTTGCATTTAATGTAAAGACTAAATTTGCACCTCTATGAATTTTGTCAAAAGTTTTACCTGTTGTTAAATCATATGTTGTATTTTCATAAGTTACTGTTAAAAATTGATTTGCTGCAAAAGTTACACCATAAGTTCTTGGTGCAAATTCATATATGACATTATAATCTTCTTTTATGGAATCTATTGTATGAGTATAACTAGATTCACTAGTTGATGGAGATATTACAACTGAGTTTGCATTTATTTTATATACATAATTATTCTCAGTAGTTTTTCCTGTAATATATACCTTTTCTCCATATGGAACTTCTTTTTTATGTTCAACCGTTCCTTGCCCTATGCTGCTTGAAGATATTTTATAGTACATTTTTTCAAATTCGACATCAATTGCAAGGTCTTCTCTTAATGATCTTACTCTATATCTAACACCAGAAACTCTAGAATCTGTTAAATTAATGTTAGCAGGCAAATAGTTTACTTTTACATTATTTGGCAAATATTTATTTGTTAATATGTCTTCTTTTGCATAAGGATTTAAGATATAGCCATTAACCCTTACACTTTTAATATAGTAGCCTACATTTGCCTCTACATTGATAAACACATCTTCAACACCTTTATTAAATCTTGCAGAAAGTCCTTTGTCTGTTACACCTTCATAAATTGAGATGGCACCATTTTCCATTTGATCTAAAGGTGTAATTACCTCTACAATGTGTTGCATGACTTCATAAATAATTGCAATATTTATATCTTCTGCTCCAATTTCTAGTTCTAACTTAAATGTAGATACATTTGAAGGTAAGCCTGTAACGGCATATCCATTTACTAAAATATTGAATATACTATAATTTTGAGGTGCCTCAATGGAGAAAACTTTTGTTGTATTTCTTTGAACTGGAATTGTTGCTGTATAGGATGTAATGATTACAGATTCTCCAACTTCTACATCACTATTAGCATCATCAATATCATTTAGATATTCAATTTTACCATTTATGTTGCTGTCACCATTTGTTAAATTAACTGTGCTGTTAAACATTGTGTATGAAACAGACACATTTTTATTTTCTTTTGGACTAGAAAATGTCAAATCATATCTTTGTGTTCCAGGTGTAACTTCTATAACTTCATCATTAACTTTTAGACTGCTAATATAATATCCATCATTTGCAATTAAAGAAAATGTATGAGATGAAACCACATCGCATTTTACTGTCCCTAAAACTTCAGGTCCTAAATATAAATCGCCATTTGAATCTACTAAATTCTTATATGCTTTTCCAGAACCAGTAGTATTTACATTGACATCTATTTCATTTACTACAAAACCTGGATATACAATTAATCCTTCTTCATTTAAAACTGTATTTAATGTAACTGAAACTCTTCCTTCTGGCGTATCTGTAAACCAGCCAATAAAGGTATAATCTTCTCTCACAGCAGGATTTGGAAATACACCATTGTTTTGAATGTTTTTCAAATTATCTTGATACTTAACTTTTAATACTCTTGCATCTTTTTCTGTATCATAACCTTTTTCTATGTCCACAAAATCTGGATCTTCATTTCCTTCTCTTTTGAATATGACATCATACGTTCCAACTTTCCAAATAGCATTTATTTTAGTATCTTGGTCAAATTGTAAGTATGCATAATTATCTTCAGTAATTAAATGACTTTCTCCATCATTTGTTTTATATTCCCATCCTTCAAAAACATAACCTTTTGCTGTTAAAAGATTGTCACTATATATGAATTTATCTCCTAAACTTTCTCTTACTACATCTCCAATTGTTTGAGATAATTTATTGTTTAATACAATATTCAAATTTTGATTGTTTTTAATTACTGGCTCTCCAAATGAATAAAAACTTAGTAGAGGTTGTTCATATATTAGATTTGCTCTTATATATATGTCTTCTGCACCAAGTGATGGTGTAAAAATAATTTGAAATTCATCTGCTGTCGTTCCAATTGGAGTATAAAAATCTACATAACCATTATCACCATTTCCAACTTCAATTTTTGTGCTTTCATCACCACTATTTAATGGAATTTCATGCCAAACACCCGATCTATCTCTTATGCTCCAACCAGTGAACATACGACCACCATTAGCCTTTAATCTAAGTGTTGCAGCTTTTTCTTTTGGGAAATATGGTAATGCTTTTTTGCCAAAATCTTCAGGTTGCTCAACTTTTGCAAAAGGTTCACCATCTCTTTCAGTTATAGAAAGGTGAATATTTGTAGCATGCTTTTCATATACTGGAATAAAAGTTAAATCCTCTGTTATATAGGTTATATCTTTATCCCAATGAGAAAACTTGTATCCATATAGTTGCATTTGATTTTCTTCAACTCTTGGAGCATAATTTTCAGCACTTTTGCCATATTCTATAATTCGCTCTCTGCTTAATGTACCATCTGGATATTGGAAAACTACGATTAACTCTTTTCTAGCAAATGTTGCTATATATTCAACTGATGCTTTTATTTTTTTATCAGTTCTTATAGGATTTGGATTTCCATCACTCCACTCTACAAAAACAAAACCCTCATCTGGAATTGCTCTAACAGTTGAAGCATCTCTACCTGGATCGATTTCTTGTACTTTTTGCCCTTCAACTCTTCCGCCACCACTTGGAGTTGTATATTTTACAACTAGTTTTGTTGGAACTACATTGAATGTCACATATTGCTTAAAACCACCATAGACTAACTCAACATTTTCTAGTGTTCCAGGTTTGCTAGTCTCAAGGCCTGAAGTAATAAGCTCACTAATTGGCACACTTTTTACACTGCCATCTGAATATTTTACGCTGACAAAAACCTTTTTAATATCAGCGTCAACATCAATTTCATTATTTTTATTTTCTGGAATTATCGCAACAACCTTTGGAGCCTTACTAGTATCCACTGTTGCAAAATTTGGCAAAATAGCAAATGTAACACCAACTGAAATCAAAACAATTACAGCAACAATCAGAAAACTAAGTCCAATTCTTGCATTTCTTGAAAACTTTGCCATTTTGCCGTCTGCCAATTCAAACCTCTAACATTTTATATATTATATAAAAAATTTATATTATTTCTTATGTCTATTTCCACCATTTATGCAGTGTACTTTTCGACATTTTTCTACTATACTTTCAATATTTAATTGATTACAACTAAAATATTAAAATCATACATAGATGTATTATATATTATATAATAATAGGTTTCAATGTAAAACTTAAAAAATATTTAATTTTCACTTTCATTTCACAACTGAACAAAATTTTTTCAAATAATAAATCCAAAATTCATTAATTTTCCTAAAACAAAAGGTTTACACTTACAAATTTAATAAATAAAACGCAATTAAAATTAGCCTAAATATATCCACCTTTGCAAGCCTTGAACTAAATCAATAATTAATTATCCTATAAATCAACTTTTGCAAGTTTTGGTAGTAAATCAATAATTAATATCCTATAAATCAACTTTTGCAAGCCTTGAGACTAAATCAATAATTAATTATCCTATAAATCAACTTTTGCAAGTTTTGGTAGTAAATCAATAATTAATATCCTATAAATCAACTTTTGCAAGTTTTGGTAGTAAATCAACAATTGAAAACGCCATACCTTTTGCACTTTCTTCTAGATTAAAAGAATATTCGCTTTCTGCTCCATCGCCTGCTGAATCTGAAATTAATCTTATTGCGACAAATGGAACATCAAAAAATGCACAAACTTGAGCAATTGCAGCACTTTCCATATCACAAGCAGTTGCATTAAAGTTGGATTTAATTTCACCTGCTCTTTTTTTAGAACAGACAAATTGATCTCCAGAGGCTAAAGTTACTAGCCTTGAATCTTTTATTTCTTTATGCAAAAAATCCACTAGTTTTTCATTGCTTTTAATTTCGATGCAATTTAAATGAGGAATTAAACCTAAAGGATCGCCAAACGCTGTCGTATCAAGATCGTGTTGAACTAAAGATTTCGCTATGACTATTGTTTTTTGTTTTATATGTTCAAGTCCTCCTGCAACGCCAGTGCTAATGACCATGTCAACATTGAATTTTGAAAGTAATAGTGTTGCACTTATACTTGCATTAACTTTTCCAATACCACTTAAAACAACTATGACTTCATAATTTTCAGTATTAAATATGTAAAAAGATTTTTTAGCATACTCTAAAACTTCTTTCACTTGAAGTTTTTCTGTAAAGCCTGCTAGTTCAGATTCCATTGCAACTATAATACCAATTTTTCTCATGTTACCCTTCCCCATAACTAAATTAATCATTGATTAACAACATTATTTTATCACATTTTCATACAGCGTTATTAATCCATATGTCATATTAAAACTTTTTGTTGTCTTGTAAAAAATTAATGCTTTACATATTCATAGCTTGCTATTTTATCGCCGATTAATGATTCGTATAATTCTTTAGAGTCTGGAACTGGATCAAATGGACCAATTTCCACTTCGTTTTTAGTAATATCATAGCCTACCATGTTGTTTGCAGGAAGTTTTTCTATATTTGTTTTCCCTAGTATTCCAAGCCCTATTTTAATTAGTGAAAGAATTGATTGATCTGCTCCTTCTACATCAAAAGGAAGAGGTTTGCTTAAAAAATTATCCCCTACATGCAAATTTGAATAATCATTTTCAGCAACGCCACCCAAGACAAACATGGCCATAGAAACATATTCTTTTCCACCATAGTGCCTAAACAAACCTTTCCATTCTGGAGAATTTAATATTGGATGCCAAAATGGTGAAACAAATTTCATTAAACTTTCGATTGCACTTGCTTGCTGAGAATTGGAAGTCTCTAAAACCATCTTAAAGACAGAATTTACTACAGCTTCTAAATTATCTTTATCTTGCCAGTTATAAAATCTGTTGTTACCTTCAAAATATACACTTTGCAATGAATTTTTACCAACTGCTTGTGCAAGATTATCAACACCATCAAAAGCAATTGCAATACTTGGAGCAAGTGAATTTTTAAATACACAATTTTTTACAACAAAGCACTTGTTTTTAAGACTTTCTTCTGCAAGATTTCTGATGAAAACTCCAGTATATAAATTGTCTCCTATTATGCAACCTTCTAAGAAAAAATCACAAGGCCTTCTAATTTCCATTCCAAATGTACAATTTTTAAGTTGAACATATCTAAAAACTTGATCTATTTGCATGTTATATGAATTTATTCCAACGCACATGTTATATAAATCATCTTCATTTCTATATTGCTTTGTTGTTTCAATAGATATATCATCAAAAATTAATTGATCAGTTTTATCTACACTGCCATCTGGTAAAAAACCTCTACCAAATTCACTAGAAATTTTAAGCATTGGATATGAAGAAAGTTTTTCTTTGCCGCTCTCGCCACTTAGGTTAAAACCATTTCCCCAGAAATTGGAATAAACATTAAGCGATGACATTTCACTGTCTGAAATTTTATTGAGTTCAACTACAATATCTTTTTGGAAAACAACATTTTTTACTTTGTCTAAAAACGCTTTTTCTAGATGAGCAAGGTTATATATATTGACAGCATTTTCATCATCTAAAATTTTAAATGTATAGCTCCTTTTAATATGTTTTACAGGATTTCCATCAATTGCCATATATGCAGTTAAGGTAACATTATTGCCACAACCAGATGACAAAAATTTCATTTTCCTAGAGTTTGCAATTTCACTCTCACTATTATTTATTAGTGAAACAACATCACTATTTGAAAGTTCCCAAATGATATCAAAACTATTATCGTCGCCAATTATTCCAATATCCAATGTGTCTATTATTTCGACTTTTTCAAGTCTATCTTTCATTGCAATTTCTATATTATTTTCATACCTATTTCCATTTGTATAAAAGTTTTTTGCCCATATTCTATCACCTCTAATTCCTCTATGTTGATCCAAAAAATTAAGGTTCATTTCAAAGTTATTTCTAACCTCTCTTACAGCAATTTGTTTGCTAAATTGCTTTCCAGCATAGTTTGCTTGTACAGTAACTTCACCTGCTTTTTTAGGATAGAGATGACCCGTTTTTTCATTAATATCTAAAACTCTAAAATCGCTTGTTTGGAAACTTAAATTTTTATGTTGATTTTCATCTATTTCTTGAAATGTCTCAAGATTTCCAACAATAAGTTTATACATTCCGTTGTTTGTATATATTCTAGTAAGTCCATCAAGAAACCCTATTTCATTTTCTTCCACTGGATATACTTCAACTTCTGCTGTATATTCGCCATGCCTTACAAGATATTTACCTTCATTTTCCTCAATTGTAACTTCATCTTGAATTTCTTCAAAAACCAAATTTTCTCTAACCCAATCAGCACTGATTTCACTAGAAGTATATGCAATATCTCTTTTTACAATAGTGTCTCTAAAGTCTAGTAGTGCTTTTGAATTACAATATCCACCATCTTTTCCATATGCACCAACACTAATTTCTACAATCTCTCTTTTTAAAACAGTCATTAGGCCATTTGCATCAATATTTACTACATCAATTGGGCTTGCGGTCCAATCCAATGTATCTTTTTCAAAAGCAACTATTGGATAAATTTCATTTTGCAATTTAGTTCCTGCATATAGCTTTGTTGCATTAAATTGTCCTAAACTTAAATTATTTCTTTTATGATCTAGTACATTTATGGAATGAATAGTTTTAGATACAACTTCAAAATTTAATTGTTTTTTAAGATTAACATTTGCTTTTGCTGAAACTACAACTTGAACATAACCTACTTTTTTAGGAATTAACCTATATCTATTTTCAGCATCTTCAATTTTCTCAATTAAAACATCGCCAACTTTTGAAACTTCTATGGGAGTAAAAACCAAATCTTTATCTTTAGCAATTTTAGGAAAAACATTAATTATTAAAAAATTTGCATCATCATCAATTGAAACTTCGATAACTTCAAAATCTTCGATAACTTTATTGTATCTATTTCTAACTTCAATTTCCTCAAGGTTGCCTGGTGTCCTAACAGCAACAAAAACTGAAGCTGTGTTTAACGTCAGTATCAGTATTATAGGAACCAATAACATTAAGATTACCAAAGATTTTTTTATGTTCATATTACATCAGAAATTTTTGTCTATATTTTAGAGATTTAATCCCTTTTATTTGTCTATATTTTAGAAATTCAATCCTTACATTTGTCTATATTTTAGAGATTTAACCCTTACATCTACTATTACTTATATAATATAGCTAAAGTTACACCAAACTTATATAATAAACTTTCAGTCATTTATTATATAAAATTTTATCACTGCAAATGGAAATATAGCACAATAGCCATAAAAAGTTAAACATTTATCAAAAAAACAAAACAAGGCCTAAGATAAACTAAACCTTGTTTTATAAAATTACACATTAATTTAATATTTTATTCAGTGTCGCTTGTATATCCAATAATTGTTATATAGCCATCTTGTGGAAAACCTGCCATTCCATATTTAACAGTTGAAATGTCAATTTTTTTGATACCTACTGTAAGTGGCTCTGATCCATCGGTTGTTTCATCAGTGTAGCCTAACTTTCCAAGGTTATTGAGTACCTTTGAAATCTCTACTGCCAAATCTTGTTGAAGTTTTTTAATTCTTTCTTCACTTGGAACTTCTTCGCTTGGATATACTTTTTTAAGTATTGCAGTAATAATTAAATCAATAATTGGGTCATCTTCATCACTTATTTTTAAATCTTTTGCACCTACTGTCATTACACCTTCATCGTTTGCAGATATATTAAAATATCCAACTGCGTATATTTTATTTGGGTATTTTACTGCTGGAATATTTGGCAAATCATTTACTGGAACTTCAAAAGAAAAAACAAATCTGCAAGAGCCATCTTTTTTAATTGTTAACTCCTCAACGCTTGCCCCAAGATCTTTTATTTTTGAGTCGTCTGTTTTTTGAAGTGCATCATCTAGCATATATGCTAAAGTTGTATCTTTATATACGGCCATAACATCTTCTTCAAACTCAATTTTCTCTTTTAAGAGAGATGAAATTTTTTCATAATTTGAGTCTTGAGTTAGAGCAGAAACATTTTCTTTTTCCGTTTCAAGATTAAATCCATTTTGTACTATCTCATCCTCTTTTGCTTTTGTTAATTTTTTAAGCGATTTATACATATCGGTAAATTTAGTATCGGCAAGTCCTAGGGTTTCAAAAGTATCCTCACCAAACCATTGCTTATCTTCTATTTTTAATTGTCTTGGTGTTCTTGTAATTAGAATGGCACATATAATTGCTAAAATAACTAGTAAAATGAATATACCAAGTAAAAATTTAAGGAAAATCTTCATAATATAAAACCTCATATTATAATGTTTTGGAATTTAACCAATACGGTTATAACATTATTTCTTCTCTCTTAATTTTATTATTGTTTTTAATGTTTGTAAACAGCAACACAAATTACAGCAAAAAATCAAAACACATGTTAAGTCTAAAAATAAGTGCAAACACGCAAAAAACACCATGAGACTATTTCTAAAAACTTATTAAATCTAAAAAAATTGCTACTTGCGTGATAATGCGCCTATATATCTATGAAATGATAATGTAACAAAAGACACAAATAATGCTTTGAAATGAAATGCAACAAACGATGCAAATATTACTTTTGTTTCAAATAAAATTTAACTTTTTATTTATATGGAGCAGCAACTCCACCAGTTAATGATTTATACATTTCATATGTTGCAGGCACTGGTTCTAATGGTAAAACATCTGGTTTTCCTTTAGAAAAATCATATCCTACTATATGGGATGCTTGAAGTTTGCCAATTTCCATATTCAAAGCCATTGATCCAATAAGTGTAATTGCATCGAGTATTCCTGCTGTACCTTCATTGTAAATTGGAAGTTCTTTTGCAACATATTTATCACCAAGTTGCAATTTATTTAAATCATTGTTTGCAGTTAAACCATATATAAACATTCCGATAGAAGCATATTCCTTGCCTTGATAACGCATAAACATATTTCCCATTCTCTGATCTTTCATAACTGAGGCCCAAAATGGTCCAATTAAATTTCTAAAGGCGTCAATATTTTCATAATCAGGGAAAAAGGAATTTAGCATAATATCAGCAATGCTATCCATATGCTCTTTTGTTTTCCAATTGTAAAATCTTACATTACCTTCAAATATTATATTAGGCAACATATTTTTATCTGAATTAGCAACTGAAGTTGGTAAGTCGTCAAAGAAAAATGAAATACTAGGCCCTGAAGAGTTTGTAAATATTGAGTTTTTTACAATAAACTTAGAATTATCTATATCTTCATGCCAATCTGTAGCCATAGAACTTCCAAATAGTCTATTATCACCTAATACACAGCCCTCTATTGTTAAATTGTAAATTACTCTAAGCTGCAAGCCAATATAACAATTTTTAACTTGAAGATATCTAAATGTAACAGGAGTTTTCTCACAATTTTGCACATACATTCCTGTACCAGCCATTTTTTCTAGGTTTTTATCTAATAAAGTTGGAACAAAACTAAGGATAAAATCATCATATATTATTTTGTCATCTTCTTTTGTATTTATTAACTTTCCTCTTTCTCTATCAAAGAAAATTAAATTGTCCGATTGGTCAAATGGACCTCCTTTACTTAGATCCATTGTAAATGCAAACCCATTGCCCCAAATATTAGCATAAACCATAAAGGCTCTATTATATGAAGTGGCATCATGTTCTATATCAGATTGTAAGACCATGTCTAAAGCTCTTAATTGATAAACTTTATAGCCTTGAAGGTCATCAAAAATATTTATCGCATTTGGCCTATCTAAAATTTTAAAAGTGAAACTTCTTTTGAAATGTTCTATTTTGTTTTTACCATCAGACATATATGCTGTCAATTTTACACTTTGACCAAGTCCTGTTTCTAAAAACTTAATTCTAATATCGTTTTTTTCGCCAATTGGATTTAATCTTTGTATTTCAATTACATCGTCTTTGTCAGTTTCCCAAATTATGTCAAATGTTGCATCATCATCTTCAACGAAAAAGTCATAAGTATCTATAATTTTCATTTGAGAAAGTCTCTCTTGCCAAGTAAGAGTTAAATCTTCTCCGCCTTCAATAAACTTTGTACCCCATATTCTATCTTGCCTAATTCCTCTTTTTTCATCTATATAATTATGTTTTAATGAAAAAACTTCTTTGGCATCTCTAATGGTGATTGTCTTTTTATATTCTTTATCAAAAATAAAAGCGGAAACTTCACAAGTTCCATGTTTTAGTGGCTTTATAAATCCTTTTTGCCAATCCACTTCTAACATGCTGCTATCACTAGATTCAAATCTAACATTATTATGATATGGCGAATAAACATCATCTAAATCAACAACTTCACCAGAATTTGCATCAGATAAAATTAATTGTGGAGTTGAAGTATTTGTATAAACTGTTTCTATTCCATCTGAAAAATATACATCGCCTTCAATTCCATCAAAAACCGTAATAACTACTCTTCTATCATTCGCTAAAACTTCATACTTATTACCCTCTAATTTATTTATTACTGCACTTTCTTTATATTCATTAAACACAATATTTTCCCTTATCCAATCTTCATCCACAACATCTTTTGTGTGAACTAAAGTCCTAGAAACTATTGTTTTAGTAAAATCTATTTTTGTTTTTGCAGAAATCGGAACTCCATCTTTTCCATAGGCTGAGAATGTAACAGTTGTTATTTCTCTTTCTAATTCATCATTGATTACAACATGGCCATTATATACTTCTGCCGCACCAAAAGGACTAAAACTCCATTTGGGTGAAACAAAATCTAATGCATCAAAAGGTTTAGCATAATAGTCTAAATAATATGTTTCACCAAATTCATAAACTGCATCACTTTTAGAATTTGATACACCAATTTGCCTTCTATTGGCATCTAAAATATTAGCTTCTATAATTGTATTAGTTTTTACAATAAATGACAATTTATGCTTTAATGAGATATTTGTCTCTGCTGAAATTACCAGCTCAACATAACCAGGTTTTTGAGGAAGAACTCTATATCTATTTGTATCTTCGATTTTTTCTAAAGTTACCTCACCTGTAGAATTATGAGTTAATTCAGGTGGATTGATATTTTTATTTTTTGTTATTTCGGGATAAATATTTATTATGATAAAAGAATCTTGATTTGTTAATTCTATTTCTAAAACATCACTATCAGAAATTAATTTGTTGTTTTGATCTCTAATTTCAATTTTTGTTGGATTATCGGGGGTATTAATTGCAACGATCGAGCTTGCACCATTTAATGCAAGTATTAAAATTATTGGTATCAAACATATTGTTACAATTAAAAATTTTTTCATTTTATAAATTCACCTTTAGTTTCTGATGTGATACAATGGTTAATTTTTTAATTTGCCGATATTTTTCTAGAGTTTAGATATAACGGTTTAATTTTTACATTAAATATATTCTGCTGCTTGACCACCAGTTAAAGAGTCATACATTCCATATGTTGCAGGCACAGGTTCTAGTGGTAAAACATCTGGCTTACCTTGAGAAAAATCATAACCTATTAAATATGAGTCATAAAATTCTTCTATTGTTGAATTAGTTATAACAGATAAAATAACTTTTGCAAGTTCAAGTAAAGGCTTTGTATCTTTATTGGAAATTGGAAGTTCTTTTGCAATATATTTATTACCAATGTGAAGTTTCCTCATATCATTTTTAGCAGTTAAACCATATGTAAACATTCCAATAGAAGCATATTCTACACCTCTATGCCACATAAACATTTTATCCATCCTAGAATCTTTCATTATTGAAGTCCAAAATGGTGCAACCAAATCTTTTAATGCACCAAGCCCTGAACCCTCTTCAAAGAAACTTGACATTATTGCATCAAACATACCAGCTATTTGCTTTCTACTTTGCCAGTTATAAAACCTTACATCCCCTTCTAAATTTACTGTAGGTAAAATATTTTTACCTGCATATTTTCCAACAAGATCTAATTCTGAATATAAAAACATAATACTTGGAGCCAACGAATTTGTAAAAATTGAATTTTTAATAATAAACAAATCACTATCTATATTTTCATGCCAATCATTAAATCTAGTTGCCCCTCCAAGACTGTTATCACCTATTATACATCCTTCTATTGTAAGATTTGCTACTTCTCTTATATCAAGCCCCATAGTACAATTTTTAATTTGAAGATATCTAAATATAACTGGCGTTTTAGGTATATGATGAATTTCAATACCTCTAGGTGCTATATTTGCAAATTTTTTATCCTCTAGTGTCGGAACACCTGTAATTGAAAAATCATCAAATATAATTTTATCATCTGAAATTTCATTAATTAAATCTGCTCTTTCACTATAAAAAGAAATTAGTGCATACCATTTATTTAGATCATCTACGTCTAGGTTTTGAGAGATATTAAATCCGTTTCCCCAAACATTAGCATAAACTACAATACGGTTAGCATATGTGCCATTGCTATGCACTATGTTAGATTGAAGCACCATATCAAGTGCTCTTTCTTGATACACTTTATAACACTGCACACTATCAAAAACATTTATTGCATTTGGCCTATTTAAAATTTTAAAAGTAAAACTTCTTTTAAAATGTTCTATTTTGTTTTTACCATCTGACATATATGCTGTCAATTTTACACTTTGACCAAGTCCTGTTTCTAAAAACTTAATTCTAATATCGTTTTTTTCGCCAATTGGATTTAATCTTTGTATTTCAATTACATCCTCTTTATCAGTTTCCCAAATTATGTCAAATGTTGCATCATCATCTTCAATAAAAAAGTCATAAGTATCTATAATTTTCATTTGAGAAAGTCTTTCTTTCCAAGTAAGAGTTAAATCTTCTCCGCCTTCAATAAACTTTGTACCCCATATTCTATCTTGCCTAATTCCTCTTTTTTCATCTATATAATCATGTTTTAATGAAAAAACTTCTTTAACTTCTCTAATTTCTATTGTCTTTTTATACTCTTTATCAAAAACAAAAGCAGAAACTTCACAAGTTCCATGTTTTAATGGTTTTATAAATCCTTTTTCACTATCAACTTCTAACACGCTGCTATCACAAGATTCAAATCTAACATTATTATGATATGGCGAATAAACATCATCTAAATCAATAACTTCTCCAGAATTTGCATCAGATAAAATTAACTGTAGAATTGAAGTATTAGTATAAATTGTTTCTATTCCATCTGAAAAATATACATCGCCTTCTAAATTATCAAAAACAGTAATAACTACTCTTCTATCATTTGCTAAAACTTCGTATTTATTACCCTCTAGTTTGTTTATTTCTGCACTTTCTTTATATTCGTTAAACACAATATTTTCCCTTATCCAATCTTCATCCACAACATCTTTTGTGTGAACTAAAGTCCTAGAAACTATTGTTTTAGTAAAATCTATTTTTGTTTTTGAGTTAATAGGAATCCCATCTTTTCCATAGGCTGAGAATGTAACAGTTGTTATTTCTCTTTCTAATTCATCATTGATTACAACATGGCCATTATGTACTTCTGCAGCACCAAAAGGACTAAAACTCCATTTGGGTGAAACAAAATCTAATGCATCAAAAGGTTTAGCATAATAGTCTAAATAATATGTGTCGCCAAATTCATAAACTGCCTCACTTTTAGAGTCTGATACACCAAGTTGTCTCCTATTGGCATCTAAAATGTCAACTTCAGTTATTTTATTGGTTTTTACTATGAAAGATAATTTACGCTTTAATTCAACATTTGCCTCTGCTGAAAGTATTAGTTCAGCATAACCTGGCTTTTTAGGAATTACTCTATATCTATTTGTATCTTTAATTTTTTCTAAAGCTACTTCCCCTGTAGAATTAGAGTTTAATATTGGCTTATTAATATTTTTATTTTTAGTTATCTCAGGGAAAATATTTATGATTATAAAAGATTCATCGTTTGTTAATTCTACTTCTAAAGCTTCACGATCAGTAACTAATCTATTGTTATGATTTCTGATTTCAATTTCAGTTGGGTTATCAGGGGTATTAATAGCGACAATTGTACTTGCCCCATTTAATGCAAGTATCAAAATTATTGGTATCAAACATATTGTAATTATTATAAATTTTTTCATGTTCTTCCACCTTCTATAAAATTGCCTTATACTTTATATAATATATTAATATTTTAGTTATTTTACGACATTGCCGTATACTTTATTATTTTTATCTCAAGTTATATTTTGTCTATTTTATGATATTGCCGTATGCTTTATTATTTTTATCTCAAGTTATATTTTGTCTATTTTATGATATTGCCGTATGCTTTATTATTTTTATCAGGCGCTAATATTTTGTCTGTTTTAATATATCGCCGTATATATTATTTTTCTTTCAAGTTATATTTCAACTATTTTATAGTATTACCGTATACCTATTATTTTCATCTCAAGTTATGTTAATCTGTTTTAATATTTTATTACACTTAATACTTACTATTTATTTTTGTTCTATTTGCATGTAAAAGACTTTAGCGTAAAATTTACACTACTTTTGTGATAATTTAATATTTTAGTTATTAATGGAGTAATATCTTTTTTGCAAATTAATTTCATATCTCAATACAGCATAAATAAAACCTATAATGCTTATGGATAATATTACTATAATAATTAATTTTAGTTGTGAACCAAAAATCATTCCAAGCATACCAAGTACTACTGATATCACCATTCCTCGTATAACAGCTCTTGTTGTATTTAAATTATTATTGTAAATTTCGCCACCATCACCTACTAAATTAAATACAGGTTTATCTATATCTGTTTGCATAGCAATTAATGTAAGAGTTATCGCATTAAGTTGAACTATTGCAAAAGTTATAAAAGCATAATCTGACTTCATTTGCCCTGCACCAACAATTACTCCAAGGCTTATACTATTTGCCAAAAATGAAACGATGAAATACATTGTAAATTTTGCAAATAATTGGGTTCTAATTGAAACTGGTGCGACTTTAGTTAAATAAAAGTTTGAACCTTCTCTACTTACTGAAGTTGCTGCAAAAGAGGTTATTATAGTTGTAAAAACCATCATAACAAGCAAAGTAACACCAAAGGTCATTCTTTCACCAGATTGTTGCTTTGCTAGAGTTTGCACTATGCTATTACTGAAAAATACCATACCAGGCATAGCACATGCTAAAACAAAATATTGGAATGAATAGTTTACTGAACGAAATACTTGTATGAATTCTTTATTTAGCAATGTGAAAAATACTGGGCGAACTCTATTTTTAGTTTTTCTTTTGAATGCACTGCCTTCAATTTCTATATTAGTTAACAAAGTCTTGAAATATAAAAATTCAACAATTAAATATGTAATTGCTGCTCCTACTCCTGTTGCAATAATTAAACTTGGATATGCAATATATGGTTTTTCACCAGTTAAAAGATCTGCAAAATGTTTTGGATATAAGTATTTTGTTACATCTTTAATTTTGTCTACAATTTCTTGATCAAAAACTGAAAAGGCTTGCTCTTTCATATATAAAACCATTTTGTTAAATAGCCACATATATCCTGCAAATAGAGCTGTAACCAAAACTGCAAGGAAAATTATTATTAAAATAAACTTATTTCTTATTCTGTTTGTTAAATGCATAACAGGAATAGCAAGTATATTTGCTATGAAAAAGGTTATAAAAATCATAAAGAATGCAGCAAGTGGCGCCCTATAGGCAAATTCAGAACCTACTGTTTCTATACTTGAATATCCGAGTAAGAAAGGAATTAATATCAAAATTGTTATAATGGATTGTTTGATTAGCAAAAATAAAATTTTGCTAAAAAATATTTCATTACCATTAACTGGATATCTAATTAAAATTTCATTATCACCATTAAAGTATAAAACCTTAATAGTTCCACTAGTTCCTGTAATTACAAGCAAAATGAAAACAACAGTAAAAAATAATATCAAAGCCTCATAAGCAATGCCTGCAGTTTTAAACATACTAAAAAATATTCTAGAGGCAAAATAACCCAAATAGCAAAATAGAACTAAAACTACCAAATAAAGTAAAAGTTTGAGCCAGCTTTTATACTCTTTTGGCCTAAAACTTCCAAGATTTGTGTTTTTTATTTCAAGTTTTAATAAAGTGCCTATATTATTCATATCATTAATTTTGATTCATTTGCATTTTTTGCAATGTACTAAGGTTACTCTCACATCATTAATTTTGATTCATTTTCATTTTTACAATGTAACCAAGTTTACTTATGTGAAATTTTATTCATATTTTTCTTTCACTAATTCTGCTATAGCAGCATCTTCTTCACTTTGCGGGTCAGATGATGTTATTCTAACAAATTGTTCTTCAAGTGTTTTTTTGTTTTCTGGTATTTTTAGATCTATAACACATTGTAATTTACCATCTTTAATAATCGCTGCCCTATCACAAATTTTCGCAACTAAATCTAAGTTATGACTTGAGAAGAAAACGGTGTTCCCTTCATCACAATGTTCATTCATTCTTTTTAATATTTCTATCATGGATTGATGGTCAAGTCCCATCATTGGTTCGTCTAATACCCAAAGTTTAGGATTATGTATTAATGCAGCAATAACACAAATCTTTTGTTTCATACCATGTGAATATGATTTAATTTGCATATCTACTGCATGGCTTAACTTAAATTGTTCTACATATTTATCAAACCTTTCAGTTCTATTTCTTTTGTTAACCTTGTAAATATCTGCCGTGTAATTGACAAATTCTCTGCCTGTCAACTTTTCATAAACAGCATGGTTATCTGGCACATAGCCCATATTCATTTTCGCTGAAATTGGATCTTTAGAAATATCATAACCACAAATTCTAATTGTTCCACTTGTAAAAGGATATATTCCTGTTAAACATTTAATTGTAGTTGATTTGCCTGCACCATTTTGTCCTAAAAAGCCAAAGATTTCTCCCCTGCCTAAAGATAGGGACAAATCTTCAACAGAAAACCTTTCACTATTCCTATATTTTTTATATAAATGCTCTATTTCTAGCATATTAATTCCTCCAAACCTTTATAAAGGTTGCCGACTCTCTACTTCTTAAATATACATATATATTTCAGCACTGTCAATTTTTTGCCTTCATATAAAATTTTATATAAATAATGCATATATGTAAATAGGTCTGAAATATTGACTTTTCAAAATACAAAACTAGTTGCACCTACCTTTAGATTTAACATCAAAATACAACACCAATAAACCATAATATCTTTTATTAGTTCTGTACAAAAGCAAACAACCAAAGCAAAGTATCTAATATATAACAAACAACCAAAAACAAAGCATTTTATATATGACAACAACC
>DUUO01000077.1 GCA_012841525.1 Clostridiales bacterium
AATTCAAATCACTAAAGTTAATGATGTATATATGAGAAAATATGCTTTCTCAGCAAAGCAAAAACAAATCCTTGAATGCGTTGGAGTTGATGAAAAATATATCAATAATTTGGTGTTAAAATATAACCATTTTATTGGCAAAAAATAATTTAGTTAAACTTTTGATTAAAAGTTAAGGATTTAATTTCAATCTTTTTTTGATAAAAGAATTCATTGTCATTTTGACATTTTTTGAAAAATTCACATAGTTTTTGAAAAATTTCTTTTTATTAAAATAACGAATTGGTGTCGCAAAATTTAGAAGATTTTCCATTTGTTTTTAACTTTTTTTAAGGTGTTTTTTTCAAGGTGGTATTGAAAGAGGTAACTTAAAATGATATAATAAAGTTGCTCGAAGGATATTGAAAACATTAAGTTAGATTTTCACCCTAATTTGATTATGGGTTTACGGAGTTCTAATTTTTATGTCAGGCCCCAAGGCAACTTGATAACGGGAAGGCAGAGATCTTAGACAGTTCACCCACCTGCAGGAGCAGGTGCATAAATCCTTAATGCAATATTCGAGAGGAAGGTGCTTTATAGCACCTTCTTTTTTTTTTACAGATTATTTCTTTAAAATGTATTTTACGAATCACTCCTTTTAATTTGAATAAAGTAATGTGGATTTTCTAAAAATCCAATTTGTAAATTGCTCCTTTTAATTTACATAAAGTCATATAAAATGATATAGTTATTACGATATGAATATAAGTCAGTTGGATACTGACAAAAGATAATAAGGAGGATTTCAATGCAATATTCAAAAGAAGTAAAAGATATGTATTGTGTTGCAAAGGGTGCAAATCATGGCCCAGCACCAATTCCTGAAGAAGGAAAATGGGTACAAGCAAAAGAAGTAAAAGATATTTCTGGTTTAACTCATGGTGTTGGTTGGTGTGCTCCACAACAAGGTGCATGTAAATTAACCCTTAATGTTAAAAATGGTGTTATTGAAGAAGCACTCATTGAAACAATAGGATGTTCAGGAATGACACATTCTGCTGCTATGGCTGCTGAAATTTTAACTGGAAAAACAATTTTAGAAGCACTTAATACTGATTTAGTTTGTGATGCAATTAACACAGCAATGAGAGAGCTATTTTTACAAATAGTATATGGAAGATCACAAACTGCTTTTTCAGAAAATGGTCTACCAATTGGAGCAGGTTTAGAAGATTTAGGTAAAGGATTAAGAAGTCAAGTTGGAACAACATATTCAACAACCTTAAAAGGACCTAGATATCTAGATTTAGCAGAAGGTTATGTAACTAAACTTGGTCTTGACGAAAGTGATCAAATCATAGGTTATGAATTTGTGAAAATAGGACCAATGATGGAGCAAATTAATGTAAAAGGCATTGCTCCAGAAGTTGCTTTGAAAAACTGCACAGGAAAATATGGAAGATTTGATGATGCAGTTAAATTTATCAACCCACGTGTTGAATAAGGAGGCTAACTATGGCTATTAATTTTGAAGGATATGAAAGAAGAATCGATAAAATCAATAAATTCCTAAATAAAAATGGAATTAAAGATTTAGAAGAAGCAAGAAAAATCTGTCTAGATAAGGGAATAGATGTAGATTCTATAGTTAAAGGAGTTCAACCAATCGCTTTTGAAAATGCAGTTTGGGCATATACTGTAGGTTGTGCTTATGCTATTAAAAAAGGCATTAAAAAAGCTGCAGATGCTGCAGAAGCAATAGGTGAAGGATTGCAATCATTTTGTATTCCAGGATCAGTTGCAGATGTAAGACAAGTTGGTATTGGACATGGAAATCTTGCTGCTATGCTTTTAAGAGAAGAAACAAAATGTTTTGCATTTACAGCAGGGCATGAAAGTTTTGCAGCAGCAGAAGGAGCAATAGGAATTGCAAGATCTGCAAATAAAGTTAGAAAAGAAGATTTAAGAGTTATACTAAATGGACTTGGAAAAGATGCAGCATATATTATTAGCAGAATAAACGGATTTACATATGTTGAAACAACATTTGACCATTTTGAAGAAAAATTAACTGTTGCAAAAGAAATTCCTTTTTCTGATGGCGAAAGAGCAAAAGTTAAATGTTATGGTTGCGATGATGTTACTGAAGGTGTTGCAGTTATGATACACGAAGGTGTTGATGTAGCAATTACAGGAAACTCCACAAACCCAACAAGATTCCAACATCCAGTTATGGGCACATACAAAAAATGGGCTAATGAACATGGTAAAAAATTCTTCTCAGTTGCAAGTGGTGGTGGCACAGGTAGAACATTGCATCCAGATAATATGGCAGCAGGTCCAGCATCATATGGAATGACAGATACAATGGGAAGAATGCACTCAGATGCACAATTTGCAGGTTCAAGTTCAGTTCCAGCACACGTTGAAATGATGGGCTTAATTGGAATGGGCAATAACCCAATGGTTGGTGCAACTGTTGCAGTTGCTGTTGCAGTAGAAACTGCAAAATAAAAAATAATAACACTAAAATCTTTATAAAAATATTTAGATAAAGTGTTAGCTGGTGTAGCACAGTCGGTAGTGCGATTCACTCGTAATGAATAGGTCGTCGGTTCGATTCCGTCCACCAGCTCCATTTGAATAAAAAAGGCTGTTAAAAGTTTTAAATTTAACAGCTTTTCTTTTTTAAATATATATTTAATTAAATTTTATCTTTTCAAATATTAGCCAATGTTAAGCCTAAAAGTAAGCACAAATATTGAGCAAAAAATCAAGCTGAAGTAAAAGAGTATATTTTAATTTTATTTGTTATAATAAATATTAAGGAATGATTAATTATAAAAAAATATTAATAATAAAATTAATCAGAAAAATTAAGAAAGAATTTTAGGTGATGAAATGAACAAAAAAAAGAAAATTATTATACCTATATTGATGTTAATGTTGATTTTTACTTTGGCGCTAGCACTTTCTGCTTGTATTGGAAAGTCAAAAGTAGAAATTGAATATCTCAGAGTATATGTTAGACCACAAGATAGTAGAAAAGGAGAAAATGTTCCTAGTTTTGAATTAGAACCATTAAAACCAGTAATGGAGGAAGATTATGATAAATATAATTATCTTTATGATGGTATGAGTGGCAATTATAACAACAGGTTATATAATACTGCTCCTTTTGACCCCAAAATTTATGGTGAAAATAGACCTTTCACTGAATATTATTATAACGATTTAATGGGTAATCTTATGCTTGGAGGATGCGGTCAATATGATAATTATACTCTTAAATTGGATAATGACATTCAAAACATTGAGTCAGGAAACCGCCTTGGAACATATGCATATTATACGGAAAAATATATGGCTGATGATTTAAGGAAAGGCACATACGAAAATCCAGACCAAAAAACAGTTCAATATTTTAAATCTGATGATTCTATATGTTTTGAAGCAAAAATTAAAACGAAAAAAGAATTTAATGTAGAGGATTTTCGTTGGGATTTAAAAACTTGTAGTGTTAGTTATAGAAATCCTAAGACTATTGAAAAAAATAAAATACACGGCAGGTTAACAGATCTTGATGCTGATGGTTATCAGTATTTTTATGCAGAATATAAAGTTGAGAATACTCCTTATAAATATGGGATGAAATCCAGTGAATTAGAACAAAGAAAAACACAATCTAGAATAGTTCACCAAGGATATCACCTTACATTAAAACAAAAGTTCTCATCGAAACAGGTTAGATTAGGAAATATAAGTGAAAGTGTAGATGATGATGAAAATATTGTTTTTAAGTATAGAGCATCTAATTACATGGAAGGGAAAAGGGAAGAAAAAGATTATGAGCTAGATACATATTCCACTGGACAAGGTGCTTTTGATAGAATAATTCATGATGTTTTATACGATATTGATGTTAGCGATATAACAACAAATAGTGCAAAAGTTAAAGTTAATGTTGATGATATCGACAATATTATAAAAGATAGTAAATCTAAAGTTCATCTTTATGCTTTTTATCCTAGAATCTATGAAGCTGAGTATGAATATGCACCCAATAAAAAAATAAAAGATTTTGAATTTCAAGAGTATGACGAGGAAACAGACTATAGATTTAATAGATTTGATTTTAGAAAACAATTAGTTAAAGATGAGCTTTTTATTAAAAAAGCAGAACTAAAAAATGGAGAAAATATTATTAATCTTACTGGTTTAAAATCTGGCTATCCCGTATGTTTATATATTACCGAGTCATATAAGACGGTGCCATATTCAATAACGTATGATGATTTTCCTATTAAAAAATATAATCAAGAAATTGTATATAGAATTCCTGCCGCTTCGCATTTTGAAACAAAATGGCTTATAGATGTAGCATATGAAGGTGAAATAACTGATCATAAAAATGAAGAAAATCCTAGAATATCTACAGCAGATGTGAAATTAAAAATTGATGCTGATACAAAAGTTAAAATAAAAGATGCTTCTTTTGAGTTATTTCGCTTTAGAAATGAATTTAATTCCCAATTAGGAATAGAAGACATAAGAGGCCATTTTTATTATCAAATAAATGTTGACCATACAACAAGTTTTGAAGATGATCATTTCACTACTCAGATTGCAGAAGATGAAAAATCTATAATATTAGCCATGGAAGGACTCTTAAAAAATTCTAATCCACCAAATAAAGATAGCTATGGATATGGTAAAGATGAAACTTTAGTATTAATTTATGGAACATTTACTTTTGAAGCAACTGAAGATATAGAAAATCTTGCTTTTGGTGAAGATAAAATTCCTAAAGGCGCAGTGTTTGAAAAAGAACTTAATATACTTTTCAAATGGTAGAATGGTAAAATAAAACATAAGTGTTTAAACACCTTGAAAACTAACAACAAAAAGCCCCTAACAATTTTGAAAGGGGCTTAATTTTTTAATTGTTTTACTCTTTTTAGTTATAATGCTTTAGATATTATATGTTTTGTTTATGTCATTGTAGTTATATAAAACTCTTTTAGTTAAAAATCTTTATGTGAATATGTTTTGTTTATATAATTGTAGTTAAATAAACTTTTTAGTTAAAATGCTTCTGGTATTAGATGTGCTGCACTTTCATCGGCATAAATAGTAACATTTTTGTGCATTTGTAAAACTGAAGCAGGGCTATCTTCAGCATAATGTTCGGTTAACATTCTTCTAAGTGCTTTTGCCTTGCTTGTGCCTGTTGCTATTAATATTATACTTTTTGCTTTCATAATATCTTTTATGCCCATAGATATTGCTTGTTTTGGAACTTCATCAATTGAATCAAAAAATCTTGAATTGTCTTTAATTGTATTTTCTGTTAAATCAACGACACGGGTTGTAGAATCAAATGATGAACCTGGTTCATTAAATGCTATATGTCCATTTGAACCTATTCCAAGAATTTGAATATCTGGTGGATTATCAGAAACTAATTTGGAATATCTTTGACATTCTGCATCTAAATCTTTTGCAACTCCATTTGGAACAAAGGTGTTTTCTTTTTTAATATCAATATGGTCAAATAAATTTTCATTCATAAAATATCTATAGCTTTGTGGATGGCTTCCATCAAGGCCAACATATTCATCTAAGTTTATTGTTCTGACTTTTTTGTATGAAAAGCCACCATTGTTGTAATCTCTAATCATTTCACCATATAACCTCAAAGGTGTGCTGCCTGTTGCTAATCCTAAAACTGGATTTTCAATTTCGGAAAGAGTTTCTTTAATTTGTTCTAGTACGGCTCTTGCAATTCTTCCAGGACTTTCTAGTAAATATACTTTCATAATGTTTCTCATATGTAACTCCTTTTTTATCGTCTCTAGTATGATATCACAAAAAGTCAATTTGTTATTATTAAATTTGCACTTAAAATTAAATTAAAAATATTCGTTGCAGCTGGTTTGCTTTTTCATAAAATACTTTGTTAAGGTTGTTGTCATA
>DUUO01000078.1 GCA_012841525.1 Clostridiales bacterium
TATATTTTTTTATTAATGCCCTTTATGATGAATTGCATCTAGCATAACGGCAATGCCAAGGCCTAGTGCTTCAAAATTTTTATTGAAAATATCTACCTCATATATATCATTGACTTTAAATTTTTTGTTAACTGTTGCTAAAACACCATCTTCAGATTCTATAGAAAACTTCCATGCAATAATATTACCTTTAATTTTCAACTTGCCAAAATCTTCTGTGTTAATTTTATATCTTTTCATAAAAATTGGAAACAATCTTCTTTTTACAACAGCAATTCGTTCATCATTTACATAAAAATCAAATCTTGGTCTTATCCTAAAAAGTCTTTGTTTTATAAATAACTCTTGCCCCATAGCATTACGAAGATAAAGTTTTTTACCAAAAGAAAAAAGCTTGCCTTGGACATAATAAACATCTTGTCCCATTTCATTTTTGATATAAAATCCATCACGTATTGCAAAATATTTTTGTCTAACTATAAATCTCATAGAATCCTCGTTTATCGTTTTTTTTATTTTAGCATATTTTTTTTTTATAAGTCAATGTTAAATTTTCTATCTCACTTGTTATGGCTTTTTAGTATGCTTAAATTTTTGCCAAAAGTCTTTTGTTTTTTGTTAAGACTTTTTTATTTTCAATGTTTTCAAATAGTCTTTTGTTTCATCAGAGATTCTAAAACTATCTACACATTTTTGTATTGCCTTGTTTTGAATGTCTCTACTAAAACTTATGCCATTTTTAGATTTTTTGTTGGGCAAATTTTCGTCAAATCTTTTTTTGTTTTCTTCAAATAAAGGTATTGTTTTTTCGTATTGTTTTATCAATGCTTCACATAAAAACCAAGCCTTTGCCATATTGATATAATATGTGTCTTTTTCTACTTCTAATACTTTTTTTAGCATCTCATCTATTTTTTCATCATTGTCTAAATATTTCAAAAGGGAAACAATTCCATATCTTATTGTATACTCTTTATCATATGTTAACCAATCAAGGAGTTTTTGATAAAAGGCATTTTTAGACATAAATTTGCGATTAGAAAAAGAATCTGTCACAGCCCAATTGGTTGCATATGGTAAAAATTTATCTAGAGCTTTTATACCTAAATCATAGTCTTTAATTTGATCAATAAAATATACATGCAGCATATTTTCTTCATGATATTTATGTGGTAAATCTTCCATAAAAGTTTTAGTATATGGATCTAGAAAATATTCTTTTGCAAGTTTTCTTATGATGGGCATTCTAACGCCTATTATTTCATAGGCATCATCTGGAACAAGTTTTTTAGAAAACTCTTGATATTTTTTATCCTGGAAACTCAATAAAATTTTTTGATATTTGTTCATATATAAATTAATAAATGTATATGGATACAAAATTTATTGTGTGTTCTTTTTACACTAAACATTTATGCAACAATTTGTTTTTTATATGTCTTTTAGCTTTTTGTTGCATAAAGTTTGTAATCTTCTACTTTCTCTCTCTATATATGTGATCGTTCTTTTGTTGCGTAAAGTTTTTGTTTTTAATCTTCTAAAATTGCTCTAATTCTTCTTACGCCACTAGAAGAAGATTGTTCTTTTATTATCTTAAATTTGCCAAGTTCTTTTGTGTTTTTAGCATGAGGACCGCCACAAATTTCTTTGCTATATCCTTCAATTGAATAAACTTTTACAATATCACTATACTTATCATTAAAAATTCCACAAGCACCTTCAGCTCTTGCTTGTTCAATCGGCAATTCTTGACATGTAACTGGAATTTCTTTTTGTATTGCTTCATTTACAAGATCTTCCACTTGTTGAAGTTCTTCTTTACTTAAAGCCCTATCAAAATTAAAATCAAATCTTAATCTTTCAGCAGTAATGTTTGAACCTCTTTGTTGAATATTTGGATCATTAAAAACTTTTTGTAAAGCACAAAGAAGTAGATGTGTTGCTGTATGAAGTTTTGCAGTTACTTCTTTATTATCTGCAAGACCACCTTTGAATTTTTGCTCTGAACCTGCTTGAGATTTTTCCCTATGTTCTTTGAAGCATTTTTCATACTCTTCTACATCAACTTCAAAACCATGTTCTTGTGCAAGTTCTACTGTCATTTCTATTGGGAAACCAAAGGTATCATATAGTCTAAAAGCAGTTTTTCCGCTAATGACTTTATTTCTAATATGTTCTACCATTTTTTCGAAACGTTTTATTCCTTGCTCTAAAGTTTTAGCAAATTTTTCGACCTCTTTTTCAAACTCTTCAATAATCTTATTTTCGTTTGTTTTTAGTTCTTCATAAAAATCGCCATATTCATCAATATATGTTTTAACTATTTCAGTTAAATGTGAAGCTTCAAGCATTATAACTCTTGCAAATCTAATAGAACGCCTTATTAATCTTCTTAAAACATAGCCTTGATCTAAGTTTGAAGGAGTAATTCCTTTTTCATCTCCTAACATAAAAGTTGCAGTTCTTAAATGATCTAATATTATTCTAAAAGCCCTTTCGTTTTCTAATGTTGCATTTTCTTTTAAGACTTTAAGAGCTTTTTGAAATACATCAATTTCATAAACACTGTCATATCCATTTAACATTGCAACTGTTCTTTCAAGCCCCATTCCAGTGTCAACATTTTTTTGTTTTAATGGAACATATGCACCATCTTCTTGTTTGTTGTATTCCATGAAAACATTGTTCCAAATTTCTACATACTTGCCACAATCACAAGCAGGTGAACAATCTGGTTTATCGCACTTTACATCTGTTATTATGAAAATTTCTGTATCAGGACCACAAGGACCAGTTTGACCAGCAGGGCCCCACCAATTATGTTTTTTATCTAGGTAAAAAATCTTATCTTCAGAAATTCCAAGTCTTAACCAATGATTTGCAGATTCTGTATCTCTAGGAGCATCGTCATCGCCTGCAAAAACTGTAATTGCAATATTTTCTGGTTTTATATTTAACTCTTTTGTTAAAAATTCATATGAATATTCAATGCTTTCTTTTTTGAAGTAATCGCCCAAAGACCAATTTCCAAGCATCTCAAAAAAAGTACAATGTGTTGCATCTCCAACTTCACCAATGTCACCTGTTCTTACACATTTTTGAACATTGACAAGTCTTTTGCCAAGTGGATGTGTTTCCCCTAGTAAATATGGAACAAGTGGATGCATTCCAGCAGTAGTAAACAAAACTGTTGGATCATTGTCTGGAATCAATGATCCACTTCCAATATGTGCATGATTTTTCTTAACAAAAAAATCAATATATTTTTTTCTTAGTTCGTTACTTGTAATCATAATATCTATGTTTTTTTATATGGTGTTTTTAAATTTAATCAGTGATTAGAACACCACTTTTTTTAATATCTTTATTAAATTTTTTCGTTTTGTCTTATTAATTTAAGGTTATTAATTTTAGTTACATTTCTTTTTTATTAACAACTTCATTAAAGTTTTAATTAAATTCTTTTTTCTTGTACTCTAAGTTTGTTTCAAGACGCATGTCTTTTTTTATTAAATATTTTTGTCTTTTTCTGCAAGCATTGTTTTCATTATGTCAGAGCCGCTATGTAAGAACACACCATTTTGGGCAGCCTTTTCAGAGTATACTGTATCCGAATCTAGCTCTTTGTAGCTTTTGTATATCATATATGGAATTGGCGTACTGGTATGTGTCATTACATCTAAAGGCGTTGCATGGTCTGGAGTTAGGACTAAAACAAAAGGTTCATTTTTTGATTTTAAGTAGTCGTAAAGTTCTCCTGTTACCCAGTCTATTTTTTCGATAGAACGTATTTTATTTTCAAGATCTCCTTGATGGCCACATTCATCTGGAGCTTCCATATGCAAATATACATAATCTATCCCACTATCAAAACATTGTTTTACTGCTTCAACTTTTCCCTTCCAATTTGTATTAATTGTACCAGTTGCATTTTCTACATATGGAGCTTTCATTTTTGCTCCAACAGCAATTCCTTTAAGTAAATCTACTGCTGATATTATTGCACCTTTTAATCCATATTTTTCTTCAAAAGAATCTAGTTGAGGTTTTGTACCAGCACCCCAAAACCAAATGTGAGTTGCAGGATTTTTCCCCTCTTTGATTCTTTGTATATTTACAGGATGATTTTTTAATATTTTTTCAGATGCCTTTATTAAATATGCTAAATCTTTTCCTCCTTCACCCTTTGGTAATTTATCTCCTACTTTTTGTTTAGAAATATCATGTGGTGGAGTTAAGGTGGTTTTGGTTGTTCCATTACTTACAACCAAGCAATGTCTATAGCTAAAACCAGCATAAAAATGATATTTATCATTTCCAAGTTCTTTTTGAATTTCCTCAATTAATTGCTTCGCTTCTGCAGTAGAAATTTCATCTGCTGAATAATCTAGCATCACTTTTTCATCCCAATCGCCATCAGATAAAGTTACTAAATTAGTTCTAATTGCTACATCTCCATCTTTTAAATCTACCCCAATTGCAAGTGCTTCAAGAGGACTTCTACCACTATAGTATTTTTTGGGATCGTAACCTAAAATTGAAAGGTTTGCCACATCACTACCAGGCTTCATTCCTTTTGGTATGCTTTGAACCAAGCCTACTTGCGATTTTTTTGCAATTTTATCAATATTTGGAGTATGTGCTTTTTCTATTGGCGTTAAACCACCAATTTCAGCATTTGGCACATCTGCCATTCCATCTCCTAGTAACACTAAATATTTCATATTATTACCTTAAACCTTTTATCTAAATTATCATTAGATTTGTATATTGTTCGCTTTTTACTTTTAATTTTTATAAATGTCTAGATTAATTTTTTTATTTGTATGTTGTCCATTTTACTAGACAAATCATTCTTTGCTTTTTTAGTAAATGTCGAGGTTTTTTGTTTTTATTTTTTGTAAATGTCTAGATAATTTTTTTATATATTATTTGTTTTTATTTTTTGTAAATATCTAGATTAATTCTTGGATTTGTATATTGTCCATTTTTGCTAGATGCTCCATTGATGATTGCATTTTCAGGACATCTATGTATACATGCTAAGCAATGAACGCATTTTTCCTTTACCCATACAGGTTTGCCATCTTTCATTTCAATTGCATCAATTGGACAAACTTTTTCGCAAATGCCACACCCTATGCATTTATCTGAAACTTCAAATCTTTTTGTTTTTCTATATTTGCCATATATTGGATATGTTATGTATGTGATAAATTTTTTTATTCCGCCTTTGCGTTTATTTGTTTTTTTAGTCTTTTTTTCTTGTATATCTTTTACAACTTCACTTATATATTTTTCTGCTTTATCTAATCTTTGCTCTGCGACTTCTTTTTTATCTACAGGGAACATTACAACATATGTATCTGGCATCTCAATACCATATTCAGCACTTAATTTTATATCTCTTTTTTTGAGTGCTTTTTTTAACATATTGCCAGCAAGCCCAGTTGAACTTCCACAAGTTATTGCGGTATAGACATATGCATTCTCTACATTTTCTACTTTTAATGATTTAACAAAATCCAAAACAATTGAAGGAACACCCCAAAAATATACTGGGAAAACAAAACCTAGATCTTCCCCATCTTCAAGCTTGTATTCAAACTCTTTATTTTTAAGTGCAGATGCTAAATTAACAACTCTATCATCGCCTAAACCTTTAGATAGCATATATGCTGCTTGTTTTGAATTACCACATGCTGAAAAATATATAATCATAATCAACCTCTAATTATATAAGTTATAATAGCATATTTTAATATTTCACTCTATTAACTAACAACAACTTCTAATATTTTACCTTATTATAAATAAAATATGGCATTAAATTTTCCTAACACAAATTATTTGATTTAAAAATAGCTTTGAATTTTGACAATGCATATTTATTTTGCTTCAAAAAAAGATTTTAAATAGACAACGCATAATTATTTTAAATTAAAGACATGTTCAAAAATTGACTTTATATTCTATCTCGTGATATTATAAAAAAACACGAATGGAGAAGTACCCAAGAGGTCGAAGGGGCTCCCCTGCTAAGGGAGTAGCACTGTTAAAGGTGGCCCGGGTTCAAATCCCGGCTTCTCCGCCA
>DUUO01000079.1 GCA_012841525.1 Clostridiales bacterium
AAATTAACAAAGGTATAAAAATAAAAACTATTCGCTTAAATTTTTGAAAAGGAATAAAAAATGTCAAAATTAACAATGGATATTAAAATAAAATTATCCGCTTTGAAATTTTTGAAAAAGGAAATTGGATTTTCAAAGCTTATGAAAGTAATTTTCAATTTAGGCTTTGAAGAACTTAAAGGTGAGCCATATAAAAATCTTGAAAAGTCAAAAGATAAAAAAGATAAAGAATCAAGAAAGTTAATAAAAGAAGCAATTTTGATATATAGACCACTTCTTAAATATTATTCTGAAAAAGAGGCTGAAGAAATTTTTAGAAATCTTATAACGACTGCTGCAATAACTCAACTCAAATGTCTAATTCCAAAAATTAAATATGAAGATTTAAAAGAAATGGCAAGAGAAGATAGAAAAATATATTATTGCGATATTATTAATAAATTTCCAAATACCGATTGGAGATTAGAATCTGATACAGAAGATAGGGTTAATATATCAGTATATAGATGCAGGCTTGTAGAAATATTTGATGCAGTGGGACTTTCGCATTTAAGAGATAGTTGTTGCAAAGGCGATGCTCTATTTTTTGAAAAACATCAACCTGATATTGATTTTAAAAGAACAACAACCATTGCAAGCGGCAAAGATATTTGTGATTTTCAATTCGATATAAAAGAAAAATAAATTAAATTAAAAACAAGATTTTTTAATTAATAATGTTGTGTAAATTTATTTATGAATCGCTTTTTGGTTTTCTTTTTTTGTATGGTTTTTGTTGGTGAATATCAAGTAGTTTTTCTTTAATGTCAACATCTGGTTGTCTTTCCCATTTCTCTTTTAGTTGCCCAATGTCTTTAATATTGATATCCTTATCCACCTGATAGATACTAGGGGATGGATCGTTCAAATCTGTTTGAGGAACGTAATAATTGAACTCTAATACGACATCATTTTCAAACTTTGTGGCTTTTAATTTAGGCACATCATCATAAATCAAAGGTGCCCAAAAAGAGCTTTTAGATTTGTCAAAAAACAAATGCCAATCACCTTGAGTGCTATGACAATGGGGACAAATATTTGCTAAATATTTAGCACCATATGGTGTGTTTCGATCGCCAGTGACTCTTGGTTTTAAGTTTGTATTTTTTTTGATATAAGAGTATAAAATTTTTGGTGTCCAGGTTATATACGGCAAAAGTTTTAAGTTTTTATTTAATACATAATCTTCATCTTTTTGATAACTTCTATCAGTGGCAAAAGCATAAACTTTGATTTTGTTTTTGCAATTCCAGCATTCTATTTCATTTTCTAATATATATAACTCAGAACAATATATACTGTATAAAGGATTATTTAACCATGGTGCAAGTCCTTTTAATTTAAAAAGAAATGTTTCCAAAAAGAACCACTTATTTGCTCTGTAGTCCCATATCATTCCTTCTTCTTTTAGTCTAATTTTAGTGGTTGTTTTTTGGTCATGAGTAACATAAAAACGTTTTTTATTATTGACCATATAAATGTCACTGGGTTGTTTGTTTTTTTCTTCGTCCATTTTTATTTGATATATAATTTATTTTGTTTACTTCATTTACAATAATTATAAAACATAAAAAGCACATTTACAAAAAATGATAAATTTATTTGTATATTATTAGCAAAA